>JAAEUI010000284.1 GCA_024227475.1 Paracoccaceae bacterium | reverse complement strand
GAACGCGCATGTCTCTTTTAGTGGCGACGACCGGTGACACCGGCCCTGCGGCGGCCTATGCGGCGGCGGGCAAACCCAACGTTGACTGCTGGACGCTTTACCCCCGCGGGATGATTTCAGAAGAGCAAGAGCGCCAGATGACGACTCTGGAAGCCGCCAACGTTTTTGCGGTCGGGGTGGAGAACTGCCCCGATGGCGGTGACGATATCGATCTGGTGGTTGCCCGGATGTTTGCCGACGAGGATCTTAGAAAACAACTGCGGCTGTCAAGCGTGAACTCTATCAACTGGTGTCGGGTGATGCTTCAAGCGGTTCCTTATTTCTACGGCTATTTTCGGACTGTCGATGCAGTGGGCCAGGAAGTCGTTTTTTCTGTGCCATCCGGTGCTTTTGGCAACCTCTTCGGCGGATACATGGCCCGCGCCATGGGCCTGCCGGTGCAAACGTATATCTGCGCAAACAATCGCAACGCGACCCTTCACCAGGCTTTCTCAAACGCAATCTTTGCCAAAAAAGATCTTATCCGAACCGTCTCTTCGGCGATTGACATCGTCGTGCCTTATAATTTCTGGCGTTATCTGTATTTTGCCACAGGGCGCAATCCGGATAAAATCCGTGGTTGGATGGCCGAATTCAAAAGTGCCGGCAGCATTCAGATGGACACCCGCACGGCCGATGCAGTGCGTCAAGGTTTCACTTCGGCTTCAATTAGCGATGAGCAGACGTTGTCTACCATAGACGCTGTCTACCATACGGCGAGCGGGTATCTTCTTGATCCCCATGCCGCCGTGG
>JAAEUI010000283.1 GCA_024227475.1 Paracoccaceae bacterium | reverse complement strand
GCGACAATGACACCGCTGATTACCGGTGGAGTTCACCGCTTGCAGCCAAATCCGCGTCCTCAGCGAGTCACCTACCGCCCCCAGCTTGGAGACCGACCATCCGCCGGGTGGTTGCTGAGGTTGACTGGAGTGCTGCCGTCGATCTAAAGCAACGTTCGGATTTGGCCGGCTGTATCTATCGGGTTGCCCTGGCAAACAAACAGACCCAGATGTTCAAAGCCACCCATCTCCTGGGTGTAGGGAAGAAACTCAAAATACAGCCCGGCGCCCGGCCCATTATGGGTGACCACGTTGTAGGCCGTTTCTCGTCCGATTTCCGGCATGACCCATCTCATCATACAAATAGCATCGTGCCAGCCCTGCGCCACGGCAGCAAGTTCAGCCTCGGACAGTTCGTACAGATAACGCCGGCTGACATCCTTGACCAGCAACATCATATCATACGGGCGACGCATAAAGTAAGGGACCAGCAGCACTGCCGGGCCATAATCTTTAATGACCAATTCCGGCGGATTTTCTCGGAGTAGATAAGCAGAAAAAGTTTCGCCGCGCTCCTGCTCAAAACGCTGGTTGTCACGCATACGACGGGGCATCACGCTGCTGAACCCAATCTGCTGGTGACCGTGTTCCAGCGATCCCCCCACCAAACGCCCGTAATTCTTGATGATTAACACAGAAGCAGCCGCTTGCTCTGTCAGTAACTTTTTTTCCAGGGCGGCCAGTCGCTGCATGACCACCACCCGGTCAGATGGCGGCATATTGTGCCAATCCTTATCGTGCTGCGCTGAGGTCCACTGCAAAAAATGAAAGCCGTGAACGGGTATCCCGGCCGGACCCAGGTCATTTTGGGGTGATGGCTCCAATGGCCCACCCGGATAGAGGCTGGGGAAGAGATTCACATTGATAAAAGTAAAGCCTTCGCTCAGATCGGCCACATCGATGACGCCGGTGGTTTGACCCTGGCAGATAATGCATTGGTTGGTTTGTTGGTTGGATTGTTGGTTGGTTTGTTGGGTGGAGCGTTGGTTGGGAGGGCGATTATCGTGCGGTCGGCGAACCCTGGCCGAGTTATAAACAATCCGATCACCGTTGCGGGGATCGATGTGGCAGATGCCTTCCGGCCTGAAATCAAAGACACCTTCTTCTGTCTCAACCAATCGAACCAGATCGGCCAGAGACAGACGATCAATATTTTCGGCTTGCAGGATTTGGCTGAGCGTTTGGCGGGAAAGCTGTCGGGTCATCGTTCATGCCATTGGATGCTTATGACTCAGGAGAAGTTCACCAAATGACATCATATGGAACATGGATGACACGGATTAGATGGATCTATACACCGATTCTTATTTTTTATCCGTGTCAATCCGTTTAATCTGTACGATCTGTGTTCTATTCTTGCGTAAACTTCTGAGCCAAGCTTGATGTCTCCGATTGTACACCTTCAACCTCAGTCCACAAAAAATCAAACAAGGCTTCCGGCGCAGAAAACTGCCATTTCCGGCCGGTCTGAATCGACTCGACCTTGCCGTGCCAGGTGACGGACCTCTTCGTCTTTTCCTCTTGCCACAGGCGGAGTAAAAAAGAACTGTACCGGGTCATTTCCTGTTTGATCGTCATGGGTGTTCACTCAAGGGCAGTTATACGCAGCACGATGGGCAGGTACATCGCATGAGTATACGTTCAGGCTAGGATAACGAGACAGGATTATGTAGTCCCGGAGAGATCAAACCAGTAATATTGATAAGCGCCCAATGATAACGTGTATTCGTCAGAGATAATATTGTGCGCCTGCCCAGTCAACACATCTTGGGGCGTGACCCCCCTAAACTCTGGTAACGAGAGGGTGACCTCCTGCGGTTGGTCTGACAGATTGCAGACGATGAGCATCTGCCCCTCGCCGGTGCGGCGAAGGTAGGCCAGCACAGCTTTGTTTTCGACGCGCAGAAAATCGCAGCGCCCCCAACCGAGGATCGGGTGAGCTTTGCGGGTCGCAATAAAATGCTTCATAGTGTGAAACAGCGATTCGGGATCGGCTTGCTGGGCGGCCACGTTGATTTTTTGGTAGCCATAGGTGTCATCATCAATGACCGGAGCCCAGGGCTCGGCGCTGGAGAAGCCGGTGCCGGGCTCGGCGGTCCATTGCATGGGGGTGCGGACGCCGTTGCGGTCAAAGAGCCAGATATTGTCGCCCATGCCGATTTCATCGCCGTAGTAGACGATGGGCGCGCCGGGCAGGCTGAACAAAATGGCGTTGGCGACTTCAATTTTGCGACGGTCGTTATCCAGCAGCGGAGCCAGCCGGCGACGGATGCCCAGATTGAGTCGCATGCGGTCTTCCGGGGCGTACAGCTTCCACATCAACTGGCGGTCTTCCTCGGTGACCATTTCCAGAGTCACTTCATCATGGTTGCGTAAAAAGACGCACCACTGGCAGTTATCGGGAATGGAGGGGGTGCGGTCCATAATGTCGAGAATGTCGGTGGTGTCGCCCAATTTGAGGGCTTTGTAAATACGGGGCATGACCGGAAAATGAAAGGCCATGTGAAACTCGTCGCCGGGCGCGGTGAGGTCGGCTTCGTCACCGCCGAAGTAGGGCCGCAAATCCCAAGGCCACTGGTTGGCTTCGCCCAGCAGGATGGTGCCGGGGTAGTCTTGGTCCAGCACGCGGCGCACCCGTTTGAGGTAAGCGTGGGTTTCGGGCAAGTTTTCGCAGTTGGTGCCTTCGCGCTCAAAAAGGTAGGGCACGGCATCGGCCCGAAAGCCGTCGATACCCATATCCATCCAGTATTTGAGAATGTCAATCATTTTGTCAGCCACTTCAGGATTATCGTAGTTGAGATCAGGCTGGCTGGCATAGAATCGATGCCAATAGTATTCACCGGTAGCCTCATCGAGGGTCCAGTTGGAAGGTTCGGTATCGACAAAGATGATGCGGGCGTCAGTGTATTTTTGATCGGTGTCGCTCCAGACGTAGTAGTCGCGGTAGGGATTGTCTTTTGATTTGCGCGACTCGACAAACCAGGCGTGCTGGTCGGAGGTGTGATTGAGCACCAAATCGGCAACGATGCGCATACCGCGGGCGTGAGCTTCGGCGACCAAAGTTTTGAAATCCTCAACCGTGCCGTAATCGGGATGGATATTGTCGTAATCGGCGATGTCATAGCCGTCGTCATTAAGCGGCGAGGGGAACATCGGCAGCAGCCAGATGCAGTCGACGCCCAGCTCTTTGAGATAGTCCAGTTTGGTGGTCAGGCCGGGCAGGTCGCCTTTGCCGTCGCCGTTGCTGTCGCAAAATGAGCGAAGGTGGACTTCATAAAATATGGCATTTTTGTACCAGAGGGGGTTGTTTTTTAGCATGTTGTATCTCCAGTCTTAAGTCTCAGACGGTGTATACTAGATCCGCTCCGCATCTGGGGATGCTTCGCTCCTCGATTTTACACTTCAACTGGGGTAAACAGAGTATCAACGGTCACCGCCAATTCCGGCAGCACCTCTGAACACAACTGTTCGCCTGGTCCAAACTGGCCCAGGAGAGTGTACTCGGCCCCTTCGGTGGGCAGGACATAGACTTCGACAAAACGAGAGCGGGGATCGGCCAGCCAATATTCACGGACACCGGCCCGCTCGTAGGCATCAAATTTCACTACTCGATCCAGGCGAGCTGTGCTGGGGGAGAGAACCTCTATGATGATATCCGGCGCGCCTTCAAAGATTTTGTCGCCGGGGCGAGGCTGGTGTTCGGCGGCAATGAAGAAAACATCGGGTTGAACCGGCTTGGCAATACCGGGCAGGTGGATTTCAAAGGGAGCAACCAAAACCACACCTGATTTCTGTTCGTCCACGTAAGT
>JAAEUI010000282.1 GCA_024227475.1 Paracoccaceae bacterium | reverse complement strand
TTTAAGGTATCCAACACCACCCAGCCGTCAATGCCCGGCAGTTTGAGATCCAGGACGATGGCCTGCACAGGATAGCTTTGCACCAGGTGCAGCCCATCTTCGCCAGTTTCTGCGACCAGACATTTGCAGCCTTTGGCGCGGCATTGATCGCGCAAAATCTTCGCAAAATTGGGATCATCTTCAATCACCAGGATGGCGTGATCGTCTGCTTGCAGTATGTCCCGGTCGTCGGGAACGTATGGATTTCGGATTTCGGATTTCGGATTTCGGATTTCAGGAGTGTGGGATTGGGGCCTGCGACCCTGCGACCGGCTCAGGACATCGCTTCGCTCAGGATGCCTGGCCTGGTGGGCGGAGTCGAACCGTTCCAGTTGCGAGTTTCCAGTTTCCAAAGGCAGATAGAGGGTAAAGGTGGCGCCTTTGCCGGGTGTGCTCTGTAAGTGAATTTCACCGCCTAATAATTTTGTCAATTCACGGGAGATGGACAGCCCCAAACCGGTGCCGCCGTATTTGCGCGACGTGCTGCCGTCAGCCTGCTGAAAGGCCTCAAAAATGTCCAGTTGCTTGTCCGGCGGAATCCCGATGCCCGTATCCGTCACCGCAATCGCGAGGGCGCGCCGCGCATCCAACCCGCTGCGCGATAAATCCACGCCCCGTGCCGGCGGAGAAAATGTGACGCTGATACGGCCTTCATCCGTAAATTTGATGGCATTGGAGATCAGGTTTTTGATGATCTGTTCCAGGCGCTGCGCGTCCGTTCGGATCCGTTCGGGCAGATC
>JAAEUI010000281.1 GCA_024227475.1 Paracoccaceae bacterium | reverse complement strand
GCTTACGTGTATGACCCGGATGGCCATCTGAACCGGTTCCTGAATGCTGAAACACTGGTTACCACACCGGTAACAGTGGACCATTGGGAGGCGCAGCTTAAGAGGCTGATCGCGGATCATGTCACCGAGACCCGCAGCAGCAGGGCCACTGAAATTATGCGCCGCTGGGATGAAGAGCTGGCCAATTTCGTACAGGTGTGCCCAAAGGAAATGCTGGAGCGATTGCCTGCGCCGCTGACGCGCGATACGCCTGCGCAATCCGCCTGACCGGCCCATGACCACCCGGCTGATCATAGAACGCCTGGGCCATCAGGGTGATGGCGTTGCCGTGCATGAAGGGCGTGAGGTTTTTGTGCCGTTTTCGCTGCCGGGTGAAACCGTCGAGGGCATATTAGCAAATGGGCGCATGGACGTGCCGCGGATTGTTGAGCCGGTGGCGGAGCGGATCAAGCCTGCCTGTCGGCATTTCAAGACCTGCGGTGGCTGCGTCACACAACATGTCAGGGATGACGTGCTGGCGAACTGGAAGCTGGAAAGTGTCGCGGCAACCTTGAGGCGGCACGGGCTGGAACCTGAGTTTCGAGCGGTGCAAACCTCGCCGGAACACTCGCGCCGCCGTGCGGTGTTTTCGGCGCGGCGGACCAAAAAGGGTGCGGTGGTTGGATTTCATGGGCGGGCGTCTGATGTATTGGTTGAGGTGCTTGACTGCGCGCTGATCTGCCCTCAAATACAGGACAGTATTCCCGTTCTGAAAGACCTGACCCGGCTCGGGGCAACGCGGAAAGGAGAAATCCGGATCGCCGTGACAGAGAGTCTTGGCGGGCTGGACGTCGATGTGCGCGAGGCCAAGGATCTGGAGCCACAGCAGTTGCAGGTGGTTTCGGCCGTCACCCACGCAGCGGGGTTTGCCCGGGTGGCCTGGAACGGCGAGGTGGTGCTGGAATTGCAGCCGCCATTGCAACGGTTCGGCATTGCACAGGTGCGACCCCCGGCAGGCGCGTTCTTGCAGGCAACGCGAGAGGGCGAGGATGTTTTGCTGGCGGCAGTGCGCGAATGTGTTGGCGGTGCAGGTCGGGTTGTAGACCTGTTTGCCGGGTGCGGGACCTTCAGCCTGCCGATGGCGGAGACGGCGGAGGTTCACGCGGTTGAAGGTGAGGCTGATATGCTGGCGGCGCTGGATGCCGGGTGGCGTCATGCAGGTGGGCTAAGGCGGGTGACAACCGAGGTGCGAGATTTGTTCAGGCGGCCATTGTTGGCAGACGAACTCAAAGGGTTTGATGCAGCGGTAATTGATCCACCGAGGGCCGGGGCGAAAGCGCAGGTAGAGGTCCTGGCCGGGTCAGGGATCGGGAAGATAGCGTTCGTCTCGTGTAATCCGGCGACCTTTGCGCGGGACGCGGAGGTGCTGGTAGCGGGTGGATATACGCTCGACAAGGTGCAGGTGGTGGACCAGTTCCGCTGGTCGGCGCATAGCGAGTTGGTGGGGCGGTTTTCGCGGGTGTAAGTTAAGCCCGTGCCTTGCCGATCTGAGCCACGCCCAGAACTTCCAGCGCCTTTGCTTCGATCTGCGGCGCGTTCATGCCCGCAACTTCGTACATTTTCGCCGGGGAATCCTGATCGACAAATGTGTCGGGCAGGACCATGGAGCGGAATTTGAGGCCGGTATCAAAGATGCCCTCATCGCTCAGGAACTGCGCAACGTGGCTGCCAAAGCCGCCGACTGCGCCTTCTTCGATTGTGATCAGGGCCTCGTGGTTGGCCACCAGTTCGCGGATCAGGGCATGGTCAAGCGGTTTGGCGAAACGGGCGTCTGCCACGGTTGGGGTGATGCCTTTGGCGGTTAGGGATTCTGCCGCCTTGAGGCATTCTGACAGGCGGGCGCCGAAAGACAGGATGGCAACGCGGCTGCCGTGTTGCACGATGCGACCCTTGCCGATTTCGAGGGGTATTCCGGTTTCCGGCAATTCTACTCCGACGCCCTCGCCGCGGGGAAAGCGGAAGGCGCTGGGGCGGTCGTTGATTGATGCTGCGGTTGCGACCATGTGCACCAGTTCAGCTTCATCTGCGGCGGCCAAGACCACAAAATCGGGCAGGTTCGCCAGAAAGCCGATGTCAAATGACCCTGCGTGGGTCTGGCCGTCGGCGCCGACGAGACCAGCGCGGTCGATGGCGAAGCGCACCGGCAGGCGCTGGATGGCGACGTCGTGCACCACCTGATCGTAGCCGCGCTGCAGGAAGGTGGAATACATGGTGCAGAAAGGTTTCATGCCACCGGCAGCCAGGGCGGCGCAGAAGGTGACGGCGTGCTGTTCGGCGATGCCGACGTCAAAGCAACGGCTGGGGTATTGGGCCCCGAACAGATCAAGCCCGGTGCCGTCGGGCATGGCGGCGGTCACGGCGACGATCTTGTCGTCTTTGGCAGCCTCCTTGATCAGACTTTGGGCGAAGACCTTGGTGTAGCTCGGAGCGTTCGAAGGGGCCTTGTGCTGTTTGCCGCTGATGACGTCGAATTTGCCGACACCGTGGTATTTATCCAGCGAAGCTTCCGCCGGGGCGTAACCCTTACCCTTTTTGGTCAGCACGTGGATCAGCATCGGGCCGGTGGCGCGTTGCTTGACGGTGCGCAGGACGTTGAGAAGCTGCTCCATGTCGTGGCCATCAATCGGGCCGACGTAGGAAAAGCCGAGCTGTTCGAACAGGGTGCCGCCGACGGTCATGTGTTTGACCATGTCCTTGGCGCGTTTGGCGCCGTCCTGAAACGGTTCCGGCAACAGCGAAATTGCGCTTTTGGCGGCGGATTTGAGTTCCTGGAAAGGCTCACCAGCGTAGAGGCGGGACAGGTAAGTGGACATGGCGCCAACGGGGGGAGCAATCGACATCTCGTTGTCGTTCAGGATCACGATCAGACGCTTGCCGAGGTGGCCGGCGTTGTTCATCGCCTCATAGGCCATGCCAGCTGACATGGCGCCGTCCCCGATGACGGCTATGGCATCGCCCAGACCGTGATCCGGGGAGCCACCGAGGTCGCGGGCGACCGCAAATCCAAGCGCAGCAGATATTGAGGTGGAGCTG
The DNA here is from genome assembly GCA_024227475.1 of Paracoccaceae bacterium. Lineage (GTDB taxonomy): Bacteria > Pseudomonadota > Alphaproteobacteria > Rhodobacterales > Rhodobacteraceae > Amylibacter. Next base: position 6,683 of record JAAEUI010000281.1, on the reverse strand, counting down.
TGGGCGGTGCCAAAGGGATCATAGGGGCTCTCGGAACGTTTTGTGAAACCAGAGAGGCCACCTCCCTGACGCAGGGTGCGGATGCGGTCCCTCCGACCGGTTAGTATCTTATGGGGGTAACACTGGTGGCCCACATCCCAAATCAGGCGGTCTTTTGGCGTGTCGAATACCGCGTGAACCGCTGTTGTCAGTTCCACCACGCCAAGCCCGGCACCAAGATGGCCGCCGGTTTCTGATACGGCAGAGACGGTTTCGGCACGCAGTTCGTCTGCCAACTGGCACAGCTCGTCATCCGACAAACGTTTGAGGTCTTCGGGCGCGTTCACCTGATCAAGCAGCGGTGTATGGGGGCGGTTATTGGTCAAAGGGTTGTCCTGATTTCAGCGAGAAGACTGTATCACATGTTCCGCTGGATAACGAAACCGGCGACCTGTCGCAATGGGTCGGCGGCGGATCCGTAGGGAGCCAGAACATCGCATGCTTCGGTGACAAGTGAAGCGGCGCGCGATTTCGCTGCCGCGAGGCCCAACACTGACACGAAAGTAGCTTTGCCTGCCTCGGCATCTTTCTGCAATCGTTTGCCAGCGGTTTTTGCATCGCCTTCGATATCCAGAATGTCGTCCTGTATCTGAAAGGCCAGACCCAGCGCAGTTGCGAATTGTGACAGTATTGCCGGGTCTGACTGGCCAAGAAGTGCGCCAGCTTCGGCGGCCCAGCGGATCAGCGCACCGGTCTTGTTGGCTTGCAGATCGGTTATTTGCTTCAGCGTTAGAGCGGTAGCCGTGGTTTCGGCGGCGATGTCCTGCGCCTGTCCCAGGACCATGCCTCGTGCGCCCGCAGCGCGGGCCAGCGAGCTGATCAGTTGTAAACGGAGTGCGGGATCGGGCGAAGTGGCCGGGTCTGCCAGAATTTCAAAGGCAATGGTCTGAAGCGCGTCACCAACCAGGACTGCTGTGGCATCGCCCCATTTGACGTGGACTGTTGGTTTGCCGCGGCGCAGATCATCATCGTCCATACAGGGCAGATCGTCGTGGACAAGGGAATAGGCGTGAACGCATTCAATGGCAGCGGCAGCCCGTAGAGCCGCGCCTTCAGGTACGTCAAACAGCGATGCGCTGTGAACAACAAGAAAAGCACGCAACCGTTTTCCGCCGTTCAGTGTTGTGTACCGCATTTGATGTGCGATCAGGCTGTCCGCCGGGTCAGGCAGCAGGGCATCAAGGGTTGATTCGACCTGGCTGACCGTGCCTGCCAGAAGCTCTGTAAACGCGGCGGACATAAATCAGCCTTCAACTGGTTTCAGACCATCGGGTTGGCCATCAGGGCTCAAGGTGATCTGGGCGACTTTCTCTTCCGCCTGTTTTAACTTGGCCTCGCAGTGTTTTTTAAGCGAGGCACCGCGTTCGTAAAGTTTGATCGAGTCATCAAGGGCGACCTGGGAGCTTTCCAAACGGCCAACCACGCTTTCCAGCTCGGCCATCGCCTCTTCGAAGCTCATCTCGGCCACTGCCTTGTCACCCATCACCCTTGCTCCATCAAAACAGACACATGTGCGGCAGTCGAGGCTGCCAGCGCCTGCAAATCATATCCGCCTTCAAGAGTCGAGACCACGCGGTTCTGACAGTGGGTTTTGGCGAATTCACAGAGTTGCTGTGTCGCCCAGGCAAAATCGGCCTCGGTGAATTCCAGATTGGCGAGGGGATCGGCGCGATGGGCATCGAACCCTGCAGAAATGAAAATCATTTCGGGGGCAAATTCCGCCAGCGCGGGCAGGATAGTATCGACAAAGGCAGCCTGAAGATCGCTGCCGTCCGCGTAGGGTTTGAGCGGCACATTTACGACGTTCTGATGGGCACCGGCTTCGTGCGCAGCGCCAGAGCCGGGATAGAGCGGCATCTGATGGGTTGAGCAGAACAGAATACGCTTGTCATTCCAGACAAGATCCTGCGTTCCGTTGCCGTGATGGACATCAAAATCGACGATTGCCACACGGGACAGCCCGTGGTTGTCCAACGCGTGTTTGGCGGCGATCACCACATTCCCGAACAGGCAAAAGCCCATGGGTGTACAGTGTTCGGCGTGATGGCCCGGGGGGCGTACCGCACAAAAGGCATTTGTCGCCTCTCCGCTCAGGACCAGATCAACCGCCTTTATGTTGCCACCGACGGCCCGATAGGCGGCCTGAAGTGAGCCTTCAGACATGTGGGTGTCAGCATCGAGTGCGCAGGAGCCGCTGAGGGGGGCAGCATCTTTGATAGCGGCGACATGCTCGGGGGGGTGGGCCAGCATGATTTGCACGTCGCTGCCAAGGGGGGCATCCACCCGCAGCAGGGCATTATATTTTGGTGCTCCCAAAGTGTGCAGGATGTTTTCCAACCGGGCGACACGTTCCGGATGGCCACCCGGTGTGATGTGGTTCAGGCAGTCTTGGTGAGTGATGAGGGCTGTTGTCATAACGCCAAATTATTGCACCGGCGGGCTGGCCACAAGGTGCGTTATAGGAAGGCCGGAAATTCGAGCTGTGCTCGCAGGGGCAAATGGTCGCTTCGGCGCTGATCTGACCAGGGGTCTTGGGAGAACAGCTCAAACTTCACCAGCGGCAGGTTCTGCGAGGCAAAAATGTAATCTAGGTGGTAGGGGCGGGATTTATCGTAAGTCAGGAAATGGGTCGGGCGGCTTTCATCGCCAAATCCGTCAGATGTTGCTTCATGATACAGGCTGCGCAGACCGTGTTTTGCCATCTGGGATGCTGTTTTTGCGAACAGGCCCAGCCGCCGGTTGCGGTCAAACACCAGATTTTGATTGAGGTCTCCAAGTATGATTTTGTACGGAGCGGCGGAGGCCCTGAAAAACGCGCGGAATGCCCGCTGGCTCGGGCGGACATAATCTTCGACCGGCTTCACCCAGGCGGAAAGGACATCAAGCGCGCCACCCGGCAGATCAATTTGCACCGCGAGGTAACAGTGATCTGCTTTGCGCAGCCGCATAGGTAGCACTGACACATCCGCATCCAGGTTGCTGAACACCGCGATGCCGCGGGCGGTGTTTGACTGTTGATAGAAAGCATGCCGGTAGAAGCCGGAAAGTTGTTCAAAGGCCGGCCGCCGAACTTCTTGAACGGTTATAAAATCCGCATCCAACTCGTTCAGATAGGCCGATTTGCGGGCAAAACCGTCTGCGCAGTTCCAGGTGGTGAATGTCAGATTCAATCCGGGGCCAGCATGTAGCCGGAACCGCGAACGGTCTGTAGATAGCGCGGTGCCTTCGGGTCGTTTTCTATCTTGCGGCGCAACCGGGTTATCTGAACGTCAACTGCGCGTTCCTGGGCTTTGCCGCCGTCCCGCCCAAGATCAGAAACCAGCTTGCCGCGGCTGACCGGACTGTGCGGCTGGTTGGAAAAAATCCGCATCAGGGCGCTTTCGGTAGCGGTCAGACGTACCAGATCAGTGCCGCGCCAGAGTTCGCCGCGGGTAACATCGTATCTGACATCGCCCAGAAGCATCGTTTTCGGCGGATCATCAGTGGCGGCCTCTTTGGGCACGCGTCGCAGGATTGCGTTGATGCGCAGCACGAGTTCCTTGGGCTCAAAGGGCTTTGACAGGTAGTCGTCAGCCCCGGCTTCCAGCCCCAGAATGCGTTCGTTGGATTCGCTTTTGGCGGTAAGCAGAAGGATTGGCATGCTGAGGGTTTCGCGCAGGCCGCGGGTCAGGGAAATCCCATCTTCTCCGGGCATCATGACGTCGAGCACCATGAGGTCAAACTCAAGGCCTTCCAGCAGACGCCGGGCATGAGCTGCATCGCGCGCGGCAGTGACCCAGTAGCCGTTGCGGCTGAGAAACTTCTGCAACAGACCGCGTATGCGCTCGTCATCATCGACGATCAGAATATGGGCGTCTGACAATTGTGCGGTCATGGCGTGCTAGTCCTTTGTCAGCTTCTTGACGTGGCGGTGCATGCTGGGGTCCATGATGTTTTCCATAACCTGGCGAAACCCCTGAACCGCGTCGGGCCCCGCGGTCCTGTAAGCTGAACGCATGCGTTTGCGCTGGGCGGAGGAGAGTTCGGATTCCAGTTCAACGCCGGCTTTGGTGAGGTAAAGGTGACGTTCGCGCCGGTCTTTTTCGCCAACCCGGCTTTCGACCAGTCCATCGTCAACCAGTTGGCGCAGCACCCGGTTGAGGGATTGCTTGGTGACGCCAAGAATATCCAGAAGATTGTTGACCGTGGTGCCGGGACGGCGGTGAATGAAGTGGATCGCGCGGTGATGGGCGCGACCGTAGGTGTAGTTTTCCAGAATTCTGTCGGGGTCCGAGGTGAATCCGCGATAGGCAAAGAACATCAACTCGATCCCCTGCAACAGCTGATCGTCGGTTAAAAACAACAGGTTCTCACCTGTTGGGGCTGGGCGGTCCTGCATCGTAATATTACGTCCCGATCACAAATTCACTGCGCTGATCTCAATTTATGTCAGTCTTGTTGACTTTCCAAGAATCAAATGTTAGCAAAATCGCGGATTGACGTAATTTCATGTCTTTTTTGGCCTGATCTGCGCAACTTTCTTAAATAATGCCTGCTGGCTGAAAAAAGGGGACGTTAAAAATGGCTGGTTCTTATGCGGATCGTGACGGGTTCATCTGGATGGATGGCAAGATGCTGCCGTGGCGCGAGGCCAATGTGCATATCCTGACCCATGCGATGCACTATGCCTCTTCGGTGTTTGAGGGGGAACGGGCCTATAACGGAAAGATTTTCAAGAGCCGCGAGCATTCCGCTCGGTTGCTGAATTCAGGCAATCTGATCGACATGCCGATCCCCTACACGGTTGATGAAATCGAAGCCGCCAAGATCGAGGTTCTGCAGGCCAATGGGTTCACCGACGCTTATGTGCGGGTCGCGGCATGGCGCGGGGCCGGTGAAGACATGGGCGTCGCGTCTGAGCGGAACCCGGTGCGCATGGCTGTCGCTGCTTGGGAGTGGGGTGCGTACTATGGTGATGCCAAGATGAAGGGTGCCAAGCTCGACATCTCAAAATGGAAACGACCGTCGCCGGAGACCATTCCGTCATCGGCCAAGGCGGCCGGGCTCTACATGATCTGCACCATGTCAAAACACGCAGCGGAGGCCAAGGGCTGTTCGGATGCGATGATGTTTGACTATCGCGGCTATGTCGCTGAAGCGACGGGCGCGAATGTGTTTTTCGTCAAGGACGGTGTTGTGCATACGCCAACACCGGATTGCTTTTTGAATGGGCTGACCCGGCAGACCGTGATCGAACGCCTGAAGGGAATGCAGGTTCAGGTTGAGGAACGGCATATCATGCCTGAGGAACTGGAAAGCTTTGAGCAGTGCTGGCTGACCGGCACGGCAGCAGAAGTGACGCCGGTTGGGCAGATCGGCGATTACAATTTCGAGGTTGGCGCGCTGGCGCGGGCGATTTCGGAGGATTATGAGAAGTTGGTGCGGAGCTAGAGCTTTTCACGAATTATTGGACTCACCAATGAATCGTGAAATGCTGATACTCCACAGACCCTAGTTTGCGCCAACTTACCCAGGAACCTCCAGTGTGTTCTTGTCGCTCAAATCCGGGATTTGGGGGTCGTAGTAGTCATAGGGCGAGTCTGGTGTAGACGCTATAGTCGCAACACCCTGGGCCAACCCTTTTGCAACATCTTCCCCTTTCAGAAAATCGGTTCGGGGGTCAACAAACCCCAGGAACCGCACGAATTTCTCTTTCTCTGAATTCGGAATTTCCTTGCCCGTTTTAGGGTGGATGCCTTTCAGCTTAAACCTAACGAGAACTCGAATGGGTTTTGGCTGGTCGTCAAAGCTTCCAAAGCAACACCAGTGAACAGGAAAATGGCGTACAAAGCTCTGATAGCTGCTGCCACCGGGTTCGATGATGCGATTTTCAGCTGCCTTATGACCGAAGATAGAGTCCAGTTCCAGTTTGTCTAAATCTTCCCAAACAGGTTGAGCGCCGATCACTTCGGTCCTGCCCAGAGAGAACGCGATTTCAGAAATGGAATACTGAACTGGGAACTTTCGCGGGTTTTGCAGGGCAATTTCTCCCGTAACAATTGTGTGAGTGTCCACACCAGAACTATAATCGATTTCCGAGGACCGAGACAGTATTTGGATACCGATTTCCTCGGCGCTCTTGCCCAAATAGCCTGACCGAAAGTTTTGAAGTTGAATGTTTAAATCCGTGCGGGTCTGTGCGGCGCGTACGGATTGTTCGTATGATTCTTTCGGAAAGATCGTTGTTCCCCATTGAATGTACGTCCACGCCCCCACCGCGCCCAGTGCAACAATTTTGGCAATAGACAGCCAACCGTCAGCATATTCCGAAAAATCAGTGGATCCCATCAGCTTTACTTTCCAATACGTTCGAATGAATACCCCGCCATCATATCAAAAAGAGGCGCTTTCAACAACTTTTTGAAATATCGCCCCCTTGCCCCCAACTCCCAGGTTCTGCTACGATTCCCCTATCTCAGCGCCCGAGAATAGCGGCGCGTATTTCAGGAGGACACTGTTCTGAGCGAACGTGTTGAGGCCGGAAAGGCCAAAGAACAAGCCAATATTCCGAGCATGTCTTTGCTCGATCTGGTTTTGAACTCACTTCAGGATGATAAAGCCGAAGATATCGTCACCCTTGATCTCAGGGGGCGGTCGTCTGTGGC
>JAAEUI010000280.1 GCA_024227475.1 Paracoccaceae bacterium | reverse complement strand
TGCTGCGTCCCGTGTTTCATCTGATTTCAGCCTTGCGAACTTCGCGCGGGTGGATTTGGCGTGGGCGGATGGATGGAGAGTTTGGCCGTGGATACGGGTTGGATTGATGTATGCGGGAAAGGATACGGATTGGGTTGTGCAAGAGGAGGGGCTGTTTTCGCTCACGGCTAATCCTCGCTTCGCTCGGGCCTGCGCGGGCGCGGGCTTTCGCCCGGCTCGCTCTTCGCTCGCCATACGGATGGTTGAAAGTTCCCCTAACGGTGCGTTACGCACACTTCCCTCCGTGGCAGGACAATAATTTGGCGACCAGCCAAATTGCAGTCCGTGAACGGACGGTCCGGCGGAGGCCGGAGCGGAAATCAAACAAAGAGCGGAGAATCCAAACCTCTCCCAACACAGCGTTACGCACCTTCCCTCCGTGGCAGGACAATAATTTGGCGACTAGCCAAATTGCAGTCCGTGAACGGGCGGCCTGGCGGAGCCAGGGCGAAAATCGAACAAAGGGCGGAAATCAAACAAACAGCAAAATCAAACAAACAGATGACCATCAGCCACCCTACCCTTCAAGCGCCACCCGCAACTGCTCGGCTCTGGCCGGGTCGAGATTGCGCAGGATTTCCAGCACCCGTTTCGCCTTGTCGGTATTGCCAGCCCTGGCGAGCGAAAGGCCTGCTTGCAGAAATTGCTCGGCCGCTTTTTGCTGTTTGCCGGATTTTATGTAGATATTGCCGAGTTCACCGCGGATATCGGCCTGGTCCGGATATTTCTCGACCAGCGCCATGTAGGATTGTTCGGCACCCTCCTCACCAGCGCGATAGGCCCGCCGGGCGTCGTTCCAGTCGTTGCTCATTTTATCACCGGATGTGGATCCGGTTTCGACTACCGCACTGGCTTCACCGGCCGTCTTTGCTTGCGGCTTTTCGTCTTCGCCAGCAGCTGCAGCACCTTCTTCCGCGGGTTTTTCAACGGCAGTTTCAGTTCGGTCAGTTCGCGTGGCCAGTTACCCTGAACCATGGCGATGTAATTCTTGTTGATCTGGTTATCTCGCAGCAGCTTTTGCATGGTCAGCAGCGCC
>JAAEUI010000279.1 GCA_024227475.1 Paracoccaceae bacterium | reverse complement strand
CATCCCATTTGCATGATACCGCCGAAACTGCCGTCTGCAGGCGGACCGGGGTTTTCAGGTGTCTTAATCAACTTTAAGCCCATGAGAAAGGACAGGCAGCAATTTTTAAGGCAAAAAATGTGCACTAAAGCCAAGACAGGCGGTTCCGGGGTCAGGCTGGCCGTTCTATGCTTTGCTCTGACAGCAACATCACCGGACACTGGATACGCCAATTCAACAGATTCACATGTTTTCACGCTCTATATCCGGGGGTTCAAGGCAGGTATGATTTCTACCTACACCAACAAAACCAGCACGCATTACGCGACTTCAGGTGCCATGCAGCCAACGGCATTCCTGCGCAAACTAAGAGACGTCGGTTACACTGGCTCTGTCCGGGGGACCTATTCCGGCTTAAACTTCAAACCATCAAATTACACTGGCGAGACAAAAACCGGATCGCGCCACTCGCAGGTGGCGATGCGGTTTTCGCGCGGCAAACCGATCGCTGACAGCTATCTGCCCGAGCGTGAGAAACGCGACTATGACATTAACCCCGTTGACCAGAACAGCACCGTCGATCCCCTTACCGCCGCCTATTCCATATTCACCAACAGCCCGGTCCGCAGTTTGTGCAACCGCTCGGTCCAGATGTTTGACGGGCGGCGGCGCTCGCGCCTGACCGTGGCCTCTCCCAGACCGGGGCCGGACGGGCTGACTTGCCAGGGCACCTATACCCGCATTGCCGGTTTTTCTCCCGCAGCCATGCAAAAGCGGGTCAACTTTCCCTTCACGCTGGTTTATGACCAACTGGATGATGGAACCTATCAGCTCATATCGTTCAGCACGACAACGACGTTCGGCACGGCAAGGGCTGAACGAAGGTAGGGATAAGGACGGCTGCGCGGCGGAATTGAACCGCCCTCCGAGAGACGCCTTGTCACAACGCAGCCAACATCAGGTTAGGATGCCCTTAGATCAATTGTCCAGTTTTTTTCTGCTTCCGGCAAACGCCTGTAGAATTTCCACTTGGCTCGGTCTTCGCTTTCAACCCACTTAACATAACTGTTTTGGTTTCCCCAGAATTTGATCCGCCGCTCAAGCCTGTTTTTGTTGGAAGCAGAAAGGCCAGGGGCATTACTTTTGATCGTTGACGTTGCCAAGTTTACCAAATCACTCAGTTTTTCCGGGTCATGCAGAGCGTAGAGTTTGGCGAGCAAGTCGAACAATCTAACCGAGAAAAAACGGCGTGGGAACGTCGCATCTGCCATGATCTCAACTGCCCTGCGCAGAAAATTAGTGGCATCCGGAACTTTTGATGGACGTGGATCGGTTAGTTCACCTTTGATGGTGCGCATCACGTACAGTTCGACAGTAAAATTGAAACGATCGTGAGGAAGATGTGAAACTAGTTCCGTGATTGTCTCGTCAGACATCTGCGGAGTTGTCTTCACATTTCTGTCCCCTCCGGAGCCGTAACTGTTTTCTTTCTTTTTAATGACAAACCGTTTGGCAATAAAATCGGGATCGAAATAGTGGGATGTTTTCCTGCCGTTTCTGACAAGCAAGTACCAACCGGGTTTTACTAGCGTGTCAGCGCGATCCGCTTGTACTTTTTCTTGGGATTCGGTACTCGACCCCCAATAGCGAAGTTGCGAAAAAGTGATCAGACCAAAAATGGAAACCACCGAGAACGAGGAGCCAGACACCAAAAATCGGCGTCTTTGTTCGGAGTGGCGATTCTCGTCGACCAGAAGTCTGACCGCCTGATACGCAATCGCACCAAGCAACAATACAGTTATCACTCGCAATGCCTTTTCGAACCAGTCCGCTCGTGCCAAACGAACGGGTTCTCTTTCGTCCAAACCTGCAAACAACTGTAATTCTGTGTCCACGTCGGTCAATGAAAATTGAACGAAGCACACGCGAAGGGCCAACAGAAAGCACAGCAGTAGCGAGGAAAAAACGATCGTTTGGTTTTGTTTGTGTTTGGTTTCCTGCCAACCCAGTGCGGCCAACAATTTGGTTCTTTGTTCGGTTTTACTTCCCAGTTCCGGGTCCGAAGACAGGTGCACCGGAGCAAGCCAAAACGGGGCCGGTCCGGCTATATCGGTGGGCTTTACCGCTCCCCCACTCAATTTTTCAAAGGCCAGGGTCGCCTTCAACAGAGATGTGGAAAGTGCCGTCTTGTTATGCCGGATGTAGCTCAGCAGAACCAGCAGCATGCAACTTAGCAGAACGCCGACAAAATATGCCGGTACTTCGAATTCATAACCAAGAATTCTGATCGCGTTTGGCTCTCTGATTTTGTTGTGCCGTACGGTTTCTGCTTGGAACCGAGAGTCCAACCCCTCGTATTCTCCCTTTTCCTTTTCGTTGGCTTTCTCTTTGTAGTTGGCCGTTGTAACAACGATATAATTACCAGATGCTTGTGTATCCGCATTTGCAGCGGCGTTTTGCTTCTCGTCGTTTACTCTTTTTTGTATCCCCTTGATAACCGCATCTTTTTGGTCACGCAGCGTGTCAGCTTTCATTTTCGAAATTCTGTATTCGATCGCCTGGGTCTGCGTTTTTTCAACGACGACGATCCAGGTCGCCAAAATCAGCGCGACCAGCGCCAAAATTCTGACCCCGGCGGCCTTGGCTCCGTCCCGGTATTGCGCCAGATAGTCGTCCGCGCTTCTTTCCGGATGCCCCGGCATATCGACCCTCTTGAAAATCAACTGCCACAATTAGTGAATTCTGCTCTGTTTGATCTTCGTGAGTCAAGGTCGACACCGGCCCACAACCTCTCGACACGGCGGTAGATCCCGACAATACAGGTCGCATGAAGACTGCCCTCCCTATCGAATCCGTTCTGCCGGACCTGTTGATCGCGCTGCGCAGCGCCAATATGGCCGTCCTTCAGGCCCCGCCCGGCGCCGGGAAAACCACGCGCGTGCCGTTGTTCCTGCTGGAACAGAACCTGCTTGAGGGCCGCATCCTGATGCTGGAACCGCGCCGTCTTGCAACCCGGGCAGCAGCAGAGCGGATGGCGGAAACGCTGGGGGAGAAAACGGGGCAAACCGTCGGCTACCGGATGCGGGGTGACAAAAAGACCGGGCCGGACACCCGGATCGAGGTGATTACCGAAGGGTTGCTGACCCGCCTGATTCAGTCAGACCCGGAACTAACCGGCATCTCCTGCATCATTTTTGACGAATTTCACGAACGTTCGCTGCAGGCCGACCTCGGCCTTGCCCTCAGCCTTGAAATCCGCAGCGCCCTGCGCCCGGACCTGTGCCTGATCGCCATGTCGGCAACGCTGGATGCGGAACCCGTCGCTGCGTTGATGGTGGATGCCCCGGTGGTGACCTCGCAGGGGCGCAGTTTTCCCGTTGAGCCCCGGTATCTGCCAAGGCCCTGGAGCAAACCAGGGCAACGTGGGCCGCGCTTTGAAGACGCCATGGCGTCGCTGATCTGTCAAGCGCTGGACGAAACCGAGGGCGGCGTTCTGGTATTCCTGCCCGGAGAAGGCGAAATCCGGCGGGTCGAAGCGCTGCTTCGCCCGAAGCTGAAGGCCGGTATCAATTTGCACCCGCTCTACGGCGCTCTGCCTTTTTCCGACCAGCGCAGGGCGATCCGGCCGGAAAAAACCGGCCGCAAGCTGGTGCTGGCCACCGCCATCGCCGAAACCTCGCTGACCATCGAAGACATCCGCGTTGTGGTTGACGGTGGCCGTGCCCGCCGCGCCCGGTTCGATGCCGGTTCGGGCATGTCGCGGCTGGTGACAGAACGGGTAACCAAGGCCGAGGCCACGCAGCGGCAGGGCCGTGCAGGCCGTGTGGCCGAGGGGGCGTGCTACAAGCTTTGGACCAGGGGAGAGGACGGCGGCATGGCGCCTTTCGCCCTGCCGGAAATCCAGGCAGCAGACCTGACCGGGCTGGTGCTGGAACTCGCAGCCTGGGGCACAACTGATCCCTCTGCCGTGCCGTTTCTCGATCCTCCGCGCGACAGTGATTTTACCGCTGCTCAACACTTGCTGCGCTCCCTTGAGGCGCTGGATGCGGACAACCGGATCACGGAACACGGCAAACGCGTCGCCCGCCACCCGGTCCATGCCCGGCTTGGCCATCTGCTGGAAACCGCCGGAGCCGGGGCCGCCGAACTGGCCGCCTTGCTGGAAAACCGTGATATTCTGCAGCGTGGCGGAACCGCCCTACCGGGCGATCTGAGCCTGCGCATCGAAGCCCTGAAAGACCCGAAAAAGTTTGAGGCAACACGTCCACACCGGATCAACCGTTCGGCACTTGACGTGGTTCGCCGAGATGTCAGGCGTCTGCACGCCAGCGGGAGTAAAACCCTCAGCCTTGGCGAAATGGCGGCGCTTGCTTATCCCGACCGGGTCGGGCTGCGCCGCAAGGGCGACGCTCCGCGCTTCCTGTTGTCCGGTGGCAAGGGCGCGGTCTTTGGTGATGGCGATCCACTCGGCGGGCAGCGTATGATCGTTGCTACCGATCTGGACGGAGACGCCCGCGAGGCCCGGGTGCGCATGGCTCTGCCGCTCAGCGAGACGGAATTGCGCAGCGTCTACGGAAATCAGATCGAGGAACACAAGACCTGCCACTGGTCCAAACGCCAACGAAGCGTTCTTGCCCGAATTCAAAGCCGGTTTGGCGTATTGGTTCTGGCAGAACGACACTGGAAAGACTGTTCGCCGGAGGCATTGGCGAAGGGTATGACCGAAGGCATTCGCGATCTCGGGCTTGAGGTTCTGCCCTGGTCAAGGCCGTCACGATACCTTCTGGCCCGGATGGAATGGTTGCGGGCGCGGGGCACCAGCCTGCCGGATTGCAGCGAGGATGGGTTGATTGAAACATTGGAAACCTGGCTGCAACCGCATCTGAGAGGTATGAAAACCGTTGAAGACCTGAAGCGGCTCGAAATGGGGCAAATCGTACGCGGCCTGCTGAGTTGGGAAGACACCCAAACACTCGACAAACTTGCCCCTGCTTCGATTACTGCCCCAACGGGAACCAAACTGGCGGTGGACTACAGCGGCGGGCAGCCCAAGGTGTCGGTCCGTTTGCAGGAAATGTTCGGCATGACCAGCCATCCAACGGTCGGACCTGACAGCCTTCCCTTGCTGATCGAGTTGCTGTCTCCGGCGCAGCGACCGGTTCAGATGACCGCTGACCTGCCCGGGTTCTGGGCAACATCATACGCCGATGTGCGCAAGGACATGCGCGGACGTTACCCCAAACATCCCTGGCCCGAAGACCCGACACAAGCAGAACCGACCCGGCGGGTGAAACGCAAGCAAGGGTAGTTCAAAAAAACGCTCCCGAAATCGCTGCACAAAAAAAAACACCCCTGTCGGAGTGCTTCTTTCAGCCTAACCTTGGAGGGTGCTTTAGGCTGCGCGGCGCGCCTGTTGACGTTCGCTTTCTTCGCGGCTCAGAGCCACTGAAGTCCGCACGCCACGACCAACAAACTCCATCATGCCTTTGACACAACGTTCGTTTGGTTCGATCCCGGCGCACATCAGAACTTCGCGCCCGTCACGAGACCGGGCCCAGCGAGCAATCGAGTCAACGCCGTTGCCGTATTTCTTGTCATCAGCGATTGCGTCGTCCAAAGCGGCCAACACAACGGCTGCAAACAATTTTTGCGAGCGTTTACCCTGATCGTAATTAATAGCAGTCTCGTCAACGTAATCGAACATCACGTCCTCTTTACTTTTCATCATTTTTAGCAGTCTGCGCACTATGGCGATTTTGAGGTGATTCGGTAGTGCATTTTTGGAAGGGGAGCCATGCGCGTAACGCATAGCTCGCGACCACAGATACACATTTCGCGTGGGTTGTCACCGGCAGACCTACAAGATATAGCTGCGCAAAATCAGGTTTCAAGCTTGGAAGAGTGAGAAGATATGCCGAAAATAAATGGCAACGAGATCCGCCCGGGAAATATCCTTGAACATAACGACGGTTTATGGATCGCGGTTAAGATCGGCCATGTGAAGCCCGGAAAAGGCGGCGCTTTTGCTCAGGTTGAAATGAAAAACCTGCGTAACGGCTCTAAACTGAATGAGCGTTTCCGCGCCGCGGACAAGGTCGAGAAGGTCCGGCTGGATCAGAAAGACCAGCAGTTTCTTTATGAATCCGATGGCATGCTGGTGTTCATGGATATGGAAACCTATGAGCAGATCGAACTGCCCGCCGACATTCTCGGCGACCGGCGGCCATTTCTGCAGGATGGCATGACCATACAGATCGAGTTTTTTGAAAGCGAGGCGCTCAGTGCATCGCTTCCTCAGAAAGTCACCTGCAAGATTGTCGAGACCGAACCAGCGGTGAAAGGACAGACGGCTGCCAACAGCTTCAAACCCGCGGTGCTGGACAACGGCGTGCGGGTGATGGTGCCCCCGTTCATCAGCCAGGACGAAGACATCGTGGTGAATACTGAAACGATGGAGTATTCGGAACGGGCTTGAGTTTGATGCGGTCTGGTCTGGTTTTCTGGACTTAGCTACCGTTTGAAATATGCAAGCAATCATGAGGGAACTGGCTAGCGATACCGACTACTCTACGTCCTGCCAGCAGATAAAAACCATATCCTCGGCGCGTGAATACATGCCCTTATGCGCGGATTCCGAGAGTTGCTCGTGCTTTAACATGAGATCGATTGCTGCGTCAGACTGAGCACGATCGAGAAACGACATGACGACAAAATACTCGTGATCTCGCTCATCATCCGTATCCATGATTGTATCACGTTGTCGTTTGCCGATCGCCCCTGCGCTCTCGACCAGATCGATGCTGCGCATATGATCTACAAACCCCACAAAGGCGTCTCGAAAGCCCTCAATCTCGACGCCGGGTTTGAGGTTAAAACAAGTCAGCATGTGGAACACTGGTGCGCTTCCTTCGTTATTTGAGAGTTCGTCTATTCAAGAATGTAATAAACCACACGGTTGCTTATTCAAAATCGCCAAGAGTGCCGCCAGGGATGCTACACAAAATGTCGCCTTCTAACTCAAACCGGTCATTCTTCTTTGAGGCTGCTGCCTACCGCAACACAATACAGGTCGTCGACCCCGTCGCATAAACCCGCCCATCGGCAACACCGACGATCCGGCCGGAGGCAACACCTGTTGAGCGGCCGAAGTGATCGATTTCGCCAATCGCTTCTATCTGCATGCCGACTGGAATTGTGCGGGTAATGTTCACCTTGTACTCCAGCGTGGTGTATCCGCTACCCTGTTCCACCATCGTCATCACGGCACAGGCCATGGCGCTGTCCAGCAGGGTTCCGTACCAGCCGCCATGGACTGTTCCCATCGGGTTGCAGCAATCAAATGTTGGGATACCACGGAAACAGACACGGCCCTTTTCGACAGTGTGCAACTGGTAATTCAGGGTCTTGCCGATTGGCGGCGCCGGAAAGCGACCTTCGAGAACGCCTTGCATGAAATCCAAGCCCGACATTGCCAGCATCTCTGCCGGATTCAGCAGGTCTTCGGGCGCGCGGGCGTATAACGGTTCTGGCATGGACACATCTCAGGGCTTGTTTGGCCTCAGAGTATGTTGGCGCCGGTTGCTGCCGCAAGAGCAGAAGGCAATCGACGTTGCGTTACTTTTCAAAATGCCCCGCATACGTAGCATTTGCTGTTTGTTAACAGTCTGTTAACTCACCAATTAGCCACCCCGGCACAAAACCGGTGCTCTCTACAGCGTTTTACGTTTAATCTGATCCAGACTGAACTTGAAGCGCCGGTCCAAGCATCTGGCGTCACGGCTTTTCACGTTTCACTGGTGATTCCAACAAATCGTGAAAAGCTCCAGAAGAAGAGGGCCAAACGGGGAACCGGGCCCGGCATCTTTGTTAAGACGCTGCCCGTAGCGCCGGCAAACGCTGTTCCCGGCCGAGCGCATGGCAGACATCTTGCGTCAGGGATGGATCGTTCAGGGTGTAGAAATGCAGATCTTCCACCCCTTCGCACAACAGCTCGTCACAGAGTTCCGTACACAGCGCAGTGGAGAGCAGACGCTCGACGTTTTTACCTTTGGCGTTGGCAAAAGCGTGATCCATCCAGTCCGGGGTGGGCGTGCCGCAGCGCGCCGAAAACAACCGGGTTTTGGACCAGTTTTCGATCGGCAGAATGCCGGGGATGATTTTCTGGGTGATCCCGGCCTTGTCGCAGCGGTCGCGGAAAAACAGGAAATCATCCTTTTCAAAGAAGAACTGGGTGATGGCGCTGTCAGCACCAGCGTCGAATTTTGCCTTCAGGGCGTTAATGTCGGCGTCCGCCGAGGCCGCTTCGGGATGGGTATGGGGATATGCGGCAACCCGGATTTTGAACTTGTTGAGGCTTGCCAGTGCTTCGATCAGTTCAAGCACGCCACCGAACCCGTCAGGGTGGGGCACAAAGGAGCCGCTGCCCTGCTCGGGATCCCCGCGCAGGGCAACAATCTGGGTTGCACCCAGTTCGGCATATTCCTCGGCTACGGCAAGGGTTTCTGATCGCGAGGCGCCAACACAGGTCAGATGGCCCGCGACGTCGCAACTGTAATTCTGCGCCACCACACCAACGGCGGATCGGGTGATATCGCGAGTGGTGCCGCCTGCGCCGTAGGTCATCGAAACAAAATCCGGGTCAAACACCGAAAGCGTTTCAATCGCGCTCCACAATTTGAAGCTGGCTTCCAGCGATTTGGGGGGGAAGAACTCGAAAGACAGTCCGAAGTCGGTTGGTTTGGTGCGGGGCATGGGCAGACCTTTGGTTGGCTTTGGACAGTGTATTTCACAATTAGGCGACTTGAATCAAATTCATATTTCTCATAAACAATATCCAAACGCCTCATAATAATGCTTGGATCTGCCTCATGTACCTGGAATTCCGCCACCTGCGCAGCATTCGCGCCATCCATGAACAGGGCGGGCTGGCGCGGGCCGCCGGGGTGCTGAATGTGACCCAATCAGCCCTGTCGCATCAGGTTAAGGCACTGGAGGAACAGGTAGGCATGCAGCTGTTCTTGCGCAAATCCAAGCCGCTGAAACTGTCCAAGGCGGGGCATAAGCTGTTGGCGCTGGCGGAAAAGGTGCTGCCGCAGGTGGATACGCTGGAACAGGATTTCTCCGATCTGATATCGGGCAAGTCGGGCCGCATGCATATTGCCATTGAGTGCCACGCCTGTTTTGAATGGCTGTTTCCGGTGCTTGAGGAGTTTCGCAAAAGCTGGGGGGATGTGGATGTAGACATCCGCCCTGGGCTGGCGTTTGACGCCCTGCCCGCCTTGCAGCGCGAGGAAGTTGATCTGGTGATTTCATCCGATCCGGAAGATCTGGACGGGGTCGAGTTCATCCCGCTGTTTGACTATGAACCGACGTTTGTCTGCTCCACCAGCCATCCGCTGGCTGGGAAGGCCTTTATCGAAGCGGAGGATTTCCGCGATGAGTTGCTGATCACCTATCCGGTGGAAAAATCGCGGCTCGATGTGTTCACGCAGTTTCTGACCCCGGCCCGGGTGGAACCAAAAGGCATGCGACAGGTCGAGCTGACGGCGGTGATCATGCTGCTCGTTGCCTCAGGGCGCGGGGTTTCGGTGCTGCCCGACTGGGTGCTGGCAGAGGAGAAATACGGGCATGATTTTGTCGCCAAACCGCTGACGAAGAACGGGCTGACCCGGCGGCTCTATGCGGCGGTGCGGGAAAGCGAAGTGGAGGCGGAGTATATCCGGGACTTTGTGTTTATTACGCGGGACCGGCAGGCGGAGGAATAGGCAGTATGGAGCCGTCAAAAAAGGACAAAATCCGCGCCCTGTTGAAAAGCATTGAAACCGGCGATACCGGGCCGGTGGCTGTGGTCAATGAGGCGAAATACATTCAGCACAATCCGCAGACCCATGAGGGCAGCGAGGGGCTGGCGGTGTTGTTCAAACGCCTGTCGCTGACCTCGCCGCGGGTGAACATCGTGCGGGCGTTCGAGGATGGTGATTTCGTATTTGCCCATACCGAATACGATTTTGCCAAGCGCAACATCGGTTTTGAAGTGTTCCGGTTTGAGGATGGGCAGGCGGTGGAGCATTGGGACAATATCCAGTGCCGGCAGGGACCGAATGCAGCAGGGCACAGTATGGTGGACGGGCCGACGGAAGCCGAGGATCACGTTTTGACAGAAGCGAACCGGACGCTGGTCCGGTCGTTTGTGGAAACTGTGTTGGTGGGAGGGGAAATGGAGCGGATGGCCGACTATCTCGCCAAGGACTATACCGAGTATAATCCAAGGATGTGCGGACTTGTGGATTTACGAGCGGCGTTGGAATCGAGCCATGAGACTGGCAAAGCCATTGATTATCAGCGTGTTCACCGGGTTCTGGCGGAGGGTAGTTTTGTGCTTTGCGTCAGCGAAGGGATTGCGAAAGGCAAACATTCCGCATTTTATGATCTGTTCCGGGTCATGGACGGACGGATCGTGGAGCATTGGGACACCACGGAAAAGGTCGCGTTGAAGGCGGAGTGGAAGAACGATAACGGGAAGTTTTAAGGAAACTTGACGAGCTGGGTAGAGCCCGACCGCAGGTGGGCGTGTACTTCGGTTGTGGCTTGCAGTTTATGGTGCCATTTCTTCCAACGACTGTTTGGTGATGCAGCGTGGGAGAAGAGCCCGCCCATAGGGGCGGTCGGGCTCTGCCCGGCGGGCTTCGCCCTTGATTCCAGGCGATATGTAGAGGTCTAAATGGGGCTCAAAGCCGCCGCTCAAAGTCCCTCCTTTGAGCCTAAGCCTTCCCTCCCCCCGTTTCACCCTTGCCCACTCCACCGCACATCACTAAAGAACCTTGATCCAATCCCTTCCTGCCAAGGACACACACCCATGTCGCAAATGTCTGCAAATATTAACGTGATGATTGCCGCCGCCCGCAAGGCTGGCCGCTCATTGATGCGCGACTTTGGCGAGGTGGAGCATTTGCAGGTCTCTGTCAAAGGCCCTGGGGATTTTGTTTCCAAAGCTGACCTGAAGGCTGAAGAGATTCTGAAAACCGAACTGATGGAAGCCCGCCCGAACTACGGCTGGCTGGCAGAGGAAGGCGAGGAGGAGGCCGGGGCCGACCCGACCCGGCGCTGGATCGTTGATCCGCTGGATGGCACCACCAACTTCCTGCACGGGCTGCCGCATTGGGCGATTTCCCTTGCATTGGAGCATAAGGGCGAGATTGTTGCCGCCGTTGTGTTTAATCCGGTTGGAGACGAAGTATTCGTCGCTGAAAAAGGTGCCGGGGCCTGGATGAATGACCGCCGCCTGCGTGTCTCCGGACGCCGCGACATGATCCAGATGCTGTTTGCCACCGGCCTGCCGTTTGGTGGCCGGGATGACCTGCCCGAAACCCTGCAGGATCTGGCGCGCATCCTGCCGACTTGCGCCGGGGTGCGCCGGTTTGGCTCGGCAGCGCTTGATCTGGCTTACGTGGCAGCCGGGCGTTACGACGGGTTCTGGGAACGCAACCTGAAGGCCTGGGATCTGGCGGCCGGTCTGTTGCTGGTGAAAGAGGCAGGCGGGTTAGCCCAATCGGTTTACAAGCGTGGCAATCCCATTGAAGACGGTTCAGTGATTGCCGCCAACGGCGAGGTGTTTGAGAAATTCAGCAAGCTGGTTCGCGGCGGCTGAAGCCGGATTACAGGCTCAGCTTCGCCTTTTCGGCGTGCATTTCCCCTGTGGCCCGGTCAAATCGCAGATAGGCGATGCCCTGCCCGCCTGATTGGGAATAGAGGACGCCAGCGTCTTTGCCATTTGCGTCGATAGTCGTGCCAACTGGCGCGACCCCCTCAACCTGAACCGTCACCAATCCTTTGCGCAACTCGGTTTTGTGTTTCATCCGGGCGGTGACCTCCTGCCCGACGTAACAGCCCTTTTTGAAATCGACGCCATTCAGCCGCTCAAAACCGCTTTCCAGAATGTAGCTGGCGTCCGGGATCAGTTCGATGCCGGTTTCGGGGATGCAATGGGCGACACGGATTGCAGTCCAGTCAATCTGTGGTGCGCTGCCCTGATCGGTGCCGTAACTACGCCAGCCGAGCGCCGGATGGCGTGGGTCAGCGTAAGCGCCCTGGGGTGATGGGTTAAGGCCGCGGTTCACTTTCAGATCGCTGTCATCAATCTTCACATCTGCCCGCAGCCGGTACATAGTGAGCCGCTGCGCAAGCGCTGCGGCACGATCGGATTTGACGTCAAGCAGGAAGGCGTCGCCGTCGGCCAACAGGAAGAAGTCGAACAGGTATTTTCCCTGGGGGGTCAGCAAAGCGGCATTGACCAGATCGCCTGACCGGGGTTTCAGGTCGTTCGTCACCAGATCCTGCAGGAATTTCGCGGCGTCATTGCCTGATACGCGGAGCACCGTTCTGTCGTTGGCCCATTCACCCGTCATTTTGTCCGTTCCGTCATTTCGAAAAACCGGTCGCAGCAGCCTGCGCTCTAAGGTATGTAGCGCAGTGCCAACCCGGAGGCCAAGCCTGAATGTCCGCTCCACTGTCAATCGTCATCCCAACCCTGAACTCAGCGGCAACGCTGGGGCCGGTTCTGGCGTCGGCATTTGTGGCAATGGAGGCAGGGTTGCTGAAACAGGTGATCATCGCGGACGGCGGCTCGGATGACGGGATTGAGGGCGTGGCCGGGGATGTGGGGGCGCAACTTGTGACCTCAACGCACGGTCGGGGGCGGCAAATGGCGGCAGGCGCAAAAGTGGCCCGGGGTGACTGGCTGTTGTTCCTGCATGCCGATACGGTTCTGTCTGATGGCTGGGCTGGGGCGGTGCAGGCCCATATCAACAACTGCGAGCACGCCGGGTATTTCCGGCTGGCCTTTGATGCGGAAGGGTTTGCGCCGCGGTTTGTGGCAGGTTGGGCCAACCTGCGGTCGCGGCTGTTCGGCCTGCCCTACGGCGATCAGGGAATGCTGATTTCGCGGCAACTGTACCATGACGTCGGCGGCTTTCCCGATTTGCCGCTGATGGAGGATGTGGCCATGGCACGGGCGTTGCGCGGGCAATTTCGCCTGTTACCCGCCGTTGCAACAACCTCGGCTCAGCGCTTCCAGAAAGACGGATGGGTTCGGCGCGGGCGGCGCAATCTGGTGACACTGCTGATGTATTTTCTGGGGTGGTCACCCGAGGTACTGGCGCAGCGGTATGACAGGCAGTTCTAGAACCCGACGAACCGCCCAAAGCGTTCCATGAGGCCGCGGCTGCGTTTGGGGCCGGCAAAGGAGCGGGCGCGTTTGACGCCGTCACCGGAGGGGCTGAGGTCAAATTGCAGGCTGAACAGCTCGGCGTAAATGCCGTCATGCTCCAGCAATTCGTCGTGGGTGCCCTGATCGACGATGCGGCCCCGATCCATCACCACGATCTGATCGGCATCAAGAATGGTCGCCAGCCGGTGCGCGATGACCAAAGTCGTGCGGTCTTTTGACAAGTCGTCAAGGGCATCACGGATCACCGCTTCCGACTGGGCATCCAGAGCGGATGTCGGTTCGTCCAGCAGCAGAATCGGCGCATCGCGCAGGATAGCGCGGGCGATAGACAGGCGCTGGCGCTCACCACCGGAAAAGCTGTTTTTTGCAGGGTCGATCACCGTGTCGTAACCAAGTGGCAGGGCTTCGATAAACTCATGCGCGGCGGCGGCATTGGCCGCTGCGATACAGGCATCCTTGTCGGCCGAGTTGCGTCCAAAACCTATGTTTTCAAGGACCGTGCCGGACAGCAACACCGAATCCTGGCTGACCACCGATATCTGCCGGCGCAGGGCAGACAGCGTGAGCTCCCGGATTTCGCGCCCGTCGATCAGGATTTTGCCGCTGGTTGCGTCAAACAGGCGGGGCAGCAGGTTGAAGACGGTGGACTTTCCTGCACCGGACCGCCCAACAAAAGCGTAGGTTTTTCCGGCCTCTATGGTCAGGTCGATATTGTGCAGCGCTTCAAAACCATCGGGATAGACAAATCCCACGTCCTTGAAAGTGATCTGTCCTTTGGATTTCTCACCCTCTTCAAAGGCAAATGACCCATCCTCAATGGCATTTTTCGCATCATAAAGCGCGTAAACCCGTTCCAGTGCCGCCATGCCCTGCAGGCCGATGGCATAGGCACCGCCCAGCTTGCGCGCCGGGTTGGTGGCCACACCCAGTGCTGTGATCAGACCGATGAACCCCGCCAGATCAATCGCGCCGGACTGGATGCGCCAGGCAACCAGAAACAACAGGATGCTAACAGCCAGACCGGCGAGGATTTCGATCATCGGGGTGACCATGGCCTGCCATCTAACCAGTGAAATGCGCAGGCCCAGCAGCCGTTCAAAGACCGCGTCCGAGGAACGTTTCAGCCATTCTTCAAGCTGATAGGTGCGCACCATGCGGATACCGCTCAGGCCCTCGTTCACCGCCTCGGTCATATGGGCGATTTCGCTCTGGGTCTGGCCCGATATCCGGCGGATTTTGGCCCCGGCAATGCCGATAGGACCAAACGCCAGCGCAAAGACCACCACCAGACCTATCGCCATGGCCCAGTCGATCGACAGCATGACGAGGATGGTGGCGATCAGGGTCAGCACATCGCGCACCGAACCGAACACCTGGGCGGATGCCAGCCGGATAAGCTCGATGTCGGCGGAAAACCGGGTTGCCAGTGCCGCCGGGGCTTCAGCCAGCAAATGCGCCAGATCCATATAAACCAGCCGGTCGAACATGTGTTTCTGCATGTCGGCCTGAACCGAAGACAGGACCTTGTTTTGGATCACCTGCTGCAGATAGTGGCTGACACCCTTGACCGAGGTCAGCACGACGATGCCCAGCGGGCCCCACCAGATGACTTCAAAACGCTCATTCTCCAGCGCGGAAATCACAATTTCCATGAACTTGGCGTAGCCAGCGGTCGAGGCTGCAATCAGCGCCATCAGGACCAGTGCAACCAACATCGTGCGCCAGTGGGGCCGCAGCCAATCGCGCCACAAACGCCCATAGGCTGCACGCGCGTTCAGTCGTTTTGCCTTGGGTTCGTTCATGAGAGTTGGTTCTGCCCCGGATTTGCCGCCATGTTTATCACGCCAATTCGGGATGTCCAACGCCGAGGGCATTGCAAAAACTTTTGACCTTGGTGCGCCGGGCGTCTACCAAATAGCCGAACGTTTCTCAATTTGTGAGTGTATACATGGCACTGCAGTACGGTCGTCCGCAATTGTCGATCCCTGGTCCCTCAATCATGCCGGACCGGGTTCTGAATGCCATGCACCGGGCGTCGCCGGATATTTACGAGGGCGAGTTGATTGACGTGACAGTATCGCTGTATCCCGATCTGAAAGCCGTTGCCCGGACCGATGGCGACGTGGCCATCTATATCGCCAATGGACACGGTGCCTGGGAGGCCGCGATCTGCAATACGCTGAGCCGCGGAGACAAGGTGCTGGTAATAAACACCGGGCGGTTTGGCGAGGGCTGGGCGAACATGGCGCGCGCACTTGGGGTGGATACCGAAATCCTTGATTTCGGCCAGAGCGCGGCGGTTGACCCACAGATCGTTGCCGGCCGGCTGGGGCAGGATAAAGCGCACGATATCAAAGCGATATTTACCCCACAGACCGATACGGCCTCTTCCGTCAGCAACGACATTGCCGGGTTGCGCAGTGCGATCAGTGACACCGGGCATCCGGCGCTGTTTTTTGTGGACTGCATCGCTTCGCTGGGGTGTGAGCGCCACGAGATGGATGCCTGGGGGGTCGATGTCATGGTGGCGGGCAGCCAGAAGGGGCTGATGACGCCGCCGGGGCTGTCGTTTGTATTCTTCAATGAAAAGGCAGCCGCGGCGCGAAAATCAGCAGGACTGGTCAGCGCCTATTGGGACTGGGTGCCGCGCACCCGGCCGGAAGCCTACTACCAGCGCTTTGGTGGCACGGCGCCAACGCATCACTTGTTTGGATTGCGAGAAGCACTGGACATGTTGGTGCATGAGGAGGGCGTGTCGGCGGCCTGGGCGCGCCACGAACGCTTTGCCCGGGCAATCTGGGCGGCGGTTGAGGCTTGGGCGGCGTCCGGGGCGTTCCGGCTTAATGTGCAGAATCCAGCGCAGCGATCGCATGCGGTCACAACGGTCCTGACGGGTGAAGATGAGGGCGGGCGACTGCGGCGCTGGTGCAAGGAAAAGGCGGGGCTGACGCTGGGAATTGGCCTTGGTCTGTCAGAACCCGGCACGCCAGAATGGGACGCGGTATTTCGCATAGGCCATATGGGGCATCTGAATGTGCCGATGGTGATGGGGATGATTGGCACCATTGATGCCGGGTTGAAGGCATTGGGGATTGCGCATGGTGACGGGGCGAGCGAGACCGCCGCGCGAGTGATTTCTGAACATGATTTCAGCTGAGTATCAGTTGCGTAACGCCAGACGGTCTATCAGCAGGTTGAGCAGAAACGACACCAGCAACACCAGGGGCATGCCGAAAACGGCCCAGATCACCCCGAAAATCCACAACAGATTAACATAGCCCATCACCAAAGCAGCGTTGGTGTAATTGGGTGCCGCGCCTCGATCATCGCTCATTTGTCATTTTCCGGTTGGTATCGTTGGTGGGCAGTTTAACCGGGAAATCGTAAATTCTCTTTCAAAAAACCGGCACCGGCTGTGAGTTGCATTAGGGCGTGTCGCGTTTATTGGGATATGTTTGGGTGATGGTTCATGTTGCATCCGGTCACATAGGAAAAGCATGTCGCGACGCGCCTGCCTTAACCGTTTCAGCGCGACATGCACTAATTCGCCTGTTTTGCCGCCTGGAACGCGCCGGGAAATGCGGCTTCAAGCAGATCGAGGTCCGCTTTTCGCCCCACCGACACCCGAATGCAGCGATTCTGTGGGGCGACGAAAGGCATGCGCACGAAGATGTCTTTTGTGATCAGGTTTTGCAGGACGGAGGTGGCAAAGGCGTCGCCCTGCCCGCAATCAATGGCAACGAAATTGGTGGCCGAAGGCACGACAGACAGGCCCTGGGCGGCGGCAATTTGTGCGATACGGCCGCGTCCTGCGGTGACTTGCGCAACCGTCTGTTGCAGGTATTCCTGATCGGCCAATGCGGCCAGCGCACCGGCCTGTGACATGCGGCACATGCCGAAATGGTTGCGGATTTTGTTAAAGGCTGTGATCAGGTTCATCGCACCGATTGCATAACCAACGCGCGCGCCCGCCATGCCGTAAGCCTTTGAAAAGGTTCGCATGCGGATGACTTTGGGATCGACCGGGTTGATCGGTGGTGCGCAGCCTTCCGGGGCGAATTCGAGGTAAGCTTCATCCAGCACCAGCAGGCAACCGTCCGGCACGGCGTCGATCATTTGCTGGAGGGTTTGGGCGGAATGCACGGTTCCCATGGGGTTGTCGGGATTGGCCAGGTAGACCAGCCGGGCACCTGTTTCAGCGGCTTTGGCGATCAGGGCAATCGGGTCTTCGTGGTCACCGTTGTAAGGCACCGTGATCAGGTCGCCACCATATCCGGCGACGTGGAAATTGAACGTTGGGTACGCGCCCAATGAGGTGACCACTTTGACGCCGGGCTCGACAATCATGCGCACCAGATAACCAAGCAGCCCGTCGATGCCCTCGCCAACCACGATGTGATCCGCGCCGATGCCATGATGCGCCGCGAGTGCCTGTTTCAGGTCGTGGTTCTCCGGGTCGCCGTACATCCAGGTGTCGCCTGCTGCCTTTGCCATTGCCTCAATCGCCAGGGGTGACGGACCAAACACGTTTTCGTTGGCGCCAAGGCGGGCGGCAAAGGCCCTGCCCCGGGCGCGTTCCTGGGTTTCAGGACCAACAAAGGGAACGGTGGCAGGCAGGCTGGCGACAAGATCAGTGTATTTCGGCACGGTTGTGCTCCTGTTTTCATCAGACAAGCCGATTTTCCACAGCAACTCAAGCGGGTTGCACGACCGGGAACCTCAATATGCTGCGTTGCAGCGTAATATTTTTACCACATTTGCTGCAGTGCAGCACATTTAGGGTTGATTTTGTCCACAGAGTTATCCACAAGGCCCACAGAACGCAAAACTCTGAAGGCCATCGCCATGACACCGATCAAATTTGCTGACTACCTGAAGAAACAGAAATCCAGCGTCAAAGCGCCACAAATGGTGGACCTGCGCGAGTTCAATCTGGTGAATGCCGCACCGGTTGAAAACGGTCGCCCGGTCCTGACACTGCGCTTTGATACGGAAACCGGCACGCTCAAGCCTGCCGCGTAGGCATTCGGCCGCAAAACTGCTCGCAGCCATTGCGCCGGGGTGAAAGCTCCGGCGTTTTTTTGTATTTGGATTGATTGTCATCCCCGCGAAAGCGGGGACCCACTGCAGCGTCGTACGAGTTTGAGCGAGGTCCCCGCTTTCGCGGGGATGACAATTGTAGGTTT
>JAAEUI010000278.1 GCA_024227475.1 Paracoccaceae bacterium | reverse complement strand
TTCAGGTAGTTGGCGTAGTAGACGATACCAGCGAGGTCAGTGTCTTCATAGTAAACGTGGACTGGGAATTCATGTTTCATCATCCAGATCCCTCAACAAAACCTGCGCCCGCGCCGCCAGACGCAACGCGTGGCTGGCGTCATCCGCCGCGACCGGCAGGGTCGGATCATAGGCCGACCGCAGAACAGCAGCGTATTCCGGTTTGACGATACAGATGCCATTCTCCCTGATCAGCGCAATCGGCGACTCCTCGGCAAAGATCCCATCTGCCCAAAGCAGCAGACTTTGAAACGTCTCGCTGGTCGCCAGCGTCTGGATCGGCATTTTCGACAGAGTTTCATCCATCCGCAGAAGCAGAATGCCCATCTTGATCGCACCATCCGCATCAAAAGCAAAACTGCGGTACTGGTTGGCGTCATCCGATTTCAGATAGGCCATCAACCCAGTAAAATCCGGAAACAACTGATCAAGGTTCGGCACCGCTTCCAGCTCCTCCCACTCCTGGCAAAAAAACCACATGAAATTCGCGCCAAGCTCCGGGTCGGTCTCTTCCAGCCGGCCACCGGTGATGGCGACAGTCCGGGCAATCGCGTCTTTCAGATGGGTTAGGGTGTCGTCATCCACCCCGAACACCACCGGCACGACAGGGCGCCCCCAGCGTGCGAAGCGGTAGGAGCCGTCAGGATCGGTGAAAAGCGGCGCAGGGTCCTGCAAAACTGTCGTCATATCGAGGTTCCTAAAGTGATTACTCCACAGGATAAAGTCCCGGGGCAAAGATATTTGTCCCGCTGCCTCCAGATTGAGAACGTCGGGCAGCACAGAAATTGTATCAATTGTGAATTTATGTTAGAGTCGCAGCAGATTTGTGAGAAAAAATGCTTTTTAAGCACCGAGGGCAAAATGGAATTTCTTAATCTCTTATTGGCGTTTTCACTGATCATGATCGCGCTTTCTACCGTCGTATCCGGAATAGTCGAAGCCATTCTGAGATGGAGCAGCGTTCGGGTACACGTACTGGAAACTGCGGTCAAAGCACTGTGCAAAGACATCCTTTGGAAGAAGTTAAACGGCGATGATCCGAAGGACAAGGACTTGGATGCGATTAAGACGCTGGCCCGCAAGCTGGTCCAGAACCCGGTCGCAATTGAAGATAATCTGACCAAAAAATACTGGGGGATTTGGCTGTGGCTGACGTCTGCCAAAACTAAGGACCGCGTTGACAAACTATCGACCGAAGCCTTTGTTCAAAGGCTGGCCAAGACCGAGGAAGGGCAGTCCCTTGCTGAGAAGGCCGAGGAAATTTCCGACCAAGTCAGAGACCTTGCTCTGAGTTTCGAGCGTTACATGGCTGCCTCCAGCGAAGTCTTTCGTAAAAAGGCACACTACGTCGCGCTATTCGTCTCGGTTTCACTGGCCTTTGCCGGCAACATTGATCTCAGCCGCACCGTCAGCTACCTGCGCAGCAACCCGGAAAAGGTCGATCTGATCATCGCCGATCAGGAGAAAATTGTAGAGGCCCACAAGGCAACTTTGGAGAAATCTGACACCCAAAGTCTGCCCGAGGATGCTGGCAAGGCTATCGAAGCTATCCAAAAGGACATTAAAGACATTAAGGCCGGGTTCAACGGCCTAAAAGACGCTTACAAATTACCGATCGGCTGGAGTGAGTATCCCTACAATGGAGAACTTTGGGAAACCGAACCAAAAACCTGGTGTGACTACTTCTCGGTCTCAGATTGGGGTCTTCTCCTGCGATGGTTCTTCAACACACTCGCGGCCGGCCTGCTGATCGGGCTTGGCGGGCCTTTCTGGTACCGCATGTTCACCAGCCTGTCACAGGTGACGCAGTTGATACGCGGCGTAGGGGGCGGCAACAGCGAAAACATCGGGGACGTCACATCAAACGACCACAGTAAAAAACAACTGTCCGAGCTGGAAAAACTGGTCGACCTGTTCAAAATCGCAGCCGGGATATCAACGAAACCCGACCCTGAAGAGCCGGAAAAACCGAAAGCGCCTGTATCGGGCTCGTAACGCGCGTTCTATTCAAACAATTCCTGCTGATCCGCCCTTTTAGGTTGGGTCAGCCCCAGATGCCGCCAGGCTTTCACTGCCAGCATCCGGCCGCGCGGCGTGCGCTGGATCAGCCCCTGTTGCAGCAGATAGGGCTCAATCACCTCTTCCACCGCATCGCGTGCCTCGGACAGAGCCGCGCACATGGTTTCCACCCCAACCGGCCCGCCACCATAATTCTCGGCGATCATCCGCAGATATCGCCGGTCCGCTGAATCAAGCCCCAGATCGTCAACCCCCAGTCGGGTCAGCGACGCATCCGCTAACACCTGTGTCACCTTGCCGTCGCCCTCGACCACAGCGAAATCCACCACCCGGCGTAACAAGCGCCCCGCGATCCGTGGCGTCCCGCGTGCGCGTCGCGCAATTTCCAGCGCTCCGTCCGCGGTTGCAGCAACCCCCATCAGCCGCGCCCCACGTTCAACAATCGTGGTCAGCTCAGGCACCGTATAAAACTCCAGCCGCGTCGGAATGCCAAACCGGTCGCGCAACGGCGTTGTCAGCAGCCCCAGCCGCGTTGTCGCCCCGACCAGCGTAAACGGTTGCAGATCAATCCGCACGGTTCGCGCCGCCGGCCCTTCGCCAATCACCAGATCCAGCTCAAAATCCTCAAGTGCGGGATACAGCACCTCTTCCACTGCGGGATTCAGCCGGTGAATCTCGTCAATGAACAGCACGTCGCGCGCATCAAGATTGGTCAGGATCGCCGCCAGATCGCCTGCTTTGGCCAGAACCGGCCCGGAGGTCATGCGAAAATTCACCCCCAGCTCGCGTGAC
>JAAEUI010000277.1 GCA_024227475.1 Paracoccaceae bacterium | reverse complement strand
CGGGGATATGAAGGCACAGCAGCTCAAGGCTCGCCAACAGCTCAATGCCTTCGTACTGCGCCACGGCCATCATTGGCCCTCGAATAAGAGTCGCTGGACGAAGGGCCACTACCACTGGCTGGAATCGCTCAAGTTCAAACATCCCTGGCAACAGGTCGTTTTGCAAGAATACATCGATGCGGTCAAGGCCGCGAGTCAGCGGGTCGTGGATATCACCGATCAGATGATGGAGGCGATGGCGCAGTGGTCGCTTAAACCGGTAGTCGAGTCGCTGATCGCGCTACGTGGGATCGACAAGGTGGCAGCGATCGTATTATTGGCCGAGTTGGGCGACATTAGTCGATTCGACTCCCCTCGTCAGCTGATGGCCTATCTGGGCCTGGTGCCCAGCGAGCACAGCTCGGGCAAGCGCCGACGCCAAGGCGCGATTACCTTGACGGGCAACAGCCATGCCCGGCGGATGCTCGTAGAATCGGCCTGGAGTTATCGATTTCCGGCCCGCCAGACAATGCACCTCAAGCGCAAGGCAGCCAACGCCTCAGCACCGGCCAAGGCGATCGCCTGGCGGGCACAGAAGCGGCTGTGCGGGCGTTATCGAAACTTAGTTCAGGCCGGCAAGAACCAGAAGTTGGTCTGCGTGGCCGTTGCCAGGGAATTGGCGGGCTTTATCTGGGACATCGTGCGCCATGAGATGCCGCAGTTGCCGGCCCAGTAAGGGTATTCGATGTCATGGAGTGAAACCCAATCCGTAGACCCCTTAACCAGACAGGAGCAAATACAGGTGCGTTGATTCAGGGCATATCTGGCCGGTGTGCAGAACCCTTGTTCGGGCTAAACCGGCATTGACCAGTAGGGATAATCCCATGTGGGCGTTCCCGGTCAATGAACCCTGATACTAGAGAAAGGCCAGCTGCGCGACGCAATGAAGTCCGGTGGTAACCAATCCACGTATATCAGCATGATCCACCGTCGCAGTCTGCTGGATGTGTTCTGAATCAACGTGCTTGTCAGCCTGCAAAGGCCTAAAGGAGCGAGTAATGAGCATCGGGT
Organism: Paracoccaceae bacterium; assembly: GCA_024227475.1. Lineage (GTDB taxonomy): Bacteria > Pseudomonadota > Alphaproteobacteria > Rhodobacterales > Rhodobacteraceae > Amylibacter. The sequence goes on along the minus strand of JAAEUI010000277.1, from coordinate 327 downwards.
TTATCCACCCTTTGCCCACCGCGACGCAAAGAATATAAAGATTGCTCTGCCGTGGACAAAGCGTGGATAAACCCTTGGAGATGAAATTTAACTATTGACAGGTCAAAACATATCAGCCCGGAAATTTCATGAAATTGTGCGGAGGAGCGGCGTATCCATGATGGGGCCGATCAAAATGCAGATATTATCTTTACAATCAAATGAGTCGAAAGGGCTAGCCATGAAGGGGGGTTGGGGCGCGGCGGGCATGATGCGCTAATGTTGCCAGTATGACAAAGGCTTCCTTGTTGCTGCGTTCAAAAGCGTCCCAACCCCCAATGCCAAACT
>JAAEUI010000276.1 GCA_024227475.1 Paracoccaceae bacterium | reverse complement strand
CAGCCAAGTTAGGCCACAAGGGATTGGGGCTGATTCCGTTCGCGCCGTGACAAGCCGCACAGGTGCCGGATTTAGCTTTGCCAGCCTCCGCATCAGCCGCCTGGACGGTACCAACAACACCCATAGCCAGCATAAGCAGCAGTACTCTTTTCATTGGTTTTGCTCCCGTTGATGTTTAGGAAGGTGCAGTGTATACCACTATGAAACTCTGATCGCAAGCGGACGCTTCAGCCCTTGAAATAGGATGCCTCATCGAAGGTCGTGAGCCACTCGGGCCGTAAGCCGATGAATATCGCTGTCAGCATCCCGTTCAACAGCCCTTCCGGCAACAGATACAGAGGCAGAAATGGTAGATATTCATAGGCGATACGGTCCAGCGTATAAGTCCCTGTTGCCAGCAACACTGTTACTAGCTGGTCAGTCAAAAGTTCTAATCTCCTCAATCAAGGGGCTGTGGTAAGGAACACGTTGTCGAGCAGCCAAAGGCGATTGCTGCGAGCAGAGTAGCAAGCCTGCTTGCTGAGGTAAGCGGGCAGGGTTTAGCGTTGGCGATGTCAGTAACGGCATCACCGATGTGCTGGGTTGCTGTCCGAAGCGGTGGATACGTTGCCGGGGCCTTACCAAGGGTTTTCTGGGTCCTTTCGAGGCCCCTTGGCGGCCCCTAGTCAACTAAGCAGGAAGGTTGGCGAAGTAACGTCAGAAGTAACTTTGAGCGGCAGTGGTTGACGCCACCCGGAGATCGGGATGCGTGATTGGATCCAGGTGTAAGCGGCGACGGGAAAGGTGGTTAGGCAACTCACTTGCAAAGCCCGTTGCACGACTTCCTCCGAGGGGAGGGAGGCGGAATACGTGCGTAGCCAAGAGCTGGCGGTATGGATGCGCCATACGGTTTCGGTGGCGTATAGGGCGAGGTATTGCAAGATCCCCAAGGCGATCAGCGCCAAATTGACATAGCGGTCGATGGCGCTGAGCACCTGTAAGGCATGCTTGGCGCGGGCTGGAGTGGCAGGGCGTAACGCCGTAGTGGGGACGGTCTGGGATTTCGCTGGGGGCCAATGTTTGGTCCAAAACCGATAGGCAAAGCCACCCAGGAGAGATTTCAACATCAAAAAGGTGACCTCTATTTTCGCGCGCAGGGCATAGGCGCCGAGGATCTCCAAGGCACTCAAGGTAAGGTCCGAGGTCATGAGAATGAATTTATGGCGGCCATCAATAACCCAGACAAAACGTACTAACCCGACGCTCCCCCAATAGCTATTCTGGGCATATAGCAACACCTTGCGGCCTGCTTGGGTCGGGTGCGGTAGACCGGTAAAGAGTTCTTGGTGACCGAACAGATCCCAGAGTTTGATTTTCTCGCCCCGGCGACGTTGTGCGCAGGGATAAGCGACATAGTTGCACTTGGCTTTGGTGATCAGATGAAGCCACGGTTGGCCGTCTGACATACGGTACTTTGCGCTCACCTGAAACGCCGTAGCGGTGGCGAAAAAGGCATCCAAACATAGATACAATGGGTTTTGGGTGGTCATGGCCGTGATCACCGCCAAGGTTATCATACGGGCCACCAGACTTTGATCAGGGATCGTTTCACCGTCCAAACGTCGCAGATAGTTGACTCCTTCGTGCAACTCCGCCACCTGCGGCACCGCAAAGACCTTATCGGCCTTCACCGCCACCAACGCTAGGCAACCAAAGTGATGCCCGATGAAGCGCTTGGCTTTGCCCTGATTGCCCGAACTTTGCTGCAACGGACTCAGCCCCGGTTGTTTCTCGGCCTCTTTGGACAGCTTGATCCCATCGCCCAGGCATAACACCCGACCCTTAAGTCGGACCAGCGGATAATGCGTGACACTCCAGCACATCCACTGCTTCATCAGTTCACCCAACTGCCAAGACTCGGCCCGAAAAAAGTGCAGCAGCGACGGATACAGGCTCGGTGCGATCCCCAGCCAGCGAATAAAACTACTCACCCCGTGATGGTCAAAACGCAGCAGAAACCCGAAAATCACCACCACAAACCAAACAAAGGCCGCGCGTCTTGAAAAAAGACCGGAAAAGTTGCGCAGAATCTCCATAATACGAGTAGCCATAAGGACTCTCCTAGCAGTAAAGGGAGTCCTTGATGTATAGTCCAAAACCGCACCCAACGTCAGCAGGGTAACTCGGGGTGAAGGACCATGATGCGGTGCTGTCAACCGGAATCCTAAACCAGTCTCTAGGTAGTCGGGGGGTGAAGCTGATCGCTACGCGCTCAAGCACCCCATGCCAAACACAATATGCGCTCAGCAAGGTATTCTTGCGTCACTTACCTTATCGGTAGAACTGGCGGAGAACTTTTGACTGACCAGCTGTTAAAGGAAATGATGATGAACCAAGAAAAATCCACCGACTTCTCAGCTAGAGATCCGCTTTCGGGTGTTGCCGAATTATTCCACCGACGCTGGTCGCCGCGGGCCTTCGATTCCACCCCGGTTACGGACGACGCCCTACGAAAGATCTTCGATGCCGCCCGTTGGTCGCCCTCCTGCTTTAACAGAT
>JAAEUI010000275.1 GCA_024227475.1 Paracoccaceae bacterium | reverse complement strand
TTTCATCCTGAATTTGCCGCAGTCTGGAGATCGATTGCCGGTATTCTTCTTCATCTGCGGCAATGTCGTAACCGCCTTTGACATAATGTAAATCCATACCGGTTGACTCCTGCAATTCAGCGGCAACGCCTGACCAGAGTTGAGTGGATTTCATTGACCATGCCGCATAGGCTGGCATGCCGGCACCCTTGCCTTGCACCCACACCAGTCCGAAGTTACCACGCGCGGTACGGATAGCATTGTCGCCTTCATCAAACACCACGCAGCTTTGACCAGCTCGTGCCATGCCCCAACCAAACGCGGAACCCAGAAGGCCGCCGCCGACAATTGCTACATCATAATCAGCCATCGGCGATGATATCCAGTTTGTGACAGGCGGCCTGGTGCGCGTTCGGATCTTCTGTGCTGAGTTCGACAAAATTCGCCTGGCAGGAAGAATCGGCATGGGGGCAACGTGGCGCGAACCGGCAGCCCGGAGGCGGGTCGATAGGTTTGGAAATATCTCCGCGAATATTCGGAATAGCGCGTCTTGAGCGGGGATCGGGTATGGGAACCGCGCCAACCAACGCCCTGGTGTAGGGATGCCGGGGATTCAGAATAACATCTTTCGCAGGTCCGATCTCCATCGCCTGTCCCAAATACATAATCAGCACACGGTCCGCAACATTGCCGAGTATGGACAAATCATGAGACACATAAATGCTGGAGAATTGACGTTCCTCCTGAAGTTCCTTGATAAGGTCCAGAATACCCGCACGAATAGAAACATCGAGCATGGAAAGAGGTTCATCGGCAATGATCATTTCAGGTTCCATCACCAGGGCGCTGGCTATGCCGACGCGCTGTCGTTCGCCGCCGCTAAGCTCGTGAGGAAAACGCTCAGTATATTTGTGAGCAGGTAATCCCACAGCATTAAGTATTTCGATTACCCGGTGGTCAATCTCGTCTGCATCCCACAAATCAAGTGCTCGCGGCCCCTCGGCGACGATATCTGCTGCGCGAAAGCGCGGGTTCAGGGATTCATAGGGGTCTTGAAATATCATTTGCACGCTGCGGCGATATTGCCTCAATTCTTCACCCTTGAGACCAATGATGGATTTCCCTTTATAGCGGATATCGCCGCTGGTCGGCTCCAGAAGACCTGACACCATAGTGCAGGTAGTCGACTTTCCACAGCCAGACTCGCCGGCGATACCAAGGATTTCATTATTGCCAATGGAGACGTTGAGTGATTCGACTGCCTTGATATAACTCATTGGGTGACGACGTATAACCCGGTCGATAAAGCCCGGCTGAATTTCAAAGTGGCGGCTTAGATGATCAAGTTCTAGGATCTCCACGTCGATTTCTCCCTGGCTAATTTGCGAAACTGTTTAGCGTCAGCCGTACGGATACAACGTACCTGGTGGCTGGTGCCAATGTTGATGGATTCCGGATTTGCCTGATGACAGGTGTCCAGATTGAAAGGGCAGCGCGGCGCAAAGGGACAACTTGTTAGCGGTCCCACCAGCGTCGGCGGTGACCCGGGAATCGAGATGAGTTCGCTGCCGATGTCACGGATCGACGGGAAAGCGTTTTTCAAGCCCAGGGTATAGGGATGGTGCGGGTTTTCAAACATATCAACCGCTGTAGCCTGCTCCATGACCTCGCCGCCATACATAATGGCAATACGGTCACTCATTTCAGCAATAACCGCGATATCATGGGTGATAAGGATAATGGAACTCTTTATCTCCGCACGAATTTCGCGAATACGACGCAAAATACGTTCCTGCACCAGAACATCAAGCCCGGTGGTTGGTTCATCCATGATAATCAATCCGGGATCAAGCGACAACGACATGGCAATCATCGCCCGTTGGCGCATACCGCCGGAGAATTCATGAGGATAGCTGTTCATCAGGTCCGACTGCAAACCAACCACATCAAACAATCCGGCACTGCGTTCACGGGCCTCGGCGCGAGAGATGTCGCGATGGGCCAGTATCGATTCAATAATCTGGTCGCCGACCCTGTGAACCGGATTAAATGAAGCCATGGCGCTTTGCGGTACCAGAGAAATTTCCTGCCACAGAATATTTTTTCGAAATGCCTCGTCCGACATGGCTGTCAAGTCCTGCCCCTTATATTGGCAGAGGCCGGCATCCATCCTGCCGTTATCGGGAAGCAACCGCAACAGCGAACGGATCAGGGTGGATTTGCCGCATCCCGATTCACCTGCAATTCCGAACACTTCGTTGGCGTGGACGTCAAAGGATATATTACTCACTGCGTGCACCGGGCCTTGCGAAGTGGAATAGACAACGCCAAGATTGCGAATCGACAATAGAGGTTCGGGGGTGGCTGTTTTTGTCATGGCACCTATCTCTTGCGTAATCTTGGATTTGCAACTTCTTCATAGGCTCGGCTGACAAAAACCAGCGAGGTCACCAGCAAGACGATACAAATGGACGGTGTGGCAAACCACCACCAGGCGACCCGCGTTTTTCCCGACAGCCATAATTCGTAGAGCATACCGCCCCAGCTAATAGTTTCTCCATCGCCAAAGCCCAGAAAGCTGGCACTGGCCTCGGTGATGATTGACCAGGCAATGTTGAAGGCCGCATAAAGCAACAGCAGTGGAAGCACGTTCGGTAAAATATGCCGATAGATGATGCGGAAATCACTGCAGCCTCTGGCCTTCGCCATGGCAATGAACTGACGCTGTTTTATGGCAATCGTCTGGGCCCTGATGACGCGTGCCGAAGTGCGCCAGATAATCAGGATAATGGCGAGAATGACGAATTCCAGTTTACGGCCGAACAAGGAAATCAAAATGATGATAAAGGGCAGGAATGGCATACCGTACAAAATGTCGGTTAGTCGCATCAGCACCTCATCAATCTTGCCGCCATAATAACCGGCGACAAGACCAATGTTTGCTCCGATTATAATGGATATCAGACCCGAAGTAGCACCAATCAAAAGCGTGGTGCGGGTGGCCAATACCAGTTGGGAAAACAGATCATATCCCAGATGTGTGGTACCGACCGGGAATTGCCATGAGGGTGGTCTGAGCGAGGCGAAATTGCCATCGCGGTCGTAAACCATCTCCCAGGGTTCGTGAGGGGCGATCCATGGGGCAAAGATTGCCACTACAACAAACAGAATAATTATCCAGAAGCCAAACGCGCTTAACCGGTTGGAAGTAATAATACGATAATGTTCGGCCAACCCTGAGCGCAGGTTTTTTAGCTGGCGTGAGAGACGATTAGCCGACATGGAATTCACCTATCTGGTATTGTTTGATTTTCTCCATTGAAACTTCAATCCCCAAGCCAGGACGATCGCTCAGATGGGCCCGGCCGTTATGCAACCAGCTGGAAAAATCCGTAACGTCATCGGCCATCCGCTTGGTCGACATATAGGCGTGCCCACAGGGCATAAGGTTGTCCAGCGTACATCCCAAATGAAGTGAGGCCGCCTGTGTTATACCCAGTTCGATCATGCTGTTCATCAGAATGCGTTTACCCGCCTGCTCAACCGAATTGGCTATTGTCAGGCTGTTTGCCAGGCCTCCGTTTTTGGAAATCTTGATGCTGAAAATATCTGCCGCATCAGCCTTTATGATCTCGTCGACCTGATCCGGCCGCAGAATCGATTCGTCTACTGAAATCGGTATTCGTGTTTGCCCGCACAACTGACTTAATCCAGCTATGTCGTCGGCTGGCAGGGGTTGCTCAAGAAGTATCAGCGGCAAGTCATTACATGCGTGAACATATTCACTTGCCTGTGCCAGGCTCCATCCCTGATTGGCGTCAACCATAATGATTACATCATCAGCGATATCGGTAAGCACCTGCCTGGTTCGCTCAATTTCCGCTTCAATTGGACGGTCGCCCATTTTCAGCATGTAGGTGCGAAAACCGTGTTGGTAATATTGTTCAATGACCTTCAGGTCATCGTCTGCCGAGCCGTTGGAGGTCGGCCAGAGCGAATCGATGCCATCGTGACGTTTTTGTCCAAGTAACTTCCATACCGGTTGCTGGCGAACCCGGGCCAGGGCATCATAACAGGCGACGTCAAGCGCTGCCGCCGCCGCACCCAGATGCTGCCGTCCAAGGCCTTGCTCGACCCAGCTGGCCACATTTTGACCAAGCATTGCTGGCGTCAGTTCGGCCAGCGCGCTGCAGGTCGTTTCAAGCGTGTATCCATCAAATTTAACACCTCCGGGATCAGCCTCACCCCAGCCTGCTGCGCCGTTAGCCAGATGAACCCGCAAGATAACAGCATCACTGTGGGTAAGCGTGCCATAGACCGAAGAAAGATGATAAGGCTGGGCCAGCGGTATCTGGACTGGCCAATAATCGATGCTGATGATTTCAAGTGCCGATTCCATTAATTCACGCCCTTGGCGGTTATCTTGATGCGCGGGTCGAGGTAGCTGTAAAGAACATCAGTGAAAAAATTGAGCGTGATCACCAGTATGGCGAGCATCAAAAAGGTTCCCTGAGCCACCGGGTAATCATGAGATGCCGCCGATTCAACCATTAGCTGACCCATCCCGGGCCAGGAGAACAAAGCTTCGACGACAACCTGGCCGCCAACCGCGAAGCCAATCATAATCCCGGCCAGGGTGACCACACCCAGCAGAGCGTTACGCGCGGCGTGTTTAAACATGACAACGCGTGGCTTAAGCCCTTTGGCGCGAGCCAGTTCTATAAAATCACTACCCAGCACTTCCAGCATGCTGTCACGCATGATGAGCATGGGAGTGGAGATGTAATACATGCCAACGGTAAGTGTCGGCAGGACGATGCGATGCCAGAACTCGGGCATCAGCAACAGCTCGATTATACCATCGGGGCGCTGGCCGGCCGGATACATTCCCCCGGTCGGGAACAGGCCCAGACGATAGCTGAGAACCATTAGCAGCAGCAACCCGGTAATGAACGGAGGTGCCGCCTGAAAAACCAGACCTACTATCGTCCCCCCGATGTCCAGAGCACTGTTGCGTTTCCAGGCCATGATAATTCCCATGCCAATGCCGAGAACCAGGGTCATGCACATGCCAGCGGCCATCAGCAGTATTGTGTTCCAGAAGCGATATGAAAGTATATCGGTAACCTCCTGCGCCGAGACAAATGATCGCCCCCATTCAAGTGTGACAAGGTTCTTCATATAAATCAGGTACTGGGCCCAGATGGGTTCGTTGAGACCAAAGGCCTCTTTCATGCGCAGTTGTACTGCGGGGTCCATGGCAGGGCTGATAACCTGCATGGTCGGATCGCCCGGCAACATGCGAAAAAGCACGAACAGGATGCTAGCCACGGCAAAAATTGTGATCAGCGTGTACACCAGCCGGCGCAGTATATAGTCAAACATGACGTTGAATCCAAAAAGAACGATAGGCAGGCCAGGCAAGCCGGTGGCTTACCAAGCAGGAGCGGCATTTACCAATTCACGGTTGCCGCGGCGTGAGATCAGCCGGGATAAAGTATGTTGCCGTCGCTATCCCAGGTATAACCGGCAGCCGCCAGCATCTCGCGCGCCTTTTTGACATTTGTCGGACGTGATTTGACCGCACTGTTATGCCAGAACTCGTTGGCCGGGGCGATGACGGAACCACCGTTTTCAGCAAAACCGGCCATGATAACCTGACGAATCACATCGCGCGGAATTATCATATCCATGGCCATACGGAATGCCGGGTCAGCCAATGGGCCGCGACGATGGTTGTAGCCCAGGTCGTAGAACCCATGGCTGGCATAACCTTTGCCGACGATACCATTAATCTTGTTAAGATCCTGAACAAGTGCCGGCTTAAGAATATAACGGGTGCGATCACACTCTCCCGCCTCAATCGCTGCCGCCATGGCGTCATGGCTACCATAGGTGATACGGATAATGCCTTCACATTTGGGTGCGCTGAAATGATCCTTGTTGGCGCTGACCTTCATTTCCTTGCCCCGGTCCCAGTAGTCGAACTTGAACGGTCCGCTGCCAACGGGTGCTTCATTGGCAAAGTTAAGCACATCATCGACCTTGGCCTTTTCAGGAATATCCTTCCAGATATGCTGCGGCAGAATGAAGATCGAGCAGAAGAAATTGATCATCAGGGGAGCATGGGGTGCGGTGAGCTTGATACGCAGGGAATTTGCACCTGTAATCTCAACCGACTCGAATTTTTTCAATGAAGAAATGAAGAAGGGTGCTTTCCATTGTTTATGATAGTCGAAGGTAAACTTCACGTCCTCTATTGTTACCGGCTTGCCATCATGGAACTTCATGCCGTCCCGCAACACGATATCGACGGTGGTGTCATCGACGATGTCGATGGATTTAGCCGCCCAGGGCGTTACCGAACCATCGGGAGCCACCTGCACCAGGCGGTCATATATCATGCGCAGTTCCTTGAATTCATTTGAATCCGTCGCGGCCACCGGATTGAGGTTTTTCAACGAAGAAGTCGTGCCGGTAAAGATATAGCCATTTCCTTGTTTGGCACTTACATTGATATCGGTCCAGAAGCTGCCGATACCTTCACCAAGCATAGGTACCAGACCCTGCAAACGGTCCTCGCGGTAAGCATTCGTCATGCTTGGATATACAATTGGACTGCGAGCGGTGTCGTCAAACAAGACCTGCTGCGCTTCGTACACCAGTGCCTGGCGTTTTTCCGCTATCATTTCCACCTGCTGAGCTTCGGCCAATTCGTTGAC
>JAAEUI010000274.1 GCA_024227475.1 Paracoccaceae bacterium | reverse complement strand
ATTTCTCCGCTCCTGCGCCGCAAATCCAAACCTGATTAGCCACTTGCCAATCAACACCTCCTAAGTTATCCCGCCCGTCACGGTCGGAGTGTAGCTCAGCCTGGTAGAGCACTGTCTTCGGGAGGCAGGGGCCGGAGGTTCGAATCCTCTCTCTCCGACCAGTGAATTCACACAAGCAAATTTTTTCACGGTCGGGTTCAGCTTCAAGCCGACGATGGGCGGAAGCGCGGCGATATCCCGGTTCGAGCCCAAATTGGTCGTTTTCTGCATCGCAGCCAATATCTGCTTTCGCGAGACAGGAAAAAACCACCGTTTTGCCACATAGGTTTTGGTGTGGAGTTCTTACCCACCGCGGACAGCGCGCCTATCTACTATGTCGACCTTTGTAATCACCGGAATGGTTTTCTGACTGCACCCTGGTTGGTTGAGGCCGCTGACCTGAATGCGCAACCGCTATCCAATACCAAGAAAAATGGTATTTTGATTAATCAAGGTGGCGTGCCAAGCTTTGCTTCACAATAGCTGTGTGCCGACCAACCGCCCTTGGCCGCTGCGTCGTTCTCTTTGTACGGCGATCTGGAACCGATTTGGGTAGAGGCGCGCAAAAACCGGTTTCAAAGTGAAATGAACGACAGGTGACCTGTCTAAAAAAATCGAGGTGGTGTGGTGAAGGGATTTAGCGGAAAACTCGTAGGTTCGGCCCTTCCGATTACGTCTGATGAATGCAAGATGGTGCATGACGCAGCCATCCGGGTTCTTGAAGAAGGCGGGGTGCGGTGTGATGATGAACGAGCCGCCAAGATGTTCGAGGCGGTAGGGTGCACGCTGGAAAACGATCGTCAGCTGGTTAAAATTCCAGAAAAAGTCGTGATGGCGGCTCTGAAAACTTGCCCCAGCGGTTTTACCCTGCACGGGCGCAACGACCCGACCAAGGATTGTTCGATCGGGACGGGAGAGGTACATTTCTGCACCGTAACAGGCCGCTATATTGATGACATCCGCACCGGCGAGAGGCGCAAGGTCACCCGTCAGGACGCCATTGACGGCACTCTGATGGCGGACGCATTGGAGAATGTGCACGGGCTGTATAAGCCGGTGATGCGGCTATACGACGAAGAGATGATCTGCAATTCGCAAATCCTGACGGCCGAATGGATGAAACACACCAACAAGCCGGGTACCTGGGTTTACAACACCGGTGCCGAGCATGAAGTCGCGGACTTAATCAGGATGTGGCAGATTGCAGCGGGCGGCGAAGACCAAATGCGCGCGCGCCCCCATATGCTGGGTCATGTGGTGGTCAACCCGCCACGGGTGATCGACGTTCACT
>JAAEUI010000273.1 GCA_024227475.1 Paracoccaceae bacterium | reverse complement strand
TTTTACGTTTGGGTTCTTATCATGAATCATCTTGATCACTTTGGGCATGTTCATCATAGTGGTGGTCATCATCGATGAGAGGCAGACAATCTCTGAATCGGTATTCAGTTGCTCTTCTACAAAATCCGCCAGAGGCACGTCATAGCCCAGATCGTGTACGGTAAAACCGGCCACCTCAAACATCATTTTGACCATATTCTTACCGATGTCATGCACGTCGCCCTGAACCACACCAATAACCACCTGCCCTTTAACCCGCTGGGCTTCATCCTCGTTTATATGCGGGCGGAGAATGGCCAACCCGGCATACAGCGCCTCGGCGCATAGCAGCACCTCGGGTACAAAATACTCGCCGGAGTCGAAATAATCACCCACAACGTCCATACCGGCGGCCAGGCCCTGCATAATCATCTCGTAGGCATCAAGGCCCAACTCAACCGCCTCGTTGGATGCCTCCTCCACCCGCTCGGTATCATACTCAATAACACCCTCTTTCAGTTCATTAAGAAGATATTCACGCCGGTCCGCGCCGGCTTTCGATTCGGTGTTTGTCATTTGGTTTAGTTCTCCTTGATAGTATCGGCAAAAGTACGCATATTTTCTGCGGGGGCGGTCGGCCAGACATCGCAGCCAGGCCACACCGCACTGGCACCATTGGCAACACTCTCTTGAACACTTGTCACTACCTGGTCACGGTCACCGAGTACCAGCACGTTATACGGATCAATGTTGCCCAAAATCAGCACGTCCGGGCCAAGTTTCTGTCGTGATTCAGCCATATCGTTCTTCTGATCTATGCTGATCGCGTCCGCGCCGCACTCGACCATATCAGCCACAATGGCGTTGGTGTTGCCGCAAATATGCAGGACGTTGGGCAACTCGATATTTTGGTGGATGTGGGTTAGATGTGATTTGATGAGTTTGCGAAAGACACGCGGGCTGAGAATATCCGCGCTGGAACCCATCTCGCGGACGGTGACATAATCGGCCCCGGCCCGCTTGTAAATGTTGGCCACATCGATGATGACTTCGGACAAAATGGCCAGCATTTTGTCAACCTCTTTTTGTTCGCGCAGCGACTTTTTCAACAGCATGTTCAAGTCCATAATCTGCCCGGCCAGAACGAACGGCCCCAAGACATACGTGCCAACGGCGGCACTATCGCCTAACTCGGCCTTGAGCAGCCGGATGGCCTCGCACACCACCGGGATGCGGCCGGCGTTTTCCAGGTCATCAGGCACCTTAATGCCGGCTGCGTCCTCTACGGTCTTCTCGCGCAGCGTGGGGTAGAGCAGATCATCGGTGTCGGAATAAGTGTTGAGTTTCGCACCCAACGCCTCGGCCTCCACGCCGAGATCATAGGGCACAACAACGCAATCGAAGCCGTACAAGGTGTGGCTGGTTGCCGCCGTGTCTGCCATTTCGCGCGCGTCGCCGTGAACGTGGGCAAAGCGCACATTGCATTGTTCGAGACCGGTCACGGTGACGTGGCCCATACCGCTGAAAACAGGCATACGCGGTACAGGTTGCTTCTTTAGAAAGTTCACGACAAGGTCGCGGCCGGAAATGGAATTGGTATCGCTCATATCATTGCTCCTTTATAGTATTACCCCACAAGATTTGCATTGTTTGCGATAATCTTTGAAGTGGGTGGGTTTGCAAGTATGCAAGTTGGCAAGTTTGCAGATTATACGTTCAATCAGATACTTGCAAACTCGCATACTTGCAAACTTGCGGATTTATTCCTTATATACTACTTCTTCGCCTTCACTTGGGTCGGGGAACGCAGCCTGATCCAGCGAACTCCAGGCGGCCAGACTTTCTGTCCAGTGAAAGACATTCTCCGGGCAGGTTGTCTGGCAGCGCAAACAGCCCAGGCCCAGACAGTCGGCGGACTGGATCTCGATGTCAAACCAGCGGTCCCCGCGCGGGCCGCGATTGACCAGTCGCAGGGCGTCCTCCGGACACTCGTACACGCACACCCGGCAGCCGGTACAGCCATCAAAGCATACGTTGAGGATTGAACCAATCTCCGACACAACTTGCAAGCCACGGTAGCCGAAGTCGGCAATGTCGCGCTCGACCATCTTTGTAACCTGCGGCTGGTGCTGGTTAACGTCTAATTGGGGCAACCCGTAGGTCTTGAGAAACTGCTGATACATCTCCCACGGCATGCCCTCGGTCCAGTAACTCAACTCCAACACGTAGACCTTTTTGAACGTCTCAGACTCGGCAAACATACAATGGGCAGCCCGGAGAGATTGGGCAATCTCTTCCAGTTCCCATATGCGCTGCGGCTCGCGGACAACGTCTTGAGCCAGGGCCAGCGAGGTATTGCCAATTTGATAGACGTTGGCCACGCTGCTTGGCGTCATGCCCAGCCAATGAACCTTGAGCGCATCAACATAGGTCCCTGATGCGCCGGCCATATACGCGGCCCCGATGTCATCCGGGTGGATGCCGGCCTCGCTGGCCAGCGTAATATGCCCGGCCCGCACAGCGCCGATTGCCTTGCCGGCCTCGGCCAAATCTGTCTCACTAAAGACAAGTTTGCCCCCCAAGTGCAGGGTCCGATCGGGGGTGAGGATTTCCGGCAGGCGAATCAACCCGGCCTTCATGGCCTCATGCACCAACGCGATTGTGCCGGTGCCGGTGATACCCTTGGCCTTCAACTCGCCCTCTTCAAGCACCTCTCCCGTGGCCAGGTCTACCAGATTGCCGGGCCTGTTTTTCATCTCGTCATTCAAAATGTACAGCCGAAAGGCATCGCCCTCGTAGACAACATCGGAGATGGCACCGGGTGCGGCCAACATACCGCCGGCGATGGTTTGGCCTTCAAGCGCCGGGCCGGCTGCGGCCGAGCCGGTCAGGATGTCGCCAATGAAGATTTCCTGTCCGATTTTCAGGGCCATTTCGGCATTTGTGCCGTAGTCGGTCACCAGCGCAATTTCGTCCCGTTCGAGTATGTCGGCCTTAATCATCATGGCCAGCGCGTCTGCGCCAATCTCGTGGCGTACGGCCGGCGGGATGTATACTTTGGCTTCGGACGGGATGTCCAGGTTAGGAATGTCCCGGGCCGGCAGAGCCTTGGCCTCGCGCTTGGGCGGTTCATAGCCCAAAGTTTCCTGGCGCGTTTTACCGGCGTAGGCCAGGTCGCGGATTTCGATCCCCTCGAACAGGGACAGTTGGATCGGGTTACCGCAGATGGCCAGCCGGGTAATGGCCTCACGCGGCACGTCGAGCTGCTCGATGACCTGATTGACGGTGTGGATGACCACCCGCTGGGACAATTCCAGCCCCATCTGGATGGCAAAGTGTAGATGGTCCATCACGTTGGCTCCGGGCAGCGGATGACGGGCGGTAATTGCGGTGGCGATCACTCGCCCCTCGCTGCCATCAGCGGGCAGTTCGACAGCCTGTCCCCGGAAGCCGCTGGTGCCCAGATCCAGAGCAATACCAATGTCGCCCATTGGTTACCGTCCAAACTTTTGCGTGGCGGTGGACATCGCTCGCAGGTTCTCGGTTGACGTACCGGGGGCAACAGCGCAGCCGGGCGCGATTATATCTACCCCGGCCTCGAGTGAGGCCAGACAGACAGCCTCGACCTCTTCGGGCGTGCCGGTGAACAACGTTGTCGCTGCATCCGCACCGCTAATCAAGACCACCTTAGGCCCAACTTTCTGGCGCAATGTGGCTGTGTCGGATTTTGGCTCATAGCTGAGCGCCGTCGCGCCGGTATCGGCCATACCCTCGGCAATTGGCACCACATCACCGCAGATGTGGAGAATTGTTGGGACACTAATAGCATTGAACAACTCTTGCTGGTAGGAGAGTACCAGTTCATTGAACGTCTTGGGGCTGACCATATCGGTCGTGGCCATCATATCCTCAACACAGATGATATCGGCCCCGGCTTTAACAAATTCAGCGGCCAATTGCGAGGCAACCTGAACGCTGGCTTCTAACACGGGCCGCAGGTTATCCGGCCGCAACCAACTTTCCTTCAACACGGACGTAATTTCGATGACTGCCGCCGCGAGGCTGAAGGGGCCGATGACCCCGCCAATGACGGCTACCTGATCTCCCGCTTCTTCTTTGAGAATCCTCACCGCTTCGATTGTGGCCGGGATGCGGCCCCGGCTGAGAAAATCGTCGGGGATGGGCAATGGGTCGCCGATTGTGTATGACGGCAGCGGACGAACGCTGGGGACGTTTTCGGCCATGACGTTTTTGAGTTCACCCCCCAAAGCCTCGGCTTCGGTCGTTTGGCAAAACGGAACCCGCACGGCATCAAAACCAAGAACCGTATGGGCCCCCAAGGCCAGTTTGGCCATCAGCGCCGCGTCATAGAGAGCTTCAGGCCAGGAGGCGTTTAATTCCTCCATCTGTTCGTAAGTGGCGGTACTGTCGGCCCCAAAACAGGGCGCCCGGTCGGGCTTGAGGCCGCCGTTGGGCTGCATTACTGCCATTACCCGCTCGCGCGGGGTCATTTCAGTCATGATCATTCCTCCTGAGATTTTTGTTGGATTTCTTGCTTGTCAATAGACCGCAGCCGCGCGATCTCTTCGCGCAAAAGGTCCAGCGTACCTTCGGTGTACTCCACCTCCAGATCGAGCAACTCGGCAAACTCCTCGGCCTGCCGCCGGTGCTCGGCCACGTCGCCGGCGCCGTCATCGATGAACAATGTACGCTTGTAGTTTTTGAACATCAGCCGGGCGAAGTCGAGCGGGGTGTACTTTGAGTTCGGCACGGAATCCAGGTGCAACTCCCTGATGACACCCTGAAGACCTTCGATGCACCAGCCGGCCGTCATAAACCATGTTCCGGCACACTTTCTTCGCTCCTCCGCGTAGCGACGCGGACCGAGGAAAAGCGCGATGCAATCTTCAACCGGCGGTAGAACAACAGGTATATCGACTTGCTGTTCGATGCCTTGCAGGGCATTGCAATAGCCATAGCCCAGAAAAACGGCCTCGGCTTCTCCCTCATTCTGGATCTCCTCGATGCGCTTCGTAACCTCCGCCTTTAGATCATCGGGATAGACATGCAAACCGAAGTCATAGAAATCCAAAGAAGTCACCTCCAGGTCCGGATTCTCGGCCAAAACTATTTCCATTTCCTGCTTCATAATATCGCAACATACACAAGCAACTTTCATTGCTCGCTCCTTCCTGTAGGTGGTGGAGGGACGCCCCACTCAATAGATAAACCACCGAGCGCCGCGCTGCGGGCAGCAACGTAGACGCCGGCAGTCACAGCTTCACTGGTCAAGCCATGTACAATAGCATTCACCGTCAATTCGCCGGTCGCAAACAAGGTATCATCCAGATCGACCGCCAGCGCCGGGCCGGCCTCCGGGTCTACCAGGCTGGCCCGCACCGTGCCGGACGCGGTACTCAGATGCACTTTGAGATGCCCGATGAGGTCGGCTCCCCGGCTCAAGCACTCGTCGGCCAGCGCTTGCAAAAAACCGGCGATAAAATCGACAGCTACTTGGGCCTCGACGGGTGGGATGGCCTCCATGCGAGCTACCCCACCAAAGACGCCGAAGCCGTGGGGCTCGTGTTGGTGGGCCGGATTGTCCGGGTGAAGCGTTGCCGATTCGGCAGTCATCTACGTACTCTGTCCGGCCAACGCCTGCAGGTAGTGATCTTCGTAGCGAACCGATTGCTCGTTAAGAATGGCCTCGATTAACGCCTCCGTGCCCTGCGCCTGCAAGGCCGAGATTTCGATGATACGCGCCTTCTCGTTTACCGCCCGGGCTGCATCGCGGGCCTGGGCCACTGAGGCGGCATCGGCCACATCTACCTTATTAATGGCGATGATATCGGCGTCGCGCAACTGTGACTCGACCGCCCGGCGTACAGCCCGTAAAAGCAAGTCGATCCGCGAGGCGTCGAGCAGGGTGATAACCGGCGCGTGAGTAATGGTGACCCCCTCAGCGCCCTCTGAGTATTCAGAGGCCCGCTTTACCTTCCACGGCTGGGCCACACCGGTCGGTTCGACAAGCACCAATTCGGGCTGGATGTTACTGTACAGGATAGCCAGCGTGTTGGCCAGATCGCCGGCAATCTGGCAGCAGATGCAGCCGTCGGGCAGTTGCCGGGCTTTCAGGCCAAAGTCGTCAAGAAAACGGGCGTCCACCGACACTTCACCAATGTCGTTGACGACGATAGCCGCGCGTACGCCCCGCCGGCTGATAGCGCCGGCCACTTTGATGAGCAACGTTGTTTTACCGCTGCCGAGA
>JAAEUI010000272.1 GCA_024227475.1 Paracoccaceae bacterium | reverse complement strand
GGGGCTCGGTGCTTCGCCTGATCCCCATGTGCCAGGCGAACCGATCGCGGTGTTGGGTTAGTATCCATCTCTTTAGAGATGGTCAGAGTTTCGCTTGATTCACAAGTAAAATTCAAAACCGCCGGGTAAGCGATATCCTTCTTTTGCCATCACTGGCGCCAATCCGGATCAGGCGTCTGACGTTTTTCGCGCTGCGGCAGGGGGCCGGGAACGAGTTACCGAATTCACAGATAAGGTGCTGGGTCCACGCTTTCGGTGCCGCGCCGGATTTCAAAGTGCAGGAACGGCGAATCACCACTGGCTACCTTGCCAATTTTTTGGCCCCGGCTGACCGACTGTCCTTTTTTGACCGACACGTCTGATACATTGGAATAGACGGTGTAAAGATTGTCCGGATGGCGGATCAGCACAATTGTATGGCTGGAGGAAGACGAGGAAATCAGGGCAACCTCACCATTTTCGGCCGCTTTTACCGAAGTTCCGGCAGAGGCGGAGATGTCCAGACCTTCATTACCACCAGGGGCGGTTGAATAGCCGCGGATCACCTTGCCCGATACCGGTTTCAGCAATTTGCGGCTTGCGCCGGGGGGGGTCCGGTCTTCCACTAGATTGGGGCTTTCAGGGACTTCCGCGACCTCAACTGTTTCGGGCAACGGATCGGTTGAACTTGGTGGCAACGGGGTTTCTGAACCGGTTCCTGGCTCGGATGACGCAGATTCCTGATCCGCTGGGGTGCCGTCTTCGACCACAGGTATCAACAGACGCTGGCCTTCGCGGACCGAAAGGTCTTTGTCCAGTCCGTTCCAGGAGGCCAGTGAAGTAACGGAAACACCATAGAGGCGGGCGATAGAATAGGCGGTTTCACCCGGTTCCACAACGTGGCGGATGGGTTCGGGACCCTTCTGGACGACACCCGTCTGGGCGTTGGCGATTGCGGTGGTAGCGATGTTTTCCAGGTCGGTCGTGCCTGCCTCATCGGTGGGAATAATGATGCCTTTGGGCAGCGCCAGAACTTCGCCGTTGCGGGGGCGATGTTCCACAGAAAGGCCGTTGTAGCGGGCCAGTTCGTCGGTCGACATGCCGACGCGGCCAGCGACATCAGCCATGCTGTCGCCTCGTCGGGCAACGATGACCTGATAATGCGGATAGGTGATGACACCACGGTTGTCCGGTTTGGGACGGGAAGACGTCTGCGCAGTTTGCTGGCTTGGCATCGGAGAGATCGTGTCTCGGAAGTCGCCAAAGGTTACACCGTCGCACCCGCTGAGCAAAAATCCGCCGCTCAGCACAAGTGCCAGCGGCATTTGCAAGACTTTGATTGATACTGCCATACCCTCAATCCTCATAATTACTGCCCGTTTTTGGGCTTATTCTTACTGCGTTATCGGTTCTGTTTGTAACCAACGAAACGCATAACGCAGCGACATCACCGGCCTTGATCAGCGCTATGCATTTAAACCGTTTTAGTTCAAAGGCATAACGCTTAGGGTTCCTGTGCGACCCCTTCAACCAACGGTACAAAACGGACGGGTGCCAATTCCTTGTAATTCAGCCCGTTTTCGGTTTTTTCAACCACGATAAGGTGCTGAACAGCATCTGTCTGGCCCACTGGTAAAACCATAATACCGCCCATCCGCAGTTGAGCCAAGAGGTTTGCGGGTGGGTCTTCGGCAGCGGCGGTTAGAAGAATACGATCAAAGGGTGCCTGATCGGGCAGGCCAAGCGATCCGTCGCCGGTTATGACAGTTACATTCACCAGATCCAGTTCCTCAAATAGCTTGCTGGCTTGCCGGGCCAATGGTCGGTGACGTTCGATCGAATAAACCCGGCGGGCCAGATGCGACAGGATCGCGGCCTGGTATCCAGAGCCGGTTCCGACCTCAAGAACCTTGTCGCGGGGCCCAACTTTCAGCGCCATGGTCATCATGCCCACCACCGTGGGCTGGCTGATCGTCTGTCCGCATTGGATCGGCAAGGCCAGATCCTCGTAAGCGCGGGGCTGAAAATGCCCCTGTACAAACAAATGCCTCGGCACTTTTTCCATCGCTTGCAGAACCCGGTTGTCGGTAACCCCGCGATTGCGCAGAGCGAGCATGAACTGCATTAACTGCTCGGGTGACACCATCAGGTAAATACCTTTTGCAGGGCTGGGACCGAACCGTGAGACGTCAGATCTGCGCGCATCGGTGTGACCGAGATGAAATCATTCAGATTGGCATGGGCGTCGCTGCCCGGTTCAGTCGGATGATGCTGCGGGCCGCCTTTGATCCACAGGTATTTGCGTTTGTTGGGCGCGATATGCGGTTCGATCTCAAAATTCACGTTGGCCCGCCAGCCCTGAGTTGTCGCCCTGATGCCTTTCACTTCGGCAGCCGGGCAGGGCGGGAAGTTGACGTTGTAAAACAACTCGTAAGGCCCGTCGTGCCAGGGGGCGTGATCCAGCAGTTTGCGCACCGTCTCAACACCAAATGCAACCGAGGGCTCAAACGAGTCCTCCAGATCGAGATTGCGCGGCCCGTAATACTGCGACAGGGCAATGCCTTTGGTCTGGTGCATGGCGGCTTCGATGACTGCGCCGACAGTGCCCGAGTATAGTGTGTTCTCTGCGGCATTGTTGCCTTTGTTAACCCCTGACAGCACCAGTTCGGGCGGGTTATCCCGCATCACATCGTATATCCCGGCAAGCACACAATCCGCTGGCGAGCCGTCCACTGCAAAGCGGCGCTCCGAGAACTGGGTGATTAACATTGGCTTGGTATATGAAATGCAATGGGCGACGCCGGATTGCTCAAAAGCGGGTGCAACAGTCCAGACGTTTTCTTCGCCCGCTACCTGGCAGGCGATATCGTGCAAGATTTCCAGACCCGGTGCTGAGATACCGTCGTCATTTGTGATGAGTATGCGCAAGAACCCGCCCGCCAAATGTGGTTTGGCACTCTGCTAATGCAATCAAACGACGCTGCAAAGGGGGCAGAGTGTAAAAATGACCTTTAACCTGGTGAAAACCCCTTTTTTGCGCGGTAGGATGGCGGCAGGTTTTACATTGGGCGTAAGTGAGGATTGGCACGGAAGAAGCTGAGAAAAGGTGCTAAAAAGTTAGATAGCACTCCCGAATCCTACAAAAGGCGGTTTAAGCATGGATTTCTCGACAGATACGCTTGTCTCGGTTCTCGGGGACTTAATGACGATGGACATTCGCTACGAAATGAATGGGATGGTCGGCAAGGTCCGGAATCTGGCAGGCACAAGCCCTTCGCAGATCCGGCAACTGGATTGCTCTGGCTTTGTTGAATACGTGATTTACCGAACCACGCTCCACAACCACAACCTGCCGTCGGGCAGCCGGCGGCAGCGCAATTTTATTGAACGGGATCATGGTGAGGTGGATTACAGCGCCAATGCGTCGTTGTTGGACAACATGGTTCGCATAGGGTTTAGGGATGCGGTGTGGAGCGGTCGAGGGGAAGACAGACGGCGAACAGGTGTGGGTCATGTATGGTTGGTAATCAATGGGATAACTTTTGAAAGTACGTCGCGGGGTGGCCGAACCCAGGGCCCGAAATCGTTTGCCTGGGATACCCGCGTCGATGATGCCGACCATTTCTTCACGCTCGGCAGGGCCCCAGAATTTAGAATGAAATACATGCTGCGCGCGATAACGGAGGAACGCTACCTTCTGTTCTGATGGCTCCCGATGCGGATTCTTGAAAAACCCGGGAAAACGGTTCCTGGCCCCGGGGGCAAGGGAGCGTCGCGTTCAACCCGTTTTGGTTTGACCTCGACAACCTACCGGATGGACCGGGTGGCTGTGGATAAGTGCGACGCCATGCGGCCAGCCCAACAGCCCACCGACCAGCGACTAAATTAGCACCCCATCCGCGCCGATCCGGGTCTTGCCACCCAGCCACGGGTGCAGTGCCTCGGGCAGATCAACTGACCCATCCGCCTGCTGGCCGTTTTCCAGAACCGCAATCAGGCCGCGTCCGACCGCGAGGCCGGAACCGTTCAGCGTGTGCACAAATTCTGGCTTCTTTTCACCAGCGCGGCGGAAGCGGGCGTTCATGCGCCGGGCCTGATAATCGCCACAGACCGAACAGGAACTGATCTCGCGATAGGTGTTCTGGCCAGGCAGCCAGACTTCTATGTCGTAGGTTTTACGCGCGCCTGCACCCATGTCGCCGGTGCAAAGCACGACCGTACGGTAGGGCAGGCCGAGCCGTTCCAGAATGCCCTCGGCACATTTGGTCATGCGTTCGTGCTCGTTGCTGCTGTCTTCAGGGCGGGTGACCGACACCATCTCGACCTTTTCAAACTGGTGCTGGCGTAACATACCTGAAGTATCTTTGCCGGCACTGCCTGCCTCTGAACGGAAACAGAGCGAATGGGCGGCATAGCGGCGGGGCAGGTAGCTTTCATCGACAATGCAGTCGGCCGCGATATTGGTCAGCGTCACCTCGGATGTTGGAATCAGCCACCAGCCGTTGGTGGTTTCATAACTGTCCTCGGCGAATTTCGGCAGTTGCCCGGTGCCAAACATGGTGCGGCTGCGCACCAGAACCGGGGTGTTTACCTCGGTCAGCCCGTTTTCGGTTGTGTGGGTGTCGATCATGAACTGCGCCAGCGCCCGGTGTGCGCGTGCGACCCCACCGGACATCACGACGAAGCGCGAACCACTGAGTTTGGCTGCGGTTTCGAAATCCATGCCGGTTTGTGTTGCTGCCAGATCAAAATGCTCTTTGGGGGCAAAATCGAATTCACGTGGCGTTCCCCAACGTCGGACTTCGATGTTGTCCTCTTCGTCATTGCCCAAAGGCACGTCGTCATGCGGCAGGTTGGGAATGCCGGCGAGCAGATCATTCAGCCGCGCGTCCTCGGTTTTGGCTTCCTCTTCCAGAGCCGCGATTTCGGTTTTTTTGTCCGCTACCAGCTGACGCAGGCGCTCAAACTCTGCTTCATCACCGCGGGCCTTTGCTGCGCCGACTTCTTTGCTGGCCGAATTCCGGTCTGCCAAAGCGGCTTCGGCAGCGGTGATTTTGGCGCGCCGACCTTCGTCAATCGTCAAAATTTCCGGGGACATCGGAGCCAGCCCGCGCATGGCCAGGCCTGCATCAAACGCCTCGGGGTTTTTGCGGATTTCTCGGATATCGTGCATTTTCCGTTGCCTTCGTGGAAACTTGAATCAATGAGCGCGGGATATACCAAAGCAGGGGCCGGGGGAATAGTCCATGTCCGAGCCACCATTTTTACCAGACATTAACCATGTTTGGCCTCTTCTGATTTCATGCCCTTTGGTTGTCGTTTGGTCAAAAAAAGTATCTTCAGAGACCTCTGCATGAATGGCCGTTTGCAGTGATTTTC
>JAAEUI010000271.1 GCA_024227475.1 Paracoccaceae bacterium | reverse complement strand
TTCGCGCCTGCATGTGCGGCCAACGCATAGGTCAGCGACTTTTCATACCCGTATTGCGCATCGGGTATTTTGGCGTCGGTCATACCAGAACCCACGCTGGTCGGCAGGTCATAGAAATTGCCCATCTGGATTGCGGCAGCGCTGATCAGCGCCTGTTCACCACTGCCGCCGCTGAAAGATCCGGTTCTGAGATCGGTGATGAAGGGCCAGGCGGCAAAAGTCATGGCGCAACCGGGGTTGATCAGGTTAACGATGGCAAGGCAGGCCAGTGTTTCCGCAACCGATTGTGCAAGTGTTCCGGCCAGTGGTGCCGGGGCCGTGGCGCCTGCTTGTGGCGGCACGGCGATGTCGCTGGTCAGACCCAGTTTGCTGGTGTCGATCAGAAGTTCGAGGTTTTCGCGTCCGAAACGAAGGGGTGAAACGATTGGGCAACCGCCAAAAATGACCGACGGTTTTTTCAGAAAGGATCCTTCGCCGCCAGAGGCCATGTCAAACAACTCAATCGCCGGGGCGATATGATCACGGCTGCGGAAGGTCAGGCAGGCGGGTTTTTCACTGCCAGCAAGCATCGCATAAACCATGCTCATATCATGTTCAAAATCGTCCGGAACATCGGTTGCAAGCACGGTGTCGCCGGTCATGTGGATGTTGTCCAGTCGGTCCACCAGTCTTGTGAAGTCATAAACATCGCGGAGTGTCGAGGGCCGGTAGGTTCTGGTTTCCGCATCAAAAGTGGTAACGGCAGTGCCAGAGCAGGACGTATGAACCTTGGTTTTGGCGCAATGGATATCGCCCTTGCCTGCCCGGCTGCCGCGCGCGTGAACGTAGTACTCGTTGGCCGCGCCTGCCAAAACATCCTCCATTAACGATTTCGGAAAACACAGTCGACCATGAGCGTTCAGAAAAGCACCTTTTGGCAGAACCAGATCGAGCACTTCTTCTGTCGGATCCCCAATACCGGTGCGTTCAAGAATGTTGAGCGCCGCCCGGTGGATGTTTTGCATATCGCTTTCGGAAAGCGGCTGATAGCGGCCACCCTCGATCCCTGGCCAGATTGCGCCTTGATTGCTGCCCTGGCTTCTTTTCTCAAGCCGGGCCTTGCGTCCGGCACCGGCGCGACGGGATCTGCGTTTTGTTTTTTCAATCATGGACATTCACCAATTGGGCCGGGTCAGGCAAGGGATGGGATTTCACGGCGGAAAAGGTCAGCTTCGATTTGTGCTGGATCTGCCTCGAAGTTTCGCGCTGCCATATGGCCAGCATAAGTAGCGTCCGCAATCAGGCCGGGCGCGGCGGCATCGCCAATCAGTTCCAGATGGTGGAAAGCGTTGCTGCTTTCGTTCCGAACCAAAAGGGTCTCGTAGAGACTGGTATTTCGCGCCCGTTCAGTTACGGGAACCAGAGTCTGACAAGGGATGGTAATCGGGTTTCCGGAAAAACCGCAATTCAGAACGACAAATCCGGGGCCGATATCTGTCAATAGCCTGCTTGGATGGATATCGATCCCAAGCGAGACCAGCCTTGTCTGGATGCGGTTTTGTTCCAAGGTATATTCCATCCAAGGAGACACCACAGCCGCTGGGGTGGCAATGATGGTTTGGTACCCATCACGGGCCAGTTTCTCGGCTAGAACCCCCGCCAGGTATGCCTGATCGTCGTCATAGATCAGTACCGGGCCATCTGCCGGAAGTTGGCCTGCCATGATTTTGTCCGGGGAAAGGATAGAAAGTCCTTGCGAGGGCGCAAGCGATTTACGTGTATTGCGGCCTACGCCATCGACGCGCCAGCTTGCCCCAGTGGCAATAAAAACATTCGGGATGTCCAGTTCGTGCACCGCGTCGGCATCAAGTTCACTTTCGGTGAATATTCTTACATTAGCTTTTTGCCGAAGTTCGAATAACCGGTTGTCTATGACACGGCGCCAGGCTGAAAGCCCCGGCAAACCACTTTCGGCTAACACACGCCCGCCAACCTCTTTCGCTGCTTCGGCCAGTGTCACCTGATAGCCACGTCGCGCCAGTTGCAGCGCGCATTCCAGGCCTGACGGTCCTGCACCGATGACGAGCGTTTCTTTTTCCGCTTTCTTAGGAGCGATCATTTCCGGATGCCAGCCACGCCGCCATTCCTCGCCCATGGTCGGGTTCTGGGTGCAGCGGATCGGAATTCCTTGTGTGTCACTGGATACACAAATATTGCAACCAATGCATTCGCGGATATCCTCGATCCGGTCCTCTTCGATCTTCTTTGGCAGGAATGGGTCCGCTATCGATGGTCGTGCAGCGCCGATGAAG
>JAAEUI010000270.1 GCA_024227475.1 Paracoccaceae bacterium | reverse complement strand
GCAGGAGGCTTCCGGACCGGGCGTGGTCACCGACAGTTACGCGGCCATCGGCAATTACGATTGTATTCTGGCCAATCGCCTGTCCTACGTCTTTGGCTTTCAGGGGCCGAGTGAGTCGATTGGCGCGGCCTGCGCCGCGTCGCTGGTGGCGTTGCATCACGCCAAAGCCACGTTGCGCAGCGGCGAGAGTGATTACGCGGTTGCGGCCGGGGTGAGCCTCAATATTCATCCCTGGAAATACATTTCCTTTTCCAAATCCCGGATGCTCAGCCCGGACGGGCAGTGCAAAACCTTTGATCAAGCCGCCAACGGCTATGTCCCCGGCGAAGGCACAGGGGTCGTGTTACTGCAACGTGTAGAGGACGCGCTGCGGGCCGGCAATCATATCTACGGAATTCTCAAAGGCTCGGCGGTCAATCATGGCGGTCAAACCCGCTCTATCACGGCTCCCCGTGTGGAAGCCCAACAGGCGGTGATTACGGCGGCCTATACCGAGGCCGGCATCAATCCCGACACCGTCACCTACGTGGAAGCCCACGGTACCGGCACCTCGTTAGGCGACCCGATTGAAGTGGAGGCGCTGAACCAGACCTTTCAGACCTACACGGACGACACACATTTTTGCCTGCTGGGATCGGTGAAAACCAATATCGGGCATTTAGAGGCGGCCGCAGGCGTGGCCGGGGTCATCAAAGTGCTGCTGATGCTGCGTCATGGTCAGATCCCCCCAAGTTTACATATTACCACCCTGAATCCGATTATTAATTTTACGGATTCCCCCTTTCGTGTGGTCACTGAGTTATGTGACTGGCATGCCCGAAAACCGGATCTGCCTTTACGGGCAGGGGTCAGTTCCTTTGGGTTTGGCGGGGTCAACTCGCATGTGGTTCTGGAAGCGCATCACACACCCGAAAAGTCGACTGACGCTGACACCCCGGGTGTCGAGCGCAGCGAGTCCCCGGGTGTTTCTGTTGCCGATGATGCGCCGGGTACGCTCTTTCTGCTGTCCGCAAAATCTCCAAAATCCTTGAAAGAGAGCATTAAAGCCTGGCGGAGCTTTGTTGAGAGCGACGCTTATAGGCATGCTCGTTTAGAGGATGTCTGTGCCACACTCATCACCGGAAGAGGCCATTTTCCCTACAGGTACGGACAGTACGTCACGAGCAAAGCGGAATTAACCACCCTGGTACACCAAAACCTGCCGAAACCATCCAAACAGGCGCCCCGTCCCTGGTGTGTCCGGGTCGGAAAATTTTCCTGGGAACATACCACTCGGATGCAGCGTCTGATTGCGCAAGAGCCGCTTTTTCAGCACCGGCTGGAGCAGGTGCAGCAGGCGGTCTCCGCGCTGAACATCCCGCAG
>JAAEUI010000269.1 GCA_024227475.1 Paracoccaceae bacterium | reverse complement strand
TTTTTAACCTTGTTTTTACAGATTAAAACTGCTGTTTCAAGGTGTTGTTAAACTTCACCGGATGTGAGTTTTAATATCACTTCCGTAGGTCGGCTTTCAGGCCGACATGTCGGGCTAAAGCCCGACTTACATCATTCTTTATTTGCAACAATCGGGTTATCCCAGCGTGGTGTCCATGAATCCGCTGTTTTCCAGTTGCTCGATGCGAGCAAGATAGGCGCTGCGTGCCGCATCGACTGAATTGAACGCGAATTGCTGCCGCCGGGGCTTGTTGCGGATTTCCCATTCCATCATAAGGCGTTTGTGGTTGAGTGTGAGGCGGTATTGCTCCTCGGCTTGTTGGCTGCGGCGGGCATAGGTGCGGGTTTCCTGCGCTAACCGGCTGGTTTTGCGGTTAGCCTGCTCAGCAGCGTAGGCAATACGCAAGGCAATCAGGTGGCTGCACGGACCATGACTAAGCCCCTGTTGCATGATCTGGTGGCAACTGCATTCGGCCTTGGCAACATGACCTTCCTCATTGATTTTCAGGCGCGCCAGGTAGGTACGGCGATCTTCCTTCACCCTCACCTCGGCGCTGATTTCCGTGCCATCACCCGGAATCAGGCGGGTGTCCAGCTTGCGTATGGCCTGTTGGCGCGCAACCAGGTCGTAGGCGAGC
>JAAEUI010000268.1 GCA_024227475.1 Paracoccaceae bacterium | reverse complement strand
TACAGCCAATGACGGCACCGAGGTGCTGCTTCAAAATATCGCTGTTATCAAAGACGGATTTGAAGAATCAGACAATTTTGCCACCTATAACGGCAAACCGGCGGTGATGATCATGGTCTATCGGGTGGGCGATCAGACGCCCATCTCCGTTTCGGATGCGGTCCGGCGGCAGGTTGAAACCATCAATCAAAATCTACCGCCCGGGCTGGCACTGGATGCTCGTAATGATCGATCGGAAATCTACCGCCAGCGCATGAACCTCATGATGCGCAACGGCTTTATCGGGCTGGGTCTGGTGTTCATTCTGCTGGCCATTTTTCTGGAAGCCCGGCTGGCGTTCTGGGTCAGCCTGGGGATTCCGATCTCAATCCTCGGGGCCTTTCTGTTTCTGCCGGTTGTAGGTATCAGCATCAACATGATTTCCATGTTCGCCTTTATCGTTACCCTGGGTATTGTGGTGGACGATGCCATTGTCGCCGGTGAAAATATCTACCACTATCGCCAAAGCGGACTGTCCTGGTTTGAAGCCGCCGTGCGCGGCGCCCGCGAAATTGCGATGCCCGTCACATTTAGCGTGCTGACCAATATGGTGGCCTTCACACCCATGCTGTTCGTCCCCGGTTTTATG
>JAAEUI010000267.1 GCA_024227475.1 Paracoccaceae bacterium | reverse complement strand
ATGTTCCGAGGCAAAGAGCCTGCCTGTGCGACCAAA
This sequence comes from Paracoccaceae bacterium, assembly GCA_024227475.1. Lineage (GTDB taxonomy): Bacteria > Pseudomonadota > Alphaproteobacteria > Rhodobacterales > Rhodobacteraceae > Amylibacter. The sequence continues at coordinate 4,702 of JAAEUI010000267.1, read as the reverse complement.
ACCGGTAGCGATTTCATCCAGAATCAGAAGCTGGCCATGCTCATCACAGAGCTGGCGCACCGCTTTAAGATAGTCCGCCGAATAGAAGCGCATACCGCCCGCACCTTGGACGATCGGCTCCATGATAACCGCGGCTATTCTCTCTTTTCCAGCTACAAGTTGCGCTTCTAACTTTCGAATATCCTCTTCTCTACAGGGTTCACCGAAGCGACATTGAGGGGTATCAACAAACTGCTGCTGAGGCAGAATCTCCGAGAACAGCGAATGCATGCCGGTAACAGGATCACACACGGACATGGCGCCAAAGGTATCGCCATGATAGCCGCCCCATATGGTCAGGAAATGCTGTTTGTCCGCCCGGCCTATGCTGTGCCAATATTGAATGGCCATTTTCATCGCAACCTCAACCGAGACAGAACCGGAGTCGCAGAAAAAAACCGACTGCAGACCGGCAGGCGTAATCTCAGCCAGCCGTGTAGCCAACTCCACCGCCGGCTGGTGAGTAAGTCCACCAAACATAACATGCGCCATCTTATCGACCTGCGCATGCAACGCCCTGTTCAATGCTGGGTTGTTGTAGCCATGAATGGCGCACCACCAGGAGGACATGCCGTCGATCAGCTCGCGGCCATCCGCCAGCCGAAGTCTGACGCCGCTAGCTGCAACAACAGGAAAAACCGGGAGATCGGAATCAAAGGCGCTGTATGGTCGCCAAATATGCTTCCTTTCCAGGTCTGTCCATGTTAAGGATGAATCGCTGGTCATCTTGTATAACCCACTAGCTTGGTTCCGTTTTCACTGGTTCGATACACTCAGCCAAGTAGGTCGGGCATGCCGTTTATGCCCGACATCATTCCCCAACACCATCCACCAGCTCAGAAATGATGTCGGGCACAAAAAGCGTGCCCGACCTACCTGGCTGCTCATATTACATACCCCACTATTTGGATTCTGCAATCACCGGTTCGATACACTCAGGGTCATCATACCTTGGATTACCTACCTTGCGACTCACCGGATAGAAACTCATCCGCTCTTCCGGGTAGGATCGTAATATCGGTTTTATAATATCCGGGTCTTGAACTTCCGGATCGAGCCAGGTTGCATAGTCAACCGGGTCTAATATAACCGGCATTCGATCATGAATGGATCGAAGCTTATCATTCGTTGCTGTGACGATGATGGTACAGGACTCCACAGACACACCGCCCTCCCCTTGCCAATGCTCCCACAGACCGGCAAAGGCCATAAAATCCTCATCAGTGCGTATATTGTAAGGTTGTTTACCGCTTTCCGTTGTTTTCCATTCATAGAATCCGGATGCTGGAATGATGCATCGTCGCCGGCGGAATGCCGCGCGGTAAGCGGGTTTACTGGCAACAGTTTCCGCCCGAGCATTGATCATCTGATAACCTGTTTTTTCACTCTTAGCCCAGAAAGGTAGCAACCCCCAGCGCAGCATGACGATTTCTCTAGCCTCCACACCTTGGCGTACCGCGGAGATCTCTTGTGACGGCGCTATATTGTAGCGGGGAATAAGATCAGGCGTGACACTGACCTCAAAATGTTCTGTCAGTGTCCGGGAATCTGTGATCAGGTAAAAACGGCCGCACATAGCAATATTACCTGCCAGTTGCATAAAATTTGACTGAAAATGTGTTTTTTACCTTGTATAGCAGTTTAAAACTGCTGTTTCAAGGTGTTGCTAAACTTCACCAGAAGTGAGTTTTAGTATCACCTCCGTAGGTCGGCCTTCAGGCCGACATGTCGGGCTAAAGCCCGACCTTCACTCTTTTTTTGCAGCAATTGGGATTATTTCCTGACTAGAAGGCTGATGGGTGCGATCACCCGCATGTTAATGACCTCCGCACCAACAGGGGTAAGGGTTGAGTGATTGCCTCGCTGGGCTCGAAGCTATCAGGTGCGTCAGTTGCGGGTGGCATGGAGGATGAATCCTTCGCGGGTTGCAACAGCCTTTTCAGGCGCTCGGAATCGACGGCAACCGATCCCACTTGCGCCGGTGTTTCCGCCAGGCCTCCTTTCCCTACGCTGGATAAGGTGCTCTGGCGGCCACCTGGCGTGGCGCAGGGGTCATGCGCGATCTCAGCCACGTCCAGAAGCGACGCCCCCAGGCCAGTTAAGTTACCGCTGATATCGAGCTGTGGAGTAGAGATATCGATGCGCCCACTGACGCCGGTCGGGGCCGCGGCCTGGATGACATTGATGCCACCGGTTTGGAAATCGATGCGCTCGCCCCCGATGAACAGTTGATCATGACTGGCAATCAAGGCGTCGGCATTAATCCTGATATCGCCGCCCGCGGCGCCGGCTTGGGTATTGGCCTGAATGAAACCCGAATCCAGGATCAAAACTTTCGAATTAATCGCAATATCGCCGCCGTCGCCCTGTCCTGCGACTGAGGTGGTAATTTGACTCTCCTGCAGATCGATCACCCTGGCGTTGATGGAGATGGGGCCACCATCGGCGTTATTTGCTGCAGTAGTGATACGGGAGGGGTCCAAACTCAGGGTGTCTGCAACATTCAGGGTGATCGATCCGGCGGGTACGTTGCCAAAGCTTTCAGTCGTAATGGCGGCGTTACTAAGGGTGAGATTTTGAGCGGAAATGTTGATTTCAGCGGGTTGAATATTGGCCAAGATAGTCTTGTCCACTGTGGGTTCGGATTCAATGCTTATAGTTCCACCATTTACAATCCATAGATTTTGAATATCGAGCGTAATATTGCCTGCTTGGCCTAAGGAATCGGAAGTAGCAAAGCTCGCAATGCCGGTAACTAATTGGCTATCTTGACGATCGACAGTCAACGTACCCGCAGTCACGCTCGCCTGGCCGCCATCGCCTGCGCCAAACGTACTGCTGCTAACTGCACCGCCGTTGACAATCGATACGGCGTCATCGATAGTCACCGTTACGCTCCCTGCGTTGCCGCTGGAACCGGGTTGAGCTTGGCTCAGTATGCCGGTAAAAAAATCGTGATCTTGACCATCAATCGTCAGTGTACCCGCAGACACGAGCACCTCTCCGGTATCGCCTGCCCCAAACGTAGCGCTGCCGATAGTACCGCCGTTGAGAATCGATACAGCATCATCGATGGTCACCGTCACAATCCCGGCGTTGCCGCTGGAACCGGGATCATCAGCTCGACTCTCTATACCGGTAAATAATTCTCCACCTTGGCCATCGATCGTCAGCGTATCCGCAGTCACCTGCACCTCGCCAGCATCCCTTGAGGCAAACGTAGCGCTGCCGATACTAACGCCGTTGAGAAGCGACACATTGTCATCGATGGTCACCGTCACGTTCCCGGCCTTGCCGCTAGAACGGCGACCGGCAATACTCACAATGCCGGTAAAAACCCTAGTTTGATTTTCGACCGTCAGTGTACCCGCTGTCACGCGCACTTGGCCGGCATCGCCTGCGCCTAACGTACTGCTGCCGACAACACTGCCGTTGAGAATCGATACGGCATCATCGACGATCAATGTCACGTTCCCGGTATTACCGCTAGAACGGCGACTGGCAATACTTTGTATGCCGGTAAAAAAATTGCTACCTTGATCATCGACCGTTAGTGTACCTGCAGTCACGCGCACCTCGCCGGAATCGCCTGCGCCAATTGTACGGCTTCTGACTTCACCGCCATTAACAACCAACAGGTCCTCTGTGACGTCTACAGAAAGATTGGCCGCCTGCCGACCTTGTTCATTCGTATCTGTTGTGATAAAGCTGTTTCCAATATTTAACGAACGCGAACGGATATCAATCCCTTTATCCGCACTGGCATCGACTGGGCCGGTATTATCAGCGAAGATCTTCGACGATTCGATTTGACTCGCACCGCCTTGAATGACAATACGTCCCGCACCCTCACCACTGGCATCTATCGTTGAATCGGTGATGGTCAGCTTGCCTGCGGCTGGTACGGACAGATCTCCCGCAACCGTCACATCCGTGGCAGCATCACCCGTCGCAACCAGTTGAATGTCGCCCTGATCAATAGCGAGTTCAGTTTGGTCAATCTTCAATTCGTTACCACTCAAAGCAACGGTACTGGCGGGTTCAAATAGTAAGTTGCTACCCACCATGCTGATCGACCCGGTCTGATCACCCAGAAATCCAAAGGATGCGGGTTCCTCGATACTCAGCGTGCTGCTTTCCGGATGGGTTGCACTGTATGCCGATCCATCGGTAAACCTTAATTCGTTGGCCGTGCTGACATAAAATGAACCGGGTACGCTAACCTGCGCATTGGCCCCAAACATCACGCCGGCTGGATTGATGAAATAGAAATCTGCCGTACCGATTTCCGATGTGAGCCGCCCATCGATGGTGGATAATTCGCCGCCTGTGACCCGGCTGATGACATTGGTAATCGTGTCGGCGCCGGTGAAGGTGGCCGACTCGCCGGTGTGAATATTAAACCGCTGAAAACTGTGAAAAAGATTGTTGTCTGCCCGGCTGCCCAGCGCTTCAGGAATTGAAAAATCAGGCCCGATCAGGGTTTGAGCGGGTTGTCCGAGGCTGCCATCGGTGGCAATCTCGGCGCACAGATCGGTGGTTAGGAACAGGCAACAGATCACACACGCGGATAAGCCGGAGTGGTTGCGGCGTTTTTTCGGTGGCATATCATGCTCGTCATTATGAACGGTTCCGACTTAGTGCTCGCTTCAGAATAAATTAT
>JAAEUI010000266.1 GCA_024227475.1 Paracoccaceae bacterium | reverse complement strand
GGCCAGGTTGGCAGCAGACTCTTCGATGCCCGCGGGACGCAGACCAAAACCAAAGAAACCGTCCAGGAGATCAATGTCCGGGGCGAACCGCCGCGGGTCGGGGTATTTGTCTGCTGCTGCGGCACCAATATTGCCGGCTTTGTCGATGTCCCCCAGGTGGTTGAGTTTGCCAAAACCTTGCCGAATGTGGTTTATGCCGAAAAAAATCTTTTCAGCTGCTCCCAGGATACCCAAGGTCAAATTTCCCAGATTATTCGAGACCATGGGCTGAACCGGGTGGTGGTTTCCGCCTGCACCCCCAAATCCCATGAGCCGCTGTTTCAGGAAACATTGATCAATGCCGGGCTTAACAAATATTTGTTCGAGATGACCAACATTCGCAACCAATGCTCGTGGGTGCACAAAGATGATATGGAACAGGCCACCCAAAAAGCGAAGGATCTGGTTGAAATGTCGGTGGCCAAGGTGACCTTGCATGAGCCCCTGGAAGAACCGGTGATGAGAATTAACCAGGCCGTGCTGGTGATCGGCGGTGGTGTTGCCGGCATGACCGCTGCCAAGAACCTGGCACGCCAGGGATACACGACCTACCTGGTTGAAAAGAACGATAAGCTTGGCGGCCAGGCACGGTATCTGAAAGAAACCTGG
>JAAEUI010000265.1 GCA_024227475.1 Paracoccaceae bacterium | reverse complement strand
GCGCATCAGCACTGCCCAGTTAATGCGTGCGGTCTTGTTTGCCATCGCAATCTCCGCCAGTTTGGCTGGCTTTCGCTGCAATATGTCAGCGAACCAAGGCTCAGACGGCTCTGGGTTTTCTGTGATCTGTTTTCTGCGGGGTGTCATGCCAACCACCATAAGCCGTCGGATGTATCGGTCGCCCATCTTTGATATGCGCCCCAAACGTTCTTTGCCTCCTGGTGATTTGTTGATAGGCGTCAGGCCCAGCCAGGCCGACAGGTCTCTGCCACTCCGAAACTGCTCGCCACTTCCAACAGTAGCCACAATGGCAGATGCGGTGATCGGCCCAATGCCCGGGATCGTTTGAAGTAAGGCTATGCGTGGTTCCGATTTAGCTGCGTCGGTCATTCGGCGGCCGTACCAATTCACCCGCGCATGCAGAGCCAGAAGTTGCTGGCCGAGGTCTAAGACAATCTCGCATGCAGCCTGCGGTAGGTCAGGCATATGTCCCCCGGTCACGCGCTTTGCAAACTGGATCGCGTGACCGACACCCTGAGCAAAGATAATCCCGAACTCTGCCAACAAACCGCGCAGCATGTTAATCGTCCGGGTTCTCTGTCGAACAATCAGGTCTCGTGCTCAATGCAAAGACAAAATGGCCTGCTGCTCCGGCGACTTTATCTCAACAAACCGCATTGTCGGACGGGTGACAGCTTCGCAGATCGCCGCCGCGTCAGCTGCATCGGACTTGCCGCGTTTGACATATGGCTTCACGTAAACGAGTGCGATCAGCCTCACCTCATGGCCCAGCTTGCTCAACTCGCGAGCCCAGTAATGGCTTGATCCGCAAACTTCCATGCCGATCAGGCACGGCTCTAAGCGTTCGAAAAACGAGAACATCTGAGCCCGGCGCAAAGATCGATTGAAAGCAACGGTTCCATCATGGGTGATCCCATGTACCTGAAAAACGTTCTTGGCTATATCCAATCCTATTGTTGTAACTTGCATTGGGTGGCTCCTCTCACAAGCAGTTTATGACAACTGCACTATGGCGCATTGCGACGCCGGGTGATGCAGGAGCCATCCACCCCATCCCGCAAGATGCAAATCCAGGCGCCCTCAATTTGCCCGGTTTGGCGGTTCCGGCCCTCTTTTGTACATCCTTCAGTAACCGAATGTGCCATGCTGCTTGTCAGCCCGGGCCCGCCAGCATAAAAGCGTTGCGAGGATGAATTTCCGAGGGACAAATGGCGCGAAATCAGAATAGTGAGACTAATCCGGTGGAGCGGGAGAAATCCAAATCGGTTGGGCCTCTTGCCGGGCTCATGCCGTATTTGCTGCCCTACAGGCTCCTGATTTCGCTGGCAATATTGGCGTTGATGACCACTGCCGGTCTGTCGCTTGCCTTACCATTGGCTGTGCGCAGGGTCGTCGACGGTTTTTCCGCTGGATCAGCAGAATTGATGGACAATTATTTTGGCGCTGCAATTGCAATTGCGGCCCTTTTGGCCATTGGCACGGGATTCAGGTATTATTTCGTGACCCGTCTTGGTGAACGTGTGGTTTCGGACATCCGCAAGGCCGTCTATGATAAAATGATCGGGATGAGCCCGGCATTTTTCGATCAGGTCATGACCGGTGAGGTCCTGTCGCGAATTACCACCGACACAACCTTGATCCTTTCGGTCATCGGATCTTCGGTTTCCATTGCCCTGCGCAACCTGCTGATCTTCCTTGGTGGCATCACCCTGATGCTGATCACCTCCGCCAAGCTGACTGGTATGGTGCTGTTGATCGTGCCAGTGGTCATCGTGCCAATTATCGTGCTTGGGCGTCGGGTGCGCAAACTGAGTCGGGAAAACCAGGACCGGATTGCGGAAAGTTCCGGCAACGCATCTGAAACCCTTCTGGCGGTCCAAACGGTTCAGGCATTTACGCACGAAGCGCTGAGCCGGGGCCGGTTTTCTGACCTGACGGAGCTGGCTTTTGACGCCGCACGCCAGCGAATAGGCGCACGCGCGATCATGACGGTTATTGTGATCTTCCTGATTTTTACCGGCGTTGTCGGAGTTTTGTGGATCGGTGCGCGTGATGTGCGCGGTGCCGAGATGACAACCGGCGCGCTGGTGCAGTTTGTGATCTACGCGGTGATGGTTTCCGGCGCTGTGGCGGCCTTGTCCGAAATTTGGGGCGAGTTGCAGAGGGCTGCAGGGGCCACCGAACGTCTGGTGGAACTGCTGAACGCAACCGATACAGTGAAAGACCCCGCGGCGGCGCAGGCATTGCCGGATGTAACCCGCGGTTCGGTGCAGTTTGATGAGGTGTCGTTCAGCTACCCATCCCGACCGGGTATGATTGCGCTGAACAATTTGACCCTGGATATCAGGCCGGGGGAAACTGTTGCGTTGGTTGGCCCTTCAGGGGCCGGGAAATCTACGGTTTTTCAGTTATTACTGCGGTTTTTTGACCCCACCAGCGGAGTTGTCCGTCTTGATGGCCAGGATCTGACCCACCTGACCCGTTCCGATTTCCGCAAACAAATGGCCTACGTTCCCCAGGACCCGGTCATATTTGCCACAACCGCGATGGAAAACATCCGCTTTGGTCGGCCTGACGCGTCGGACGATGAAGTTGCCGCTGCCGCCAAAGCAGCCGCGGCCGATGAATTTCTGGTGAAACTGCCGGACGGGTACAACAGCTATGTCGGCGAGCGGGGGGTCATGCTCTCAGGAGGGCAGAAGCAACGAATAGCGATTGCCCGGGCCATTTTGCGGGACGCACCGGTGCTGATGCTGGACGAAGCCACTTCGGCACTGGACGCCGAAAGCGAGTTGGCAGTGAAGCAAGCGGTTCAGAAATTGTCTGAAAACCGCACGACACTGATCGTTGCCCACCGGTTGGCCACGGTCAAGCAAGCTGACCGGATTATCGTATTGGACGAGGGCAGGGTGGTTGCTCAGGGTTCGCACGACGAACTGGTGAAGCAGGGTGGGCTCTATGCCCGTCTGGCCAGCCTGCAGTTTACAGACGGGCAGTTGGTAGCCTGACATGTTGTAAATACCTCAGATGTCCTCTTGAAACCTGATCTCTGATCCCCACCTGTCGCAAGGGCAATTGCCCGCAAAGAAAAATCAACAGGAGGGCACGATGGGCCTTTGGAGTTTTGTTAAAGATTCAGGCAAGTCATTGTTTGGCTCGGCAGAGGCGGCACCGGCAGAAGAGGCGCTGGTCAAAGAAATTGAGGGATTGGGGCTGGATGCCACTGGGCTGGACATCAGCGTGGATGGTGACACCGTGAAGGTGGGTGGTGCAGCAGTCAGCCAGGAAATGAAAGAGAAAGTCATTCTGGCGGTGGGGAACGTTGAAGGTGTGGCCGCTGTGGAAGATAGCGCTGGCGGCGCCGACCCAATCTTTCATACCGTGGAAAAAGGTGACACGCTTTGGGCGGTCTCCAAAAAGGCACTCGGTGACGGCAACCGGTACAACGAGATTTTTGAGGCCAACAAACCGATGCTGAGCCACCCGGACAAGATTTACCCAGGGCAGGTGCTGCGCATTCCGACCTGAAGTGCAACCTGTACGAAAGAAGAGGCGGCTTCGGGCCGCCTTTTTTGTTGCCTTACACTTGTCAGTACCAGGTTTTCAGCCCAAGGTTGGTGGGGATAAAGTCCCGCGCGAAAAAGGGACCATTTCAGGGAGAGAAAAATGAGCGATTTAGCTGTTGCGTCGGACGTTGTCGACATAGAAGACAAGATGCCGCTTGAGGAATGCTGGTCAGAAAAAACGGTTTATCAACGGTTATGCAACACCCGTGATGCTCATCCAAGCCGTCCAGCGGTTAGTTTTCAGCTGAAATCCGGACCTAAGGACAAGTCGGTAACGCTCAATTGGACCGAACTGACGCGACGGATCACCCAAGCGGCCAATTTGTTCCGCTCGCTTGGAATCGGTGAAACCGATGTCGTTGCTTATTTGCTGCCCACCAGCCATGAAACGCTGATTACCCTGATGGGCGGGATGACGGCGGGCGTCGTGGCACCGGTCAACCCGACGCTGGAACCCAAACAGATTGCTGCATTGCTGAATGAAACCGGGGCCAAGGTTCTGGTCACCATGCGCGCGTTTCCGAAAACCGAAGTCGCGCAACTGGCCAACCAGGCGCTGAGCATGGCGCCAAAGGTCAAAACCGTAATAGAGGTCGACCTGTTGCCGCATCTGTCACCGCCACTCAGCTGGATCGTGCCGCTGATCCGGCCCAAAGTGAAAAAAACGCACAGCGCAACTGTGATGGAGTTCAACGCCGCTCTGGCAGGCCAGAATGCTGACAGTCTGGATTTCGAGGAAAACCTGGATGACCGGTTCTGCGCCAATTTCCACACTGGTGGTACAACCGGTATGCCAAAAATCGCTCAGCACCGCCACTCCGGTGTTTTATATAACGGCTGGCTTGGCAGTGAACTGCTCTACACTTCAAAGGATGTCATCCTCTGTCCGCTGCCGCTGTTCCATGTTTTTGCAGCCTATCCGATCTGGGCCGGTGTCTTGTTTTCTGGTGCGCATATGGTCTTGCCAACCCCGGCTGGCTATCGAGGCGACGGTGTGTTTGACAACTTCTGGAAGCTGATTGAACGCTGGCAAGCCACCTTCATGGTTACTGTGCCGACTGCTGCAGCGGCGCTGATGCAGCGCCCGGTGGATGCGGACATCTCGACCCTTGAAAGCACCTTTTGTGGCTCGGCGCCTTTGCCGGTTGAACTTTTCAAACGGTTTCAGGAGGCCACCGGCGTTTCGATCCTTGAAGGTTATGGCATGACCGAAGCCACCTGCCTTGTGTCGGCCAATCCGCGCCAGGGTGAAAAACGTGTCGGCTCGGTCGGGTTCCGGTTTCCCTTCACCGACGTTAAAATCCTGCACTGTGCCGAGGACGGTTCGATAAACAAGGAATGCGGCGTCGATGAGGTTGGCGAAATCTGTATTTCGAACCCCGGTGTCGCCGTAGGGGAAACCTACACTGATCCTACCAAAAACGTCGGGTTGTTTGCCGACGGAACCCACCTGCGCACCGGTGATTTGGGGCGGATTGATGCAGAAGGATATCTGTGGATCACTGGCCGGGCCAAGGACCTGATTATTCGTGGTGGCCACAACATTGATCCCGCGATGATAGAAGAGGCGTTGGCGGGTCATCCCGATGTTGCCTTTGTCGGGGCCATCGGCCAGCCGGATGAAAAAGCGGGCGAAATTCCCTGTGCCTATGTTGAACTGATCGAGGGGGCCACAGCAACGTCAGATGACCTGATGGCTTTCGCTCAAGAAAATGTTCCTGAGCGGGCAGCGGTGCCCAAGCATCTGGAAATAATGGGTGAATTGCCGAAAACCGCAGTTGGAAAAATCTTCAAGCCGGACCTGCGACGCATGGCGATAACCCGGGTTTACAACGGCGCGCTGCGGGAGGCTGATATCAGCGCCCATATCAGCGCAGTTCTGGAAGACAAGAAACTTGGTCTCGTGGCGCATGTCTGCAAAATCGAGGGCGAGTTGACGGACGAGGCGGTGCAGGGGGTACTCGGCAATTTTGCACGGCCCTGGGTGTGGGACACGAACTACTGATCGCTCAGCGGCCAGTAAATCGCGCCTCCATTTCATCGCGCGCATCATCTGTGATTTTGGCGAACATGACGTCGGGCACACTGAATGCATGACCAGCTTTCAGCGTGGACAGCGCAGCGGTGATATCTGTCGGCCACGGCGTATCTTTTGCGTTCATCGCTTCAAGCATTGTCGCTGCAGCGTCCGGTATGAACGGCTCTGACAACGCCGCATAAAGCGGGATTAGGTTGAGAGCAAAGCGCACTGACGCGGCCGCTGCCTCGGGATCCGTCTTGAAAGCAACCCAAGGTGCCGCCGCCTGCAGATACTCGTTGCCCGCAGCCCAGATCGCGCGTAATTCGGCGGATGCCTTGCGGATTTCGATGTCCTGCAAATGGGTTTCATAGGCGGCAAGGCTGGTCGAAATCTCAGCAATTACAGCCTCTTCAGCCGCACCATAATCGCCACCTTCTGGCACTTCTTCGCCGAACTTCGAACGGCAGAACTTGGTGATCCGGGACACGAAATTGCCCAGCACATCAGCCAGATCCTTGTTTACACCCCGCTGGAAACTCTCCCAGGTAAACTCGCTGTCCGAACTTTCCGGCACATGGCTCAAGAGCCACCAGCGCCAGTAATCACTTGGCAGAATATCCAGCGCCTGATCCATGAACACGCCGCGCCCTTTGGAGGTCGAAAACTGGCCGCCGTCATAGTTCAGATAGTTGAAGGATTTGACGTAATCGACCAGTTTCCAGGGTTCACCCGAGCCCATGATCGTGGCCGGGAAGCTCAACGTGTGAAACGGCACGTTGTCCTTGCCCATGAACTGGACATACCGCACGTCATCCGCACCCTTGTCGGTGCGCCACCAGCGCTGCCATGCGGCTTCGTCCAACTCGTTTGCTTCAGCCCATTCCGCCGTGGCCGCTATATATTCAATTGGCGCGTCGAACCAGACGTAGAATACCTTGCCTTCCATGCCAGGCCAGTCCGCATCACCCCGTTTCACCGGAATACCCCAATCAAGATCGCGGGTGATCCCCCGATCGCGCAACCCGTCGCCATCATGCAGCCATTTCTTGGCAATCGACGTCGTCAACACCGGCCAGCCAGCCTGGCGGTCGATCCAGCTGTCTAGTTGATCGCGCAGCTTGGACTGGCGCAGGAACAGGTGCTTGGTTTCGCGCACTTCCAGATCAGTGGAGCCGGAAATGGCCGAACGCGGATCAATCAGGTCGGTCGGACTGAGCTGTTTGGTGCAATTCTCGCACTGATCCCCGCGCGCGCCGTCATAGCCGCAGTTGGGGCAGGTGCCCTCGATATAGCGGTCCGGCAGGAAGCGACCGTCGGTGTTCGAATAAACCTGCTTTTCGCTGACTTCGCTGATCAGCCCTGCCTCAGCCAGCTTGCCGGCCAGATGCTGGGTCAGTTGGTGGTTCTGTGGGCTTGAAGAACGGCCAAAATGATCGAACGACAGGCGGAACCCGGTGGCCAGATCAGACTGGACCTTGTGCATCTCAGCGCAGTATTCCGCTACTGGTTTACCCGCCTTGGCCGCCGCCAGTTCTGCTGGCGTGCCGTGCTCGTCCGTCGCACAGATGAACATCACTTCGTCACCGCGTGCACGGCAGAAACGGGCATAAACATCCGACGGCAACTGGCTGCCAACCAGATTACCCAGATGCTTGATGCCGTTGATATAGGGCAGGGCGGAGGTGATGAGAGTGCGGGTCATGTTCGGGCCTTGGTATTGCGGTGCTTAGCCGTGCTTTAGCCTATGGTGAGACCAAGCACCAGAGTATGGCGCAACCTAACGTTTCCGCCGCAACAGCCGTCCGACCAGAAACGAAGTGCGCGGAACATATGTGTAATCGGTGCGGGCGGTTGCCGTAGGGCGCGCCCGCATCCGCGCGAGGCCAAACACCAGCAGTCCGGCATGGGCAACGCTTACGAAAGTAAACAGGGCAAACGCGCCGAATGTCTGGATTAACATTGAGGCAACTAGAGGGCTGAAAATCGCGCCGACAGCGTAAAAGAACAGCAATGATGCGTTCAAAGACACCGTGTCTTCCGCGGAACAAAAATCATTGGCGTGGGCGGTTGAGACGGAAAAAATCGGATAGGTCATAAATCCAAACAGTGCCGCTGCAGCAAATATTATAACAACCGTGCTGGTACTGACTGCCGCCATGCTTAATGACGCGACAATGCTGGCCACTGACAGCACCATCAGCACGTGTCGGCGATCAAATTTGTCTGCCAGCCAGCCAATCGGAAATTGAGCAATCGCCCCGCCGATCAGCACTAATGCCATGAATGTCCCGATCTGGCCCTGTGTCAGCCCCACCTCGTTGGCATATAACGGTCCAACCATGCGAAAGGCCGAGGAGGTCAGCCCGGCAACCACCACACCGGCAACCCCAAGTGGCGAAATTGCCCAGGCCTTGCGTGGTTGCAGGCGCACCGCCTTGGGTGTCACCGGCTGTTTGGTGCTGGTCATGGCGAGCGGCAGAATGCAGGCACAACACAAGATCGCCAGCAGATTATAGGAGGCATAGGCCGCCGGTTCCAAAAATCCGATCATCATTTGCGCCGCTGAAGAGGCAACAATATCAACCACCCGGTATGTGCCCATCACACGCCCGCGGTTGGTGTTGGTCAATTTCGCCTGCATCCAGGCTTCGATAACCGTGTAACACCCGGCCACACACAACCCGGTTAGCATCCTGAAAAACGCCCAGGCGGTTGACTCGATCAGCATCGGATGGGCGATGGCCCCGATGGCACCGAAAGCGGCAAAAACCGAAAACGTACGGGCATGGCCGACGCTGCCCATCAGGCGCGGCGCCCACCAACAGCCTACAAAAAAGCCCAAGAAATGCGACGACCCCAACAACCCGATCTGGGAAGTGCTAAAGCCCGATTGCAAGCCTGAAAGTGCATCAAGCGGTGCAATCGCCCCTGAACTGAGTTGCAACAGGGTTACGGACATAAGTAGGGCGACAAAGGAAATCAGCAGGCGCATGTCGGATCGACTCAGATTGCTTAAGCCGACTGTGGAACAACCGCGCAGTAAGGCCTATAGTAAAATCGACACGTCTTTGACGTTTTTCAGGTTTCGTTCGGGAGGCCACATTGAAATTCAACCAACTGGTCGAAAGCCAAATCCGCAAGGCCCAGATGAAGGGTGAACTGGAGAATCTGAAGGGAGAGGGAGAACCGCTGCCCGACCGCCCGCTGGGAAGCGATGCGGAACAGATCGGATATCGGATCATGGCAGAAGCCGGGGCGTTGCCCGAGGAAATCTTGCTGCAAAGGCGGGTTAAGGCTGCAGCTAAGCATTTGAAAAGCCTGAGCGATCCGGCAGAACGCAAAGCCGCCATGGCCGAACTTTCGCAGTTACAGATGAAACTGAGTGTTCAGGAAGAAGCGCGCAAGAAATTCATGAAATAGGGTGACTTTCCTCAATCAGAACCACATCCGTTTCAAGGTGCCGTCGCGCTTGACGAATTGCCTCTGCAACGCCCCGGCAACGTGCAGAATAATCAATAATATCAAAAGTCTGCCGATGATTCCGTGAAGGGCAAAAAAAACATCCTCCAACCGTTCACTCACCGGCGTGATGAGCGGTATTGAAAACAGGCCGAAAAAAGACATCTCAAACCCGGTTGCGGAACTGGCAACCCAGCCGGTTATCGGCATCGCAATCGTGCAGACAAACAGTAACCGATGAACCCAATGGGCCACGACGCTTTGCCACCCAGCCGTACCGATAACTTCTGGCGGCGGCGAAATAATGCGCCAGGCCACACGCAGCAAGATCAGACTGAAGGCCAGTAACCCGGTTGCCTTGTGCCACCCGTAAAGGTGCAGCTGATCCAATCTGACTTTGGTGTTTGCAAGATACAGCCCAAGCCCGATTAGGCCAAATACCAACGCCGCTGTCACCCAGTGCAGCAGTTTGGAGGTCAGGCCAAAACTATCGGGAGAATTGCGCCAAAGCACGGCTTTATTGACGTCTTTTGATTTTGGTAACAATCCGGATGTTGAGCGTGTTGCCAACCATATCCGGGTAGCCGGAGGCGCCAAATTCATGACGGTTGATTTTTCCAGTAATCTGCATTGCAAGCTCGTCACGGGATTCCGGGTTTTGTCCCTCGAGCTGAAAAAACCGCGCGGTAAGAGTAATCGGGCGGGTGACGTCGCGGACGGTTATTTCGCCGGTTATCCTTGCGACTCCGTTCACGACTTTTGCGCCAACCGATCGAAAGTTGATTTTAGGGAACTTCCCGGCATTGAGTATTTTGGGGCCACGCAGGGCCGAAGTCGCAAAAATGAAACCGCCTTGGCTGGATGCAGTATCTATAGACACCCTAACCGAAGATCTGCGCATATCTGCAAAGTCAATCACCAGATCCCCGTCGAATTTCGGAAATCCACCGATTACCGCATCACCATTGAAGTCATAGGTAAATTCGATTTTGCTGGAGGCGTAGACAAAGTCATACGCCTGCGGTGTCGCGCTGACAGGAAGGCCGAGCATGACAGTCGATACAAGGATACATGTAAACTTAAACATAGTGCGCCCTTGTCGCAGAATATTTCCGATTTGCACAGTGAACACTTCTAGCATGAGGTTAATCAACAAAATCCTGTTTCAGGACTTAATGCACTGTTTTTCTGTTTCAATAGAGGATGCCGGTGCGATCAAAACGCGTCGGGCCGAACTTCACGCGCCATATGGTCCAGAACCGCATTCACAAATTTGGCCTCGCGGCCCTGTGGGAAAAACGCTTTGGCCAGATCAACAAATTCATTGATCACCACTTTTGGAGGGGTGTTTTCCAGGGTCAGTTCCCCGCCAGCAACCCGGAACAGCGCGCGAAGGGTCGGGTCAATCCGGTCTATCGGCCATTTTGCCACCAGCGCCCGGTCGGTCATCTGATCAATTTTCGCCTGATTGCGAACCGTTGCTGTCAACAGGCTTTCAAACAGGCTTACGTTTCCATCCAGCCATTCGATATCGTCAAGCCGCGCTCCAAACCGATGGTCCAGAAATTCGGCGCGCACATCTTCCATAGCAACACCGGTTGCCTCCATCTGAAACAGAGCCTGCACAGCATAGAGTCGGGCCGCGGATTTCTTCCGGCGCGGGGAGGCGGTACTCATGCTTTTTTCGGTCCGTCGTCTGCGTCAGCGATAATGATGTGTTCTGAAGCTGGTTTGAAACCAATACCCTTTGTTTGATTTACAAATTTCCGGGCCAGTGCAATCAGATGTAGCGCCGCATCTGCTGCTCCGCCGCCCTTGTTCTGCCCTGCTGCATTGGCCCGAACCTCGGCCTGGTGCCGGTTTTCAACCGTCAGAATTCCGTTGCCGATACAAACCCCCTTCAGCCCCAGCAGAGTTAATCCGCGCGAACTGTCGTTACACACTGTTTCATAGTGGGTTGTTTCGCCGCGGATGACGCACCCCAAAGCAACATAACCGTCATATTTACCGGATGCCTCTGCCAGTTTGATGGCCGTGGGAACTTCAAGTGCACCAGGCACTTTCACAACGTCATAAGAGGAGCCGGTTGCCGAAATGGCCGCCTTTGCCCCGGACAGCAAATTGTCGGCGATGTCCTTGTAATATGGCGATATTACAATCAAAAGGTGCGGTTTGTGATCATCGAATTCTGCTGCAGGCAAAGTGTAGTGGCTTTCGGTTTCGGCCATCTGATCAATCCTCTGTCAGCGGGCGCGTGCCGGTGATGGCAATACCATAGGCATCCAAACCCAGATACCGCGTGTCAGGGCTGTCAGTAAGCAGGACCAGATCATGTAACCCCATCGTAGACATGATCTGGGCTCCGAGTCCGGTTTGTTTGATTGTGCGCGGGCCGTCTTCGTCGTCCATCTCGCTGGATATTCTTGGTCGGGGCTGGCGGAACAGGAATACAGCACCGCGTCCTTCGCTGCCAATAATTTCCATAGCCCGCGGCAGTTTCCCTGTGGGACGTCCCTTTTTTTCTGTCAATCCGATCCCCAGAACATCTTCGAGTGCATTGAGGGCATGCGTCCGGGCCAGAACCGGTTTGCCGTCGAAAATGTCACCTTTCACCAGAACGACATGCTCAGTGCTTGTGATTTGGTCCGCGAAAATTCGCATCTCCCATTCACCGCCATGCGAGGAATACACAGTTTCACGCCTCAATTCCTGCACCAGATTATCGTGTTTGTGGCGATAGGCGATCAGATCGGAAATGGTGCCGATCTTCATGTTGTGCTCCTGGGCAAATTCCACCAGTTCAGGCAGCCGTGCCATCGTGCCGTCTTTGTTCATGATCTCGCAGATCACTCCTGCCGGGTTGAGACCGGCGAGCCGGGAAATATCTACCGCTGCCTCGGTATGACCAGCCCGCATCAGCACACCGCCTTCGCGTGCGCGCAGCGGAAAAATGTGGCCAGGTGTGGCCAGCTCTGCCATCGTGTTCTGCTCGTTAATTGCCACAGACACAGTTCTGGCACGATCAGCCGCAGAAATTCCGGTGCTGACACCCTCGCGGGCTTCGATTGAAACGGTAAACGGGGTTTCATGACGCGACGAGTTGTTAACTGCCATCATTGGCAGCCCCAGCCGATCTACGCGTTCTGCCGTCATCGGCAGGCAAATCAGTCCTCTGCCATGGGTGGCCATGAAATTGATCGCATCAGCGTCGGCGAATTCGCCGGGAATAAAGAGATCGCCTTCGTTCTCGCGGTCTTCGTGATCAACAAGGATGAACATGCGCCCACTGCGAGCGTCCTTGATGATTTCTTCGGTTGAAGAAATCATCGCCGAATAACCTGTACTCATTGAGGGTTTCCTTGCATTTCAGCGAGCCGTGCAACGTAACGCGCCAGTGTGTCGATTTCCAAATTGATCTTGTCGCCAACAGAGGCATTTCCCCAAATCGTACTTTCCTTAGTATGAGGAATGAAGTTCACGTCGAATGTTGCTCCGTCAACACCGTTGACTGTCAGCGAAGTGCCGTTCAGGGCAACAGAGCCTTTGCTAGCAACGAATCTTGCCAGTTCGGAGGGAACCTGAAAGGTAAGCCGCGTACTGTCGCCCTCATTCTCCATAAGAACGACTTCAGCCAACCCGTCGACGTGCCCGGAAACGATGTGTCCACCCAGTTCGTCGCCCACACAAAGAGCGCGTTCAAGATTGATACGCGATCCGGCAACCCACTTGCCTATGTTGGTTTTCGATATCGTTTCGGCAGAAATTTCGACGTCAAACCAGTGCTGAGAGCCGTCAATTCCGGTGTCAATAACCGTCAGACAAACCCCGTTGCAGGCGATGGACGAACCAATGTCAATTCCTGATGATTCGTACGCGCTTGCGATTCTGGCGCGCAGATCGCCGCGCTGCTCCAGCTCCAATACCTTACCTACATCTGTAATTATGCCAGTAAACATCGATTCCACTCGTTTTCTACGGTTCAGCACCTAGCCTTTGTGTACAATTTCGGCAAGGCAAACTATAGCTTTAGTGTTGTAAAATGATGCCTCTGACCGGGTGTTCAGTGTAACAGGTGTTTGGATTTTGAGTGTCGGCAGTTAAATCAGGCGTCAATGCAACACCGGGATGTGCTGAGCAGCAAAAGTCACAGGTCAAGCCGATTTGTTTCAGCGTGCAGGGGCGTTGAACCAAAAGGGGGGGGTGCGATGGGTGCACGCAAACCAGATGCAAAATCGTTTCTGTTCCTTCAGGGGCCGCATGGACCATTTTTTGCTGAACTGGCCAAAGCCATTTCAGAGTCTGGTGCCTCCGTCGCCAAAATCGGTTTCAATGAAGGCGATCGGTTCTTTTGGCGCGATCGAAGGTCTTTTGTTGGCTTCTCTGAGTCCGAAGCCAAATGGCCTGAGTATATCCACCATTTTTTGAAAGACCGGATTACCGATCTTGTTATTTATGGTGACACGCGGTCAATTCATCAAACTGCAATAAAAGCCGCCAAAGAGCTGGGCATCCGGGTGCATTGTTTTGAAGAGGGATACCTAAGACCCTATTGGGTGACTTATGAAAGAGAGGGTGTAAACGGCCATTCCCGGCTGATGAACCTTTCGGTTGATGATATGCGCGAGGCTCTTAAATCAATCGACACCGAACAGCCCGAGGCTCCGGCACGATGGGGGGACATGCGCCAGCATATCCTGCTTGGGGCCATTTACCATTGGCAAATTCTGACCCGGAACCGTAGGTTTCCAAACTACAAGTCCCACAGGGATATTTCCGTAAGAGAAGAATTTCGATTACATTTCAAGCGATTACTAACCCGCCCAATTCACGCCTCCAAACGCTGGCGGGCTACGCGCCAGATCAAGCGAAATGGATTTGTCTATCATCTCTCCCTTCTGCAGCTCAGCCATGATGCCTCGACGCGCAGCCATTCCGAGTTCGAAAACATGCAGGAGTTTGTGAGCGTTTGCATCCGGGATTTTGCTGAGAGTGCGCCTTTGCATCATCATCTGGTTTTTAAATCCCACCCGCTTGAAGACGATCGCGAGCCCCTGTCAAAAATAGCTGCAGAGGTCGCAGAAGAACTCCAGGTTACCAAACGGGTTCATTTTGTACGCGGCGGCAAACTCGCCGAATTGCTCGATTTTGCCCGTTCGGTTGTCACTATCAACTCCACCGCAGCACAGCAGGCGCTGTGGCGTGGTCTGCCGGTAAAAGCGATGGGGCAAAGCGTATTCAGCAAACCGGAATTCACCTCCTCGCAGGTTTTGAAGGATTTCTTTGCCAATCCAAAGAAACCCGACCTGACCGCCTATCGCGACTATCGCCAATATCTGCTGTTCACATCTCAGATTACCGGTGGGTTTTATTCCCGCAAAGGGCGGGTTCGCCTGGTGCGTAAGGTTGTCGATATGGTCCTGTCAGATGATGATCCTTACGAACAATTGAGCAAGTTCAGCGCGGCACCTATGCAACAGTTGCCTCCGGCGACATAGGCCAAGGCCCCGAATTGCTTTATATTTCTGTCCGGCCTGTGTAGTTTCAAGAAAAAAATGAGGCAGTTTTGGCAAAAGGGGCAGTAACCTTGTCAAAAGGATTCACACCCAGGGTCGGGTTAATGGCCCTTTTCGTGT
>JAAEUI010000264.1 GCA_024227475.1 Paracoccaceae bacterium | reverse complement strand
CGGGCTGACCCCGGTGATCCACGGGCTGTCGCCGCGAGTGTATTTGAGGCGGGGCAATACATTGGAACTTTTGAAAAGCCCCTGTATCTGAGGCTCGAAGAGCACCTTTGCGCCCATTCCCGGGCGGGCCAGGCGGGTTGCTCCAACTGCCTGGATATCTGCCCCACAGGTGCGATCTCTCCGGACGGCGATCACGTGGCGGTTGACCCGTTGATTTGTGCCGGATGTGGGGCCTGTTCCGCTTTGTGTCCTTCGGGTGCTATCACCTATGATCACCCGCCAACCGAAGACCTGTTCCGGCGCATTTACGGTCTTGCAGACGTGTTCCGCAAAGCCGGTGGAACCCAACCGCGGCTGCTGATTAGCGATGGTGAATTCGGATCAGAAATGATCTCGCTTGCGGCTAGGTTTGGTGCGGGATTACCCGCTGACGTTATTCCGCTTGAGGTGGCTACAGTTTCGGGATTTGGGCACGCTGAAATGCTGGCCTCACTGGCAAGCGGGTTTGTGTCGGTCCACGTCCTGCTTTCTCCCGGGACCGACCGGACGGCACTGGACCGGGAACTGGCGCTTGCGCAATCCCTGGCCGGGAACTGCCTGCTGGAGCTTTTGGACGTCAATGACCCCGACCTACTCAGCGCCCACCTTTACGCGCTGCCAAAACCCGACGTTTCAATCACCCCGGTATTGCCGCTGGGCAGCTGCAGGCAAGTGGCGCGACTGGCGGCAAAAACACTGTCCGACGATGCCCAGTGCACGCTCCAGTTGCCTGACCAGGCCCCCTTTGGTGCTGTGGAAGTGAACCCGGATGCTTGCACGCTGTGCCTGTCCTGCGCATCCTTGTGCCCGTCCGGTGCGCTTGGCGACAACCCGGACATGCCGCAATTGCGGTTTCAGGAGGACGCCTGCCTGCAATGCAGATTGTGCAGCACGGTCTGCCCGGAGAATGCGCTCACCCTGCGCCCGCAGATGAACCTGTCGGACGCTGCCTTTGAACAACGGGTACTTCACGAAGAAGAACCTTACGCCTGTATCGAATGTGGTGCCCTTTTCGGTGTGAAATCAACAGTTGAGAAAATCGTCGAAAAGCTTGCCGGAAAACACGCGATGTTCGAGGATTCGGAGGCCGGCCGTGTGATCCGCATGTGTGACGATTGCCGGGTTAAGGCCAAGTTTCATTCAACCGACAATCCGTTTGAAGGCAGTGAGCGACCCCGCACCCGGATGACGGATGATTATCTTAACGCCCGAAAGGATCACTGATGCCTGATTGGCGCACCCAGATCAGCAGGTTCCAGTTTGGCGACATAAGCGAGGATGGCGTCCAGATCATTCAGCGTCAGTTGCAGCGGGCTGATTGGCGACGGATGAGAGATGTCAAATGGCTCGGTAATCCCGTCAATCTGGGTGAAGGCGGGGTGCGGATTGAGCGTGAAGAAAGCCTCAAAACGACGATCCCAGTCACTAAATGTTCGAAGCAGGGCAAAGGATGGCGTCGACCCGAGGCCGTTCATCCGGTTCTTCTCGCTCACCACGTGACATCGACCACAATGTTGCAGAGACAGCTGCGCTCCGATGGTTGCATCGCCACCAAAAACAACTTCGATTTCTTGCATGTCTGCATCAGCTCCCGCCTTAAAAACCTGACGGTATTCAAGGGCAAAATCCTCGACCGTGCGCTGCCCGATTTCAGACAGGAGCCACTTGGAAAAGCGGGCGGCGTGCTTAATGGTGGTGCCGCCTCTCTGACCAGTTTCCAGAACATAGAACATCTGTTCGAACCCAGACAGCGCAGGTTTTCCCGAACCGACAAATTCCGACGCCCCCGGATACATCGGCCGTCGCACGCTGGTCAAAATGACGTCCGCATCACCCGGGACGATTGCTTCCTTCTGCAACGGCATGACATTCACACGAATGGAATGTTTGAGCGAAAACCGTGGCAACAGGAATTTCAAAAACCCGGTATCCTGCAAAACCGGGCTGACTGCCAGAGTGATGGATCGTTCCTGCGCCTTCCCCTCTGCCGCGAAGAGCAAAAGCAGGAACAGAAACAACGTTGGCCAAGAGCCGGGCCTCATCAAAAACTCCTCAGTTGCGGCTTGGGGACTCAGCCTAAGGGCGAGGCAAATCAGCCGTCAATCCCCTCCAGACAAATGGAAAATGAGATATGAGCGAAGAATTCAACATGACCATGCGAAAATTTCTTAAACAGGTTGGGGTTACCAGCCAGCAGGCCATCGAGGACGCAATGCGCACTGCAGGATCCGATGCCACACGGGGCAAAAGCTATCCAGCAAAGGTGGTTCTGCGTATCGATGGGCTGGATCTGGAGCACGTTGTTGAAGGCATAATTACCGGACGTGAATAAATGACTGCACTGCGGGAAGTGGTTTTAGCCGAACTCAGGCAAGTTGTTGATCCGATTGGCGGAACCGACATCGTAGCTGCGGGAATGGTACGTGCTTTGACCGTGGAAAACGGCGAGGTTCGCTTTGTGCTTGAGGTCGATTCAGCGCGAGCCAAGGCAATGGCGGCTGTTCAGGACGAGGCGGAAAAGAAGCTGAAGGAACTGCCGGACGTTTCGGCTGTGACAATCGTCATGACGGCCCATACGGAACCCGGCGCGCCACCTGACCTGAAATTAGCGCAAAATCCCAAATCCCAGGGCCGGGAAAAAATTCCCGGGATCGAGCGGATAATCGCCGTTGCATCAGGCAAGGGTGGCGTTGGCAAGTCAACGGTGACCAGCAATCTGGCGGTGGCCCTTTCGGCCGAAGGCCACCGGGTCGGATTGCTTGACGCGGATGTCTATGGCCCATCTCAGCCACGGATGATGGGGGTGTCAGGACGGCCCAGTTCGCCCGATGGCAAGACGATCCTGCCGTTGCGCAACCACGGTGTTACACTGATGTCAATCGGGCTGATGACCCGCGAGGACGAAGCCGTTGTCTGGCGCGGCCCGATGCTGATGGGGGCCTTGCAGCAGATGCTTGGGCAAGTGCAGTGGGGCGCACTTGATGTGCTGTTGGTCGATCTGCCGCCAGGCACTGGCGACGTGCAGATGACCTTGGCACAAAAAGTGCAGATGGACGGCGTGATCATCGTTTCCACACCACAAGACATTGCTCTGATAGACGCCCGAAAAGGCATCGATATGTTTAGGAAAATGGGGGTTCCAATAATGGGGATGATCGAAAACATGTCGATGCATGTCTGTTCTCAATGCGGCCATGAAGAACCTGTTTTCGGGCATGGTGGAGTTGCTGTCGAAGCGCAGAAACTGAACGTCCCTCTGCTGGCCGAAATCCCGCTCCATCTGGATGTGCGAACCGCCGCCGACGGCGGCGCGCCGGTTGTCATCAGCAAACCGGATTCAAAACACGCACAAGTGTTTCGCGATCTTGCTCAGGGGCTTATGCAGGCCCAATTCACATGAGTAAGACCTCCACGCCGAGTTTCCCTCCTCTGTTTACCGGGTACGCAGTAACCGGCTCCGCCGACCCATTCGTCAAGGCCTGCTCTCAGGCGATGCTGGGATGTGACGCCGGACTGATCGTGTACAATCTGGCCGACGATCGGCTGCGCTTTGCTGTCGTACTGGCCCCCGAGGTGCCGCTGGAGCAGGCCATGGCGGCTTTCTGCATCTGCGGGGTCGGATTTCAAAATGCGCTTGGGGCTCTGGCACCGCCGGAGGTGGCCGTGCATCTGGAATGGAATGGCGGAATACTGGTCAACGGCGCGTCCTGCGGCCGTCTTCAGGTTGCAGCGTCAACCTCTGACCCGGCAGCAGTGCCGGATTGGCTGGTTGTCGGTTTGAATATCCCCTTGATACCACCCAGCGAAGAAACACCCGGCAGAACGCCCCATCAGACATCCCTGTTCGAAGAGGGCTGTGTCGAAGTTGAACCCGTTCGATTGCTCGAAAGCTGGGCACGACACACTTTGGTCTGGATAAATGAGTGGTTGGATAGCGGTACATCATCTCTTCACACCGAATGGTGCGGGCTGGCACATGGCATCGGCGAAGACTATTCCACCAACTGGCAGGGCGAAGCGCTCCGCGGCAAATTTCTTGGGATCGACGAGCATTTTGGCCTGCTGCTGCGTTCCGGTGATGACACCCGCCTGCTGCCCCTGTCCGGCCTGTTGCAGAACGGAGTTCAATCATGAAACTCGCCCGTGCAATCCAATTTGATGAAAGCGACAGAAACGTATTTCACAACCCGGCCGCTACCGGTGAGTGGGTCATTAGCGGTGGGTTTGAGTTTTCAAACTGGACCGAAGCAGACCTAACCGGTAAGGCGCGTCAGGCATTTGCCAACGGCTGGCTGGGGCTAGAGAATTTCGGGCGGGTGACCTTTGCCGCCGTCACCCGGATTGAACCGCGAGAGTTCGACGCTCTGACCAACAAGCTGGCGCTCCATTTTATCGAGGTCTACGGCGCTCCGTCAGTCGAGGCTGCCCGCGGTGTTGCTCTGGACGAATTAAACCATATGCGCGATGCGTGCGAGGATCACGATGCAAACACCCTACTGAGCGTACAGCGCGAACTCACCAAGGCCGGTGTGCGTGAACAGTTCCGCTTCATCAACAGCGAAGACGCCGGGTTGGAGCAATTTGCCGTTCACGGGGATTCGGAAAGTTGATCTACCGCGTAGCCTACCGACACAGCGCCTTTTTGTATGTTCCGCTGTCATCACCACGGCTGACAAAAGGAAAATTCACCTCTGTAGATATGTACGGAACCTTGGGATGCCTCCCGTAAATTCCCTGATTTGGGGCGGAGCAAGTTTCACACAGGCCTTCGCTGTCCTTTATTGGTTGTGAGCCCGGTAAGGAATTTCGCTGGTGCTTGTTGCCGTCGATCCGTTAACCTTGACTTCAAGGAATGGAAGGAGGTCGGCGGTGGAACGTCGTTTAGCCAGCATTATAGCAGCCGATGTGGTCGGCTACTCGCGCCTGATGCAGAAAGACGAGGAAGGCACTCTTGCTGATCTGGTGGAATTGCGGCGGTTGATTGCCAGCCTCGCTAAAGCCTACGGCGGCCGGGCCTTCGGCGAAGCAGGCGACAGCATCCTTGCCGAATTTGCCAGTCCTGTGGAGGCGGTTCGCTGCGCCATGGAAATTCAACAGGAAATGGCTCAGAAATATGCACGGCGCAAAAGAGACCGTCAGATGCAATTGCGGATCGGAGTTCATCTGGGCGATATAATTGTTGAAGGAAGTAACCTGTTCGGTGAAGGCGTTAATCTTGCCTCCCGGCTCGAAACGATGGCGGAACCGGGGGGCGTTCTTGTCTCACAACAGATCTACGACCAGGTTTATTCTAAACTCACGGTCCAGTTTGATTATCTGGGCGAAAAACGGCCGAAAAACTTCGTTGACGACGTCGCGGTTTACCGCATTTCAAGCCAAAAGAGAAAACCCGGGGCGGCGAAAGTACCTCGCAAGCGGCCCCGCCCAAAACCAACAGTGTCACCCGAAATCAACCCAAAGCCCGAACTGCGGGAGCGGGTTATCCGGCACGCCAAACTGTTGGGAATTCTCCTGCTCGTTTTAATGATTGTAGATATAATCACCGGCAGGTCATTTTTCACCCATTGGGTCGCCATCGGCCCGGTTGCGTTCCTCTCCTGGGAGGCCGCACCCCTGTCAGGCCGCAGCGGGATAAAACTGTTTCGCCTGCGCGTACTGTTGCTGCTCGGCGCTTTGGCTCTGGTAAATCTGTTTTCCTGGTCGGGGTATCCTTGGGTATTCTGGCCGGCCGGCGCATTGATCGCCGCCGACGTCACACATCGGTTGTTCTCGCAGCGTAGGTAAGCAGCAGAATTAGTGCGCTTTGGGTTCTGTTCGAGCGGGAAGCTTTCACTGGCGGGGAACAGCGAGTTTTGCAACCATTCGAGCGGCATCACATTTGCTGCGATTATTAAGTCAGCAGGTTATCCTGATGCCCTGTCGCACCGTATTTTCCACATTTGTCTCGACCAGACTACTTGGCTGTTTTAACGGATTGCGCGACAATATTGCGAAGTCCGCGATTTTTCCAGGTTCAATAGACCCTCGAATATGCTCCTGAAACACCTGCCAAGCCGCATCTATAGTCATAGCGCGAAATGCCGACAGCACAGAAATCTTTTGTGCTTCACCAAGTTGCCGTCCCGAGGCAGTCATTCGGTTCACAGCACAATGTGCCAGATGAATCGGGCGCGTTGGTGTGACTGAGGCGTCATTGTGGATCGTGTAACGCACGCCGTAGTGCTCGGCTGATGCGGCGGGTGAAATGCGTTCGGCGCGCTCCGGTCCAAGAAACGTGCTGTAATGCAGATCGCCCCAAAAATGGATATGGGCAGAGAAAAAACTCACCGTCACGCCCAACCGCGCCATACGTTCCAATTGGTCATCACGCAAAACCTGGCCATGGATGATCGTGTGGCGGTGGTCCTCGCGGGGATTAGCCCGTTGTGCTGCCTCGACAGCGTCCAAGAATAAATCAGCGCCGGCGTCGCCGTTGCAATGGCAATGGATTTGGTGGCCAAGATCGTGCAGTTTTTTGACTTGGAAATGGTGTTCTTCCACGCCAGCATAGGCCATGCCGTTTGGTGCATCTGGATTTGAAGGCTTGAAGTACGGCGCGCTGAGAAACGCGGTTTGTAGTTGGAATGCCCCGTCTGTGAACAATTTCCGGGGACCGAGCGTAAAGTGTGGATTGCCAGGCCAGTTGAGCCGGTTCTGGCCTTGCGATATCTCTGGCTCTAACTCGCCGATTGGCAGCAGAACCAGATCGAATCCTGGGTCTTCATCTCTGGGAATGCTGGCAAAATGTTCCAGCATGTTTCGAGTAGACCATGCGTTTTGTGCATAAGTCACTCCATTCTCAAGATATTCTTTACGGGTGGCTGCAAAGCCTGACCAAAAACGTTCGCGATCTATGAGAAAATCTGTATCCCCCATATTGCCCATGGCCGAAATACCCTCGATCAAGCCGGAGAGTTCCCCACCGTCCTGATCATGCCCAAATCGACCGCCCGCTGCTTCGACGGCCGCTTGGAAACGATATTTCCCGTAATGTAAGGCAGGGCAATCGACCAGAGTGGTGCGTAGGCGTTCTTAAGAACAATTGTGCCTTCCCGCTCGCCGGTCACTTCAACGTGGCTCAGCGGGCCCATGTCGGGTTTATTTGGTGACTCCGTGGCGTCCGCGATGATGCGCTCGAAAGAAAACTTCACATCCTCCGCAGTCATTGCGCCGAAACCGTTGGTAAAGCCGATATCGTCACGCAAGGCAAAATTGATGTGCATCGCATCGCCCTGCTCGATATGGGCGGCGGCGTCATTCTGCCAGCCCCACTCACGGCCAGGTTTGTACTGGATCAGCTTGTTGTAGATTGAGGCGTGGATTTCTTCCTCTACAACTCCTACGGAATGTGCCGGGTCGAGGTTTGGAGCATCGCCGTAAGCTCGGACTCGCAACGTGTCCCCATCTGCTGCAAATGCTCGACTGGCAAAGCCCATTGGAAGCGCAGTTGCTGCACTTAATGCCGTAGCACCTTTCAGAAAATTTCGGCGTCCCAGCGACGGCTTGGTCCATTCGATCTTCATGTTTTCCTCCCTAGGGTTGGTTTAAAGAAGTCCGCGCGGGACGGTCACAGACCATTCCTTTGTCAGAACTTCCGTCTTCTCTGCGCCCTCAGTGGCGCGTAATTTGCGATGCAAGTAAAAGTTCGCTGCATCGCAAGTCATGGTATTTTCGGTGTCGATTTCGACCTGCCAGTCACCCCGTTCAAACGTGAAATTCCATTGTTCATCAAACCGAGCCGTCGCCGGGTTTTCAGGATGGATTGCGTAACGCATTGCGACATGACTGCCCGCAATCATTCCATGGTAGGGGTCACGGGTT
>JAAEUI010000263.1 GCA_024227475.1 Paracoccaceae bacterium | reverse complement strand
GAAGTCACCAAAGACGATCTTCTGGGCCGGGAGCGCGTTGCGGCAGCCGACGAGCGTGTTTGCACGGTCAGGACCCGCAAAGGTGCCGAAGTGATCCAAATTCCGATCCCGTGCAACAACTGAGACTGACTACCCGAACAGGGGATAACTGCCGGTCTTATTGCTAAAACTTGAGAAAAATCATCTGAATTGGGCGCCAATCGGCGCCCTTTTGCTTATCCGGCATGACTTCTCGGCTCGTAGTGTTGCCAAATACCAACATCCACTATCCCTTCCAAAATATTGATTCTTGATTAAAAAATCGAAGTGAAGCAATATCCACAACAATAATGGGGCAAAACCGCCCAATTCGATGCAGCAGTGGTTCAGAGAGGCAGGATCACATGATTTTAAGAAACCTGTTAACAGCGGGCCTGTTTGGCCTATGTGCGACGGCAGTCGTCGCACCGGTAGAAGTACAAGCGCAGAATGTTCTTCGTGTGATGCGTGGTGCCACCACCAGCAGCATTAAAGTTTCTGTAAACCGCGCTATTGTTATGGAGTCCGACCAGCCCTTCGCGGAATTGTCGGTCGCTAATCCTGGTATCGCAGACATTGCGACGCTTTCTGACACTACAATCTACGTTCTGGGCAAGGCTCCGGGACGCACGACACTGACCCTGCTGGGGGCAGACGGAAAGCTGATCACCAACGTGGATGTGCATGTGTCGCCTGATCTCGCGGAATTCAAGGAACGCCTGCGGGCAATCCTGCCGCGTGAAAAGATCGAGGTGCGCACTGCCAATGACGGCATCGTGCTGAGCGGTCGCATTTCTGGTAAACAAAAGCTGGACCGCGCACTTGATCTGGCGCAACGCTACGCTCCCGATCGAGTAACGAACCTGATGACGGTGGGCGGCAGCCAGCAAGTGATGCTAAAGGTCCGTTTTGCTGAAATGAACCGCAGCGTTGCCAAAGAACTCTCTGCCAGCATTGGCGTTCGGGGCTTGGATGGCAACGGCGGCGGCATTTTGGGCTCTGGCCAATTGGGTACCAATACCAACCTGACCGCCATCGGCAATGGCACCGCACTAACATTGATGGGCGAACGGCAAGGTGCCATCGGGCTCGGATTTTCCAGCGGGGGTCTGGCGATTGGACTTATGTTGGAAGCCCTTGAAACCAAGGGGATGATTCGCACTCTCGCCGAACCAAACCTGGTGGCTATTTCGGGTGCCGAGTCCTATTTCCTTGCTGGCGGTGAGTACCCGATCCCGGTTGCGGATGGCGATGGTATCAAAATCGAATATAAGCCCTTCGGCGTAGAGTTGAAATTCAGACCAACCGTTGTTGACGGCGATCTGATCAACCTGTTGATCGAAACCGGTGTTTCGGAAATCGATTCCACGGTCACGGTCAATGTCGGCACCGGAACGGTTTTCGGGTTTTCCCGCCGTGAGGCAAAAACAGTTGTCGAGATGCGCGATGGACAAAGTATTTCCATCGCCGGTCTGCTGACAGATGATTTCACCGATCTGGTTAGCCAGGTTCCCTGGCTTGGCGATATTCCGATCCTTGGCGCCCTGTTCCGCAGCGCAGATTACAACCGACAACAAACTGAACTGGTTGTGATCGTTACGGCGCATCTTGTGACGCCTGTCGACGGCGACATGCTGGCACTGCCAACTGATCGCGTGAAGATTCCGAACGAGAAAGAACTGTTCCTGTTGGGCAATGTTTCCGGCAACCGCAAAGGCGGCAGCACTAGCACCGCTGGTTCCGTAGCATCGCAGGATTTCAGCGGTTCCTACGGCTATGTGATGGAGTAATGACAATGAAACCAATACGTTACGTATCAGTCTTCCTTTGCGCCACGGCCCTGACGGGGTGTTCGATAACCGACCAGTCACTGGCCTGGCTCGGCTCGGAAGCCGGAGCAGAAGTAACCGGCGACGGATTCGGGCTGGCAACAGCAAACAACATTGCCATACAAAACGGCGATCTGTCGTCGATGATGGCCAATCTGACGCTGAAATTTGCCCGGGAAGTGCCGGCAAAGATCAACTTTGCGTTCAATTCGTCTGCGTTGGATGAAGGCGCCAAGTCGGCCCTTCGTCAGCAGGCGCAGTGGATCAAAGCCCACAATAGGATTGTGTTCCGGGTTTATGGGCATACCGACAAGGTTGGATCGAACGCCTACAATCAGCGTTTGGGCTTGAGGCGCGCGCGCGCGGCAGTCAACTATATGGTCTCGCAGGGCGTGAGCCGTTCTAAGCTGAAGGCTGTATCATCATTTGGCGAAACCCGACCGCTGGTTCTTACCGAAGCGAGAAATCGCGAGAACCGCAGGACGGTTACCGAAGTTTCCGGGTTTGTCCGGCGCGGTCGCGGATCGGATCTGGACGGTAAATACGCCAAAACAGTCTATGACAAATACATCTCTACGACATATGTCGTCGTAAAATCTGACGAAGATTAACCCGGCCTGTTTTACAGGCCAGCCAGCCTTTTTTGGCTCAAATTGCAGGCAAAAACCGCAAGAGCCATAGGCCGGAATTAACGAGTACAGGCAAAAGTTGCCAACAGCGTACGTAACAAGACGGCAAAAGCCGCTTTCGGTGGGTTGAGGAATGAGCGTTGAAGAAGAAACTGAGCAGTCAGATGTAATCCGGGCTTGCGCGATTGCGCGGGACATCGAAGAATTTGACCTGCTCATTGAAGACATGGAAACTGAGCTCGGCCCGGAATGGGGCGGGCTGAATTTCGAAAACGCTCCTGGGATTCTGGCTAGTGATCTGGCCGAAAATCTGGACTTTGTTGCGATTGCCGTCGACAAACAGGACGAAGAAGACCTCAGCGACGTTGCGAAGGTTATCCGGATCGCCAAAGATCAGAATATCAGTGTAATTCTGGTCCCGCATGACCTGAATACAGTGGCGTTACACCAACTGATGCGTTCAGGGGCGGATGATTTTGCCCCCTACCCTTTGCCTGAAGGCGCGCTGCACGACGCCGTTGAACGGACAAAGGCGGTACCGGCCAAGATAGCCGCTCCGGCGGTCGCTGCTGCGCCTCAACCCGCAGACCTAAAGGTCCGCGACGGTGTTGTTTTGCCGGTTTATGGTCTGGCCGGAGGCGTCGGAGCTTCGACTTTTGCCGCGAATCTCGCCTGGGAGTTGCAAAAACTTCTTGAGAAGGAGAGTAAAAAGGTCTGCATTCTGGATTTTGATTTCCAGTATGGCGCAATTTCCACATATCTGGACGTTCCTCGTTCTGAAGCGACCTTTGAGTTTCTGTCCGATGTGCTGAACGCGGATCCGGAATCTATGAAGCAGGCAATGTCTCCTTACAAAGGGAGCCTTGACGTTTTGCCTTCACCGCCGGACTCCCTTCCATTGGAGTTTGTCAGCGCCGAAGAAATAAAACACCTTCTGGAAACTGCGACCAAGCTCTATGACTTTGTAATCATTGATGTTCCTCAAGCATTGGTCAGCTGGTCTGAAACCGTTTTAAAGCATTCCCACCTATATTTTGGCATCGTGGAGCTGGATATGCGCTCGGCGCAAAACACGCTGCGATTCTTGCGCACTCTTAAAGCTGAGGATCTGCCTTACGAAAAAGTTCAGTTCGTATTAAACCGGGCACCCAAATTCACCGATATGAACGGCAAAACCCGGGTCAAACGCATGGCCGAGAGCCTGGAGATAGAATTCAGGTTTCAATTGCCAGACGGAGGCAAAGTGGTGCCAAATTCTTGCGATGAAGGCGAAGCTTTGGCGGAATTGGCTCAAAAAAACCCACTTCGTAAGGAAATACTAAAGATAGCCAAGACAATCTCTGAACTGGCGAGTAACGAAAGTGACTGATTGGGATTCTGACTATGTTTAAAAGGTATCAAAAAACGCCCAAGACCCCGGAGTCGGCACCAGAAGTGCAGGAGCCCGAGGGTCTTCAGGACATACCGGCTCCCACCGCAGTCGAGACACCTGAACCTTCGGCCAAACCCACCTCGATTTCGGCCAAGGTGAAAGCCAAAACCAAAGCTGCGCCCACGGCGAAAAGCGATACCCTGACGCGTGAACAACGCAGGGCCCAAAAACTGATGGATCTCCGGCTGGAAATGCACAACAAGCTGCTGGAAGACTTGAACCTCGGTGCGATCGAAAGTGCCACTGAGTCGGATCTCCGCCGCGAAATTGCCGCTATTTGTGCGGACGGGTTGCAGGAAATGGGGACGGTCCTGAACAAACAGGAACGCGACCAACTCAATTCGGAAATGTTTGACGAAGTGACAGGCCTTGGCCCGCTTGAGCCACTTTTGAAAGAAGACTCGGTCAATGACATCCTGATCAATGGCCCAAAACAGATATTCGTCGAGCGTGATGGGATTCTGGAGCTGTCAGCAGTACGGTTCCGAGATGAAAAGCACCTGCTGCGCGTGATCGACAAGATCGTGTCGGCGGTGGGTCGACGAGTTGACGAAAGCAACCCTTACGTGGACGCCCGCCTGGCGGATGGTTCTCGCTTCAACGCTATGGTGCCACCGATTGCAGTGGACGGTTCTTTGGTTTCCATCCGGAAATTCAAAAAGGAAAAGCTGAGCATCGACAAACTGGTAAATGGCGGTGCCTTTACCGATGAAATGGCAGCCTATCTGCAAGCCGCGGTCGCCTGCCGGCTCAACATCATTGTTTCTGGCGGTACCGGTTCGGGTAAGACCACCACATTGAACGCGCTTTCGAGTTTTATCGACAACGACGAACGCATCGCCACTATCGAAGACACGGCCGAGCTGCAGTTGCAGCAGATTCACCTGGCCCGTATGGAGAGCCGACCGCCCAATGTTGAGGGCAAAGGCGAGGTTTCGCAGCGTGACTGTCTGAAAAACGCCCTGAGGATGCGGCCTGACCGGATCATCGTGGGGGAAACCCGCGGCGACGAAGTGATCGACATGCTGCAGGCCATGAACACCGGCCATGACGGCTCGATGACAACGATTCACGCCAACTCTGCACGGGACGCAGTTGCGCGTCTGGAAAACATGATTGCGATGACAGGCGTTGAAATGCCGTTGCGCGCGATGCGTTCGCAAATCGCGTCGGCGGTGAACCTTATTGTCCAGATCAAACGCCTTCAGGACGGCTCGCGCCGGATGGTTTCGATCACGGAAGTGGCGGGCATGGAGGGCGAAATCATCAGTTTGCAGGAAATCTTCAAATACGAGATCGAAGGCACCGGTCCCGAAGGTAAAATCATCGGTGATTTCACACCCACCGGCTTGCGGTCACTGTTCTCCGAGCGTTTTGCGCAATGGGGCTACGATCTGCCGACGAGCATCTATTCGACGCGCCGAGCGGCGCAGTAACGGAGAAGCGTTATGGGCACACAAGCAATTATCTATATCCTTATCTTCGTTGGCGTCATTCTGATCATCGAAGGGATTTACCTCGTTACCTTCGGCAAGTCGATCAAGCTGAACTCGCGGGTAAACCGCCGCCTGGCCATGCTGGAAGGTGGCAAGGCGCAGGAAGAAGTTTTTGAGGTTTTACGCAAGGAGCGCGAACAGCATCTTTCCGGACTGAAGCTTCCCATTTTTTCCATTCTCAGCTCCAAGGCGCAGCAGGCCAATATCGCTTTTTCACCAAAGGCTCTTGTTGCTGTCATGATTTTTGTTGCCGCGTTCTCCTTCTTTGGTCTGACATTTGCAACAAGTGCGGGCCTTTTGTTGCGGGTTCTGGTTTCTGTTCTTCTTGGCGGCGGCGGCGTCTATTTCTGGCTGAGTGGCAAAGCCAAGAAGAGAATGAAAGCCTTTGAGGAGCAATTACCCGACGCGGTTGATCTGATCGTCCGCTCGTTGCGTGTGGGACACCCGTTTTCGAACGCGATCAATATCGTAGCGCAGGAAATGCCGGACCCAATTGGGTCCGAATTTGGCATGATCGTTGATGAAACGGCCTATGGCAGCGAAGTTTCAGCGGCATTAAACAACATGGCAGAGCGCATCGACGTTCCGGATTTGCGGTTCCTGACGGTTGCGGTTGCCATTCAGGCCAAATCTGGCGGTAACCTGGCTGAAGTTCTGGATGGATTATCCAAGGTTATCCGTTCCCGATTCAAACTGTTCCGCCGGGTCAATGCGATCACGGCCGAGGCCAAATGGTCCGGGATGTTCCTGTCGATCTTCCCGATTGGCGCCCTTCTCGCAGTTAACGTTACCAACCCGACCTATTACGACGCTGTGAAACCAACTGAATACTATGTGCCCGCCGCAGTCATTGTTTTTGCTCTTTTGGGCATAAACGTGCTTGTGATGCGGCACATGGTCAATATCAAAGTTTAGGAGTACCGAAGTAATGTGGGGACAACTTAGCGCTTACTTGACATCGGTCTTGGGCCCCGCTGGCCCCCTGATTGCGATGGGCGTCTTGGGTGTGTTCTTCATTGTCATGACGTTGCCGATATTCCTGACACGCAAGGAAGATCCGTTTGACCGGCTGGCCGGGTCCGGGGTTGGACCTCTCGCCGCCGCCAAAAAAGACAAGGAAATAGCGCAACTGCGCCAGCAGCAGGTCGGGCCAAACCTCGACAAGTTTGCAGCCTTTCTGGAACCACAAGACCAACAGGAATTTTCTGATCGCCGTTTGAAATTGATTCAGGCGGGCTATCGCACAAAATCGGCGGTCAGGACCTATCACTTCCTGCAATTGGTCCTGGGACTTGTGGGATTGGTCGTTGGGGCAATTTACACCTTTTTGATCTCTGAAACTGCTGATCTCAAATGGATGGCGGCTTACACGCTTGGGCCGGGATTTGCGGGCTACTATGCCCCGTCATACTGGGTCGAGAAACGCAGGCAGACCCGCAGAGAGGAAATTGAAAACGGCTTTCCTGACGCGCTCGACCTTATGCTGGTCTGTATTGAAGCTGGCCAATCTCTCGATCAGGCGGTTCAGCGCGTAGCAAAAGAAATCGCCCCTTCCTGCGCCGCCCTTTCAGAAGAACTCACGATTGTTTCCAACGAAATGCGGGCAGGTAAGGAAAGGCCGGTCGTTCTGCGCGATCTTGCCGAGCGGTGTGACATCCCCGACATCAGCGCCTTTGTTACCGTTATGATCCAATCCGCAACATTCGGTACCTCATTGGGAGAGGCACTGCGTGTTTACGCATCTGAGATGCGAGACAAACGTGTGACCCGCGCCGAAGAAAAGGCGAACAAGCTGCCAACTAAAATGACGCTGTGTACGATGATGTTCACAGTTCCCCCTCTCCTCATCATTATGGTTGGACCTTCCGTTTATGACATCTACGTTCACATGGTTCAGCGTTAACCGGACATCGGTTGTCGCCTTGTCCTTGGTCACGGCGCTTACGGCCTGCACAATGCCCGATCAGCCCAATTCGCGCGCGCTGGTGGAAATTCGTGAAGGCCCCAAGGCTCCCAAAGGTACAGAAATCGTCACCGAAGCCGTTGATGGGTTGATCGTTGGTCACCGGCTGATGGCGGCCGGCGAATACGAGCTTGCGCTAAAGGCGTATCATCGCGCTGCAAACGAGCATGGGCTGAAAGCCGATGTGCTGAGCGCAATTGGCTCCGCGAACCTGAAACTCGGGCGTCTGACCCAAGCGAAAGAACTGCTGCTCATTGCAGTCGAGAAAGACGACAAATTTGTCCCGGCATGGAACAACCTTGGCGTGGTTTTGCAGACCAGGGGCGAATACGCAGAGGCCAAGCAGGTTTTTCAGCTCGCTTACGGGCTAGATAACGGAAATTCCGAAGAAATTCGGCAGAATTTGACTAAAACTATCGCAATACTGGAAGATTCCAGCTATTCTGATGGCAATGAAACAAAAGAATTCGAGTTGGTGAGGCGCGGAAACGGCAGGTACCTGCTGCTTCAGACACCAAACTCGACGTAAATGAGAGCAGTACAGGAATCTATCAGATGGGCAATCCAATCATGGGTGCTGTCGCCATAGCCGGACTACTGGCGCTGACAGCGTGTGACGACTTTGGTAAAACCTCAAAAACCGACCTTTCCGACCCGGTAAATGTTGTTGATGCATCGGACCTCAACGACATCATGCTGACAGTCGCAGACCCCAATGAGGCTGTGACATACTTTCGTGACGCTCTGACCAAAGACCCGACCCGGATTGGATTTCTACGCGGTCTGGCCAAATCACTTATCCGGGCCAAAAGATCGACCGAGGCAGTTCCGGTGTTCGAAAAGCTGATTGCGCACAAGGAAGCCACACATCAGGACCGCATCGACTATGCCGACGCGCTGATCCGTACAAACGATTGGAAAGGTGCAGAGGCACAACTGAACCAGGTGCCACCTACTATCGAAACCTTTCAGCGCTACCGGCTTGAGGCGATGATCGCAGACAGCCAGAAAAAGTGGAAAAAAGCGGACAGCTTCTATGAGATTGCAACTGGTCTCACTACCAAGCCCGCTAACGTATTGAACAACTGGGGTTATTCGAAGATGACCCGCGGTAACTACAAAGACGCGGAGGGGTTGTTCATCGAGGCAATCACCCATGACCGCAAGCTGTTTACAGCCAAAAACAACCTCGTTCTCGCCCGTTCAGCGCAGAAGAAATATTCTCTTCCCGTGGTGCCTATGACGGAAGAAGAGAAGGCCCAGTTGCTGTACACAGCCGGACTGAGCGCTGTCAAACAAGGCGACAAGGACATTGGTCGGGGCTTGCTGCAGGAAGCAATCGACACTCATCCACGCCATTTCGCTGATGCGGTTCGCAGCCTTGAAGCGCTGAACCGGAACGTGAATGGCTGATCCCCGGCCAGATCTGACTAGAACTCCTAAAGCGTTTCCAGTTTATCTGGTACCGCATCCTGTTCAACGGAAACTGGAAACGCTCTAGATGCAGAATTTGCTGAACCCGGCTGTCGTGCTTTTGTTCGTCGCACTGCCGTTCTGCATCTGGGCCGCACTGACAGACCTCAGGCAAATGAAAATTCTGAACGTCACAAATATGGGTTTGTTCCTATGTTTTGCCGTTGTTGGTGTGTTCCTGTTTCCACTGGACCAATACGGGCTGCGGCTGTCTCAGGCTGCTCTCATGCTGGTAGTTGGCATTCTGGCGACATCTTTTGGTTTCATGGGCGGCGGGGACTCCAAGTTCATAGCGGCAATGGCACCGTTTATCGCACTCAATGACGCGCCGGAGTTCCTGTTTCTACTTGCGGCAATGTCCTTGCTGACGGTCGCATTGCACCGCGGCGTCGGTGCGGTTACACCGCTGCGGGCCAGATTGGACGGATGGAAATCATGGAACGCCGGCGGCAAATTTCCCTTTGGCGTGACCTTGTCATCCACTCTAGTGCTTTATCTGGTCATGCAGGTCGCTAAACTCTAGAGCTGTTCACGAGTTATCGGAATCGCCAATGAATCGTAAAAAGCAGTGACGCCAGATGCTTAGACCAGCGTTTCAAGTTCAATCTGGATCAGATTAAACGTGAAACGCAGTGGGTCACAAACCCAAAAAAGCCACCGCCTCAGTGCCCGGTCAGGCCGCTACCGGCGGCGCGCCAGTAGAATAAACAAGTCGTCACGGAACACTTCACCAAACTTCAGGTTTGGATCTGTTGCGACCTGTTCAAGAATAATCCTGCGGATAGGCAGACCCATTGGACACAAAGGCACGATCAAGTAGTCCGCATTCTCAAACCCGGGATTTCCGCCGTAATACCACGGAGCCCCGTGCGCCAGTGGTTCGATTTTTGAAAACAACCAAACCGCGTTCACCCAGTCGGTGTATAGCGCCTGTTTGCTGTGCGTTTCAGGAATCTCGTCCATCCGGCGCCCGGTTTCCTTCAGCGCTGCCACTAAACCATTTGCATTCGCGCATTCCGGCAGGGTTTCACCGGCAAGTATTGTGGGTTTGGCAGCCGGACCGGCCAACACCGGGTTTGGCAACTTCACCTGCAAACCACTGACGTCCTTTTCCCTGAACCAAAGGTCGCCAGCCTGTCTGTGCGTCATTGCTGGTGCGAACCCTGTTTCTGACAATCCACTGTGTACCAACAAGCTTTGCAGTTGCGCATAGGTCAACGGCAAACCAGTGAAAAGCAGGCCGACAGCCACCATCTGGACGGCGGTTTTTAACGGCCAGCCGAAGCGGTTGAACAGAGAGATTTCATGCGACACCGGCAACAACAGCAGCCCCGCAAGGACGATCCAATGCGGATCATTTTGCCAGTTTTGATACGAGATCAATACCCAGCCGGCCCCAAAAACCAGAAACGTCAATCCTTGATGCGACAGTCTGGCTTGCCGTAAAAATACCACCGCCGACATTAATCCCAGGCTGCCAGCAACAAACTGAGGAGAAATCAGCAGGCCTGAAAGGTCAATTCCCGGTTTTTGACGCACTTCGGAGCCCATAATTGCTTGCAGATCAGCAACATATCCAACCCAATAATCAACACCACCAAGCGGAAGGGTGAACGCAGCCAAAAAGCCGACCCCACTGATAACCCCGGCACCCAGCCGCAGCCAGTCTTGCTTTCCGGCAAGAGCCAGAACCACACCTGGCAAAAGAAAAACCGCATAGGTTGCTTTGGTCAGCACGAGAAATCCAAGGCCAAAGCCTAACATCCCCGCCTCCAATATCCGCGCAGATCTGGTGTCTGGGCCCGGCAATATCACCAGCGCTGCAACCAACATAGAAACAGCCCAGCACCAATTGTTGTAATACATAGACGCTGCAACGGTCGGCTTCAGCCCGCCATGCAAGTAGGACAGTAAAAATGACATAAATACAATGGCATAGGCCAGAGCGCCGAAGTTGCCAAATCGGGTTTTGCCAATCCAGTAGAGCACAGGCAGGCATATGCTGCCGATCAGTACAGGGGCGAAGGCAAAGGCGGATCCGAGGTCATGACCAAGCCCTAAAAAAAAGGTAATCGGCAAGAATGCCATCGCACCAAGCGGGGTTTGAAAATCCAGATGCGGAATTTCACCGTCAGCCATCCGAAACACGATCTGCGCCATGTGAAGCGCGTCACCATCAAAGCTCATAATAAGGACATGGCCGGCATTCAGCCTGCCAAGTGCAAGCAGAAAAAACACGCCGATCAGAAAGAACACGTACCTAAGGCTGGAAATACGGCTCACACTGCCTCCGTTTCGTCATTTTTTTAGGCAAAACTAGAACATATCGCGGATTAGAGCAAAAGCATTTGCGGTTTTTGTTTACCTCCTTGCGCTAGGGCGGATACACTGATGCAAAAAAGAGCAGTAGGTAAAAAATGAACGTGCAGGCGCGGATTCCGCACCTTCCGCAGGTGCCCATGTCGATTGAGGCGACCGGACTTAATCCGGTATTCGCCCGTGACATACTTATCAAGACAATGTTTCGCAAAAACGTCCAGACGGCGACTGAGGTTGAAAAGGCACTGAGTTGTACTGCCCCGATTGCACTGGAGCTGGTTGAACTTGCCCGCCTTTCGGGCATGATCGAGGTTCTGGGGAACACCGGCGAGGGGCGTTCTTCGGCAATGCGTTACCAATTGTCCGACAACGGCAAGTCCCGGGCGCTGGATGCTCTGGCCCAGTCTGAATACTTCGGCGCCCTACCGATACCACTTGATCACTACAAGCGTCAGGTTGCACTTCAGTCGGTTGCAAACGTCGGCATCACCCAGGACGCTCTTCTTGGGGCTATGGGGCATCTGATCCTGCCTGAGGGGCTGCTGGACCAGCTGGGACCGGCTGTGAACTCCGGTAAGTCCATTCTGATGTATGGCCCACCCGGCAACGGCAAGTCGTCCATTGCCAATGGTGTGCGTGATGCCCTGGGCGACCGGATATTTGTGCCAAAGGTGTTGGAGTATTCAGGGCAGGTGATTTCGGTCTATGACCCCATCGTGCACGGCAACGCACAAGAAAGTGCCGTTGATCCGAATTCGCTGCGTCGTTCCGGCATGCAGTTCGACAACCGGTATGTTCTGTGCAACCGCCCGTCAGTGATAACCGGCGGCGAGCTGACACTTTCCATGCTTGAACTGAACTACAACAGCAATTCCAAAACCTATCAGGCCCCGCTGCAGCTTAAGGCGGCGGGCGGGGTGTTCATCGTTGATGACCTTGGCCGTCAAGTGGAACCACCACAAACCCTGATCAACCGTTGGATCGTTCCCATGGAAGGCGGCGAGGATATCCTTTCCTTGCAATCGGGCGAGAAGTTTCTGGTTCCCTTCGATACCCTGGTCATTTTCTCGACCAACTTTCACCCGGCCGAGATATTCGACGGCGCCGCACTGCGCAGGATATTCTATAAGGTGCTGATTGACCGCCCATCACGCGACCAGATGATCCAGATTTACGCGCTGGTCTCCAAGGCAATGAAAATGCCCTTGGACGAGGAAGTGCTGATTCATCTGTTTTCAAAACTCTATCCACAGGCAGACAACGCCTATTCCGCCTATCATGCTCCGTTTCTGATTACCCAGATGAAATCGATCTGCGATTATGAAGGGCGGCCACACAATATGGCAGTTGATCTGGTGGAACGAGCCTGGGAAAACCTGTTCGTTGCGGAAGGCCAGATCGACAGGTAACCAATTGCTTTGCATCGGTGGTGGGGACGGCTATCCTGAAATATGTCAAAGCTGCCGCCCATATTTCAAAGCTGGTTTGAGTCTCGCGGCTGGCAGATTCATCCCCATCAACGGGACCTTCTGGACCGCGCTGGCGATCCGGCAACACTTCTGATCGCGCCGACCGGTGGTGGCAAGACGCTGGCCGGGTTTCTGCCCACGCTCATCGAGCTGTCTGCCGGAAACCACACTGGTTTGCATACGCTTTATGTATCACCCCTCAAGGCACTGGCGGCGGACATCCGGCGCAATCTTCAGACCCCGGTTGATGAAATGGGCTTGCCGATCCGGCTTGATGACCGCACCGGGGACACATCGCAAACCCGTCGCAAACGACAACGGGCAGACCCACCCCATATCTTACTGACGACGCCTGAATCCCTGGCTATTCTGCTATCGTACGAGGATGCCCCGCGCATTTTTAGGGGGCTGAAGCGGGTGGTTGTCGACGAAATCCACGCCTTGGCCGAAAGCAAGCGCGGTGATCAACTGATGCTGTGTTTGTCGCGTCTGCAAGCGCTCGAACCCGGACTGCAGCGTATCGGGCTTTCGGCAACCGTTGAAGACCCGCCGGCCTTGGCATCGTTTCTGGCCCACCATCCCGATCCCTGCAATATTCTGCTGGCTGATCCCGGGCCCGACCCGAATATCTCCATTCTGCAAACACAGAACCCGCCGCCTTGGTCCGGAGCGGGTGCCGTTTATTCGGTGCCCGAGGTGATGGAGGAAATTCACAAAGCCAACACAACTCTGGTGTTCATCAACACCCGCGCGCAGGCAGAAATCTTCTTCCAGGCGGTGTGGCGGGCAAACACAGAGGATTTGCCGATTGGCCTTCACCATGGCTCGTTGTCGCGCGAAGCCCGGGATCGGGTCGAATCCGCGATGGTTGCAGGAACCCTGCGAGCTGTTGTGTGCACCGGTTCGCTTGACCTTGGCATTGACTGGGGCAACGTCGATCTGGTGGTCCAGATTGGTGCGCCCAAGAACGTAAAGCGGCTGGTACAACGTATCGGCCGCTCGAACCATCGCTACAACGCCCCGTCACGCGCCATCATTGTGCCAGCCAACCGGTTTGAGGTGGTGGAATGTCAGGCGGCGCTGGACGCTGTCAAAGCCCATGAGCTGGACGGAGAGCCGCGCGGCCCCGGCCCGCTGGATGTCTTGTGTCAGCACATCCTGATCCGCGCCTGTTCCGGCCCGTTTGACGCTTCCGCGCTGTATTCAGAAGTAACCACTGCCGGCCCTTACGCCGGTCTCCAACGCGCCGAGTTTGACGCGTGCCTGGATTTCTGCGCGACCGGTGGCTATGCACTGCAAGCCTATGACCGCTGGCAGCGTCTGATGCAGAACCCAACCAAGGAGTGGCAGCTCCGCGACCCGCGCAGCACACGCGCAATCCGGATGAACATCGGCACCATAGTGGATACCGAAACACTCGCAGTGCGGATGAAGAACCGGCGCGGTGGAACACCGCTTGGAGAGGTCGAAGAGTCCTTTGCCGCAACGCTGGTTGCCGGGGACACGTTCCTCATCGGTGGTCAGGTTGTGCGATACGAAGGTCTGCGCGAAATGACAGTGGAGGTCACCAAACAAGCGGGGCGTAAACCCCGGATTGCAGTGTTCAGCGGCACAAAATTCGCCACCTCAACGGTTCTGTCTCACCGGGTTGTAGCCTTGCTGTACTCCGGCGACTGGGACGCCCTGCCCGCGCATACCATTGACTGGCTGACTGTTCAGCGTCGCATTTCTCAGCTGCCAGAACCAGGCCGGATGCTGGTCGAGTCCTTTTGGCGCGGGGACATGGCCTACACCTGTTTTTATGGCTTTGCAGGCCGCAATGCTTTGCAGACACTCGGCCTGCTGCTAACCCGACGTATGGAAGAGGCGGGCCTTCATCCCATCGGCTTTGTAAGTACCGACTACGCACTTTTGATCTGGGGGCTGGAGCCGGTCCCTGATGCAGCAACCTTGCTAACGCCAGCGGGGTTGCGGGACGGTCTTTCTACCTGGCTTGGCGAAAACGCTGTGATGAAACGCAGTTTTCGCAACGTTGCAACCATTGCCGGCCTTATCGAAAAAAACCTTCCCGGTAAGCGAAAGTCCGGGCGGCAGGCCACATTTTCTTCAGATATTCTCTACGACACGCTGCGCAAATACGACCCCAACCACCTGATGCTTGAAATTACCCGTCGCGAGGCCATGAGCGGTCTGGTGGATTTCGGTCGGATTGAGGAAATGCTGACGCGTGTTGAGGGGCGCATCGATCAAATAACTGCACCCCACATCACACCTCTTTCCGCGCCCCTGTTGCTGGAGGTCGGCAAAGTGGCGATTTCGGGCAGTGCGGTCACGGTGTTGTTAGAAAAGGAGGCCGAAGACCTGATGCGTGAAGCCGGGCTGAATTAGCTTGCAATAATTGCCGTGTTCCTGTTTTGTACCTGAATGTCGGGCTATTCCTTCACTTTTCACAGGGCCTCTCTTGTCGCCCTTCCAAGCGGCCTTTTGTGGTGGTCAGACCAGCGATTGTTGTGCGTCTCAGACCTGCATTTGGGAAAATCTGATCGTATCGCCCGGCTTGGCGGCACCTTGCTGCCACCATATGAAAACCAGGACACGTTTGATCGATTGGCTTCCGCCATTCAGATACTGGCTCCGCAAACCGTCGTCTGTCTGGGTGACAGTTTCGACGACCTGGCAGCCTGCAGCGCCCTGCCTGTGGATATACACACTTTGCTAACCAGCCTTATCGCTGGCCGGCGCTGGATATGGATTGAAGGAAACCATGACCCCGGCCCGATAGAACTTGGCGGCACACACTTAGCGGAATTCAAGCTGCAGGGTTTGACCTTCCGCCATATTGCAGAACCGTCAGCGACCGGGGAAATATCCGGCCATTACCACCCCAAAACCACGGTTTCCATCAGGGGCCATTCCGTGACCAGGTCATGTTTCCTGGTTGATTCCGCTCGGATCGTCCTGCCCGCATTCGGCACCTTCACAGGCGGATTGAAAACCACCGATCCGGCCCTTCAAAACCTGATGCAACAAAAGGCGGTAGCGGTGCTAACCGGGCAAAAGTCATTGCCGGTTCCCATGCCTTCGGGTCGGCAGAAAACAAACAGTTGAAAAAATAATTTTTGGACCCCCTTGAACCGCTCTTTGTCCTGCATAATTGTTCAAGTGTTACAGAGATGGGCTGTAACGCCGTCAGTCAGATGGGTGTTACCAAGTGTGTGAGTTGGGTTGGTCTGACAGACGATGTGGTTTGACCCGTTTTGTTGCTTGAGTATCAAACCAGCGCGCGGCCCGCCGCGCGCTGGTTTGACTTTTAAAGGTAACAAACACTGCCTACGACGAAAGCACCCTTTTGGGACGTTTTTTGTTTCTGGCACTCATTCAGATTATTTAAGCTGTCAGCCCTTCAGGCTCTTCCAATCCGTTGGAGCGGCAGCACGCGGTTACGGTATTGGCCAGCAGACAGGCAATGGTCATCGGACCAACACCGCCGGGAACCGGCGTGATGGCACCGGCTTTTTCTACCGCACTGGCAAAATGTACATCTCCCACCAGCTTGGTTTTGCCTTCTTTTTCCGGGTGCGGAATCCGGTTGATGCCCACGTCGATCACGGTGGCACCGTCACCGATCCAGTCTCCCGTGATCATTTCCGGGCGGCCAACAGCAG
This sequence comes from Paracoccaceae bacterium, assembly GCA_024227475.1. GTDB lineage: Bacteria > Pseudomonadota > Alphaproteobacteria > Rhodobacterales > Rhodobacteraceae > Amylibacter. Next base: position 1,826 of record JAAEUI010000263.1, on the reverse strand, counting down.
CCACAACGATATCGGCAGAACGGCACAGGTCCTCAATATTCTTGGTGCGGCTATGCGCGATGGTGACGGTGCAGCTGTCTTTCAGCAGCAGGTTCGCCATCGGTTTGCCAACGATATTGGACCGGCCAACCACAACCGCGTTCAGGCCGCTGAGCGAGCCGTGATGATCGCGCAGCATCATCAGACATCCCAGAGGTGTGCAAGGAACCATGGATTTCTGCCCAGTGCCCAACAATCCAACGTTTGAAATGTGGAAACCATCCACATCTTTTTCCGGCACGATCGAATTGATCACCAGCTCCTCGTTCAGGTGCCCGGGCAGCGGCAGCTGGCACAGAATGCCGTGGACCGCCGGGTCGTTGTTCAGCTGATCGATCAGCGCCAGCAGCACTTCCTCAGATGTATCCGCATCCAGACGGTGCTCATACGAATTCATGCCCACTTCAACCGTCGATTTGCCTTTGTTCTTGACGTAAACTGCGCTCGCCGGGTCTTCGCCCACCAGAACAACCGCCAAACCGGGCGTTATGCCGTTTTGCTCTTTCAGCCGGGCAACGTGATCAGCCACTTTTCCACGAACGGAGGCGGCAAATTCTTTGCCGTCGATAATTTTTGCAGCCATTGGTCTCCCTTTCAGTTTAACTGTCTAGGCCCAGAACCTGCTCTTCGCGGGCAATCGACCAATCAATAAGTTCACGCCACAGCTTTTCAGCTAGATCGGGATCAAACCCGGTGGCGTTAGCATTCTTTCGCGCGTTCTGCGCAACTTCTTCAACCCGTTCCGCAATCCGGGCCGGCCAGCCGTTTTCGGTTTTCAGCTCGCTTGCTCTATCAATCAAGTGAGCCCGCTTTGCCAGCAAGCCCACAAGTTCAGCATCCAAAGCGTCGATCGCGGTGCGTAACTCGGCCATGGAATCGCAGGATTCTGGGTTCTTGATCATGCTGGTTTCCTAGCTTTGCCGGGAAACCGTTGCAATCGAAAAACCCGCGACCCATCGTCCTCAAAACTCTTAAAACAGACCCTCAATCTGGCCTTCGTCATTCAGGTGGATCGCCTCAGCAGACGGCACCCGCGGCAAGCCCGGCATGGTCATGATCTCACCGCACACGACAACGACAAATCCGGCACCCGCAGACAAACGAACTTCACGGATCGGCACCGAATGGCCGTCCGGCGCACCGCGCAGGTTTGGATCGGTCGAGAAGCTGTATTGGGTTTTAGCCATACAGACCGGCAGGTTGCCATAGCCCTGCTCTTCCCACAGATGCAGCTGATCGCGGATTTTTTTGTCCGCCAGAACCTCGTCCGCACGGTAGATACGCTTGGCGATGGTTTCGATCTTTTCGAACAGTGGCATTTCGTCAGGATAGATCGGTGCGAACTGCGAAACGCCGCTGTCAGCTATTTCAGCAACACGTTTGGCAAGAGCTGCCGAACCTTTGGAACCAAATTCCCAGTGCTGCGAAACTATAGCTTCGGAGCCCTGCTCAGTCACAAAGTCCTGCACAGCTTTCACTTCGGCGTCGGTGTCGGTGACAAAATGGTTGATGGCAACCACAACCGGCACGCCAAAGCTCTTGAGGTTGTTGATATGGCGACCAAGGTTGCCACAACCTTCCTGAACGGCGGCGACATTCTCTGCTCCAAGATCAGCTTTCGCGACACCGCCGTTCATCTTCATCGCACGAACGGTGGCAACCAGCACAACACAATCGGGTGACAGGCCAGCCTTGCGGCATTTGATGTTCAGGAATTTTTCAGCCCCCAGATCGGCCCCGAAACCTGCTTCGGTCACAACATAGTCAGCCAGTTTCAGCGCGGTTTT
>JAAEUI010000262.1 GCA_024227475.1 Paracoccaceae bacterium | reverse complement strand
TGGCCTCCTTTAGCAGGCGAGTCAGCACCTCGTCCTTGTATGTTATACGCCGGGCAATCTTTTTCATCCGCACCGAGAGGCGCCGGTAGCCCCAGTTGCAGCGACGCCTGGTTTCCTCCCAACCTTCGCGCTGGTAATACAGAGGCATATTCACCTCAAAAAAGGATATACTGTCCGCATCCTTGAGCAAATCGGACCGGGGATCGCCGCCAACCTCATGCAGTCTTACCAGGCGGCAAGCTTCATCGGCAACAGATTTGGCCACACCGCACTTGTTCAGGATCATTCTCAGAAACTCTGCTCCGCTGCGTGCATGAGCGGCTTTGAAGGCATCATAATCACTGAAATCGGCACGACGCACTTTGCGGGTCTCAACAGCTCTGTCGATATCATGGGCGAGCGCGGCTATCTGCAAGGCCGGGTCGGCTTCGGGCTCAAGTGTGAACAGCCATTTTAGAGTGTTTTCGGCATGAGGCGGATTTTGCGACACTCCAGAGCCCGCAATGATCTCTCGGATTCTTTGTTGGGAGCACTCAATACTATCCATGATCGCGGCAGATGATCAGGCGGCGTATGGTTTCAGTGTTCATCACGACGGCAATCACAATCAGGGCCAAATACGCCTGGTTGAATACGGCACCGAGAAATATCAGAAAGACACGGATATCGCGACCCAGACGCAATCCTTTGCCATGGCTGATCCGATCGCGCATGAGGCTGTCGTGTTTGTCTGCCGTATAGCTCAGCATAAAGGAACCGATAATCGCCAGAAATCCAATTAACAGGATCAGAATGTCCGTCTTATCTGCGTACACGTGCCAGGTGAGACCGAAAAGCAGGAAGGCGTCGGCATAGCGATCCAGTACCGCATCAACCCATCCGCCGTAGGGACTGCTTTGATGTGTGAGCCTGGCCACTTCGCCGTCGCAGCCGTCTACGATCGAGGCGAATTGTGCCACAAAACCACCCAGCAACAGAGCCAAATAACCATCGAGTGCAAACAGGCCGGCGGCCAGCACGGAGCACAGGAATGAGAACAGCGATATTTGATTGGGTGTGATGCGGTGGTTCACCAGTCGACGGGAAATCCTCACCGATAAGGGCCGATTGATATAACGCGACACCGGTCCATCATTGGGTTTGGCCTTCAAATTGGTCAAAATCACGTCCTCT
>JAAEUI010000261.1 GCA_024227475.1 Paracoccaceae bacterium | reverse complement strand
CAACAATTAGCAGAATGGGACAGCTGGCGCGACGTAGCCAAACAATTCAACGTTAACACCCGTATGTTAAGCGCCAAAGAAGCCAACGAGATGATCCCGGCCAACGGCCGCACCTGGTTAGGAGGTGTTCACTCTATCGATGATGGCAAAGGTGAACCCGCTATCGCCGCGCCAATGATTGCCGAAGGTGCACGCCGTTACGGCGCCACCATCCATCAGCAATGCGCGGCGCGTGGCATGGACATCACCAATGGCAAAGTTGAGGCTGTGATCACCGAAAAAGGCACCATTCGCACCCAGCGTGTGTTGTGTGCAGCTGGCGCCTGGGCGTCAACGTTTTGCAGCCATCACGGTATTCGCTTCCCTCAGGCTAGCGTAAGACAAACCGCCTTTCGTTCCAAACCTATTGAGAATATCGGTGAGGCCATTTACACCTCTGGCGTAGCCCTCACCCGCCGTTTAGACGGCAGCTATACCGTAGCGCTAAGTGGCACAGCATTGCTGGAATTTACCCCGCAGGGTATTCGCTTTGCCAAAGAGTTCATGCCGATGTTTATGAAGCGCATTAAGGCGGTACAGGTCAACCTGGGAAGCTCGTTCTTCAAAGGCCCTGAAGCCATTAACCGCTGGAAAAATACCGGCCCCTCGCCCATGGAAGCCATGCGGATATTAAACCCTGATCCGCACGGTAAGAATATTAAGCAAACACTTCACGCCGTACGTAGCCTGTTTCCGGCACTTAAGGATATCGAAATTGCCGAAAGTTGGGGCAGTTACGTAGACTGCACGCCAGATGCCGTGCCGGTTATGTCTGCTGTTGACGATGTCGAGGGATTCTATTTGGCGGCAGGCTGCTCAGGCCATGGTTTTGGTTTAGGCCCGGGTTTGGCCAAGGTTGCGGCGGATTTAGTGGTTAACAACACACCACTTATCGATGCCACGCCATTCAACCTGTCGCGCCTGAACGACGGCTCTAAAATCGAAGTCGGCGCCATCTAAACACACCACAAGTACCGTGT
>JAAEUI010000260.1 GCA_024227475.1 Paracoccaceae bacterium | reverse complement strand
TACTGCTTTGCCTACTGCCATGTTTTCGATCTCCTTGAAATACTGTAAATCCCAAATTAGAACTGCCACGCTTTCCCGGGAGTTGAAAACGGGCCGGGGTCGTTGGGATTTGATATTTATTTGGAATCAAGTGCTTGTTTTTTTGACGTGAACCTCTGAATCCTGAACCCGTGAACGGTTACTATCCGGCAAAGGGCTGTCGTGAACTAATCAGCCTGTAAAGCACGGCGGTTTCCGCCGCGCAGCTGAGATCCTTGGTGTCGGTTCCATTTTTGAGTTCCACCCTGCGGGCCTCATACTTTTCTGCTGAGAGCTCAACCTTCGCTTCTGAATCCTCGTATACGAACCTGCCGTCGGATTCGGTCAGGGTGGCGGGTTCGCCACCGAACATGGCTTCCATACGCCCGGGCCCGACGAGGTGGAAGCCCTCACCGTAAGCTTCGAGGCTGGCGCGCGTCAGGTGCATCTTGGGCTTATCCTTGTAAGGCGCACCGCTGGTGGGACAGAAGGTGTCGCAGTTGCCGCATTCGTTACAAAAGTCGGCTAGGTTGACGATCTGATAGAACTGGCCGATCTCAACCTTGTCCAGGGTCTCCACCTCCGTGCCGTCACCGCTTCTCATGGCACGCTGCAGCGGGTAGGAAACGGGTTCGGCGCGCAGGGCAAGGTTGGCCCTGTTGGGGCAAACGGAGACGCAGACATTGCAGACCAGATCACACTGAAGGCAGCGGGAGGCTTCATCGACTGCCTCGGCCTCGGTCAGCGTCTTGACGTACAGCTCGAAATTAAGTCGCTCTTGGGGATCGAGTTCGGGCATTTCGGTGCCAAAGCCGCGGCGAGCTTGCCTGATGCCAAGGTCGGGCAGATTGGGCCGGCGCCGGTCCTCGGGCGCCAACCGGACCCTGGGCTCGTGACCGGCTTTTTTCATGATGGATCCGGCGGCGCGGCGACCATCGCCGATGGCGTTGATCAGGGAGGAAGCGCCGCGAATGGCGTCACCGCCGGCGAACAGGCCCTCCAGTTGAGTTTCCATGCTGTCCTTGTCCACAGTCAGTTCACCGCCGGGCAGAAAATCCAGTACAACGCGTTGGCCGATGGCCGTAATTAAAGTATCAACATTCAATTCAAATTCGGAACCATCTATTTTGATCGGTCTGGGACGACCGCTGGCATCTTTTTCACCCAGCTCCATTTTGAAGCATACGTTGGACCTAACGTGGCCATCTTCCACTAACATGCATTCCGGCTGGGTGAGTTCATTCAGCTTAATTCCTTCATCTATCGCCGCCTGCACTTCCTCGGGATCGGAAGGCATTTCT
>JAAEUI010000259.1 GCA_024227475.1 Paracoccaceae bacterium | reverse complement strand
GGGCGTCAAGCCCGTATCCAATCCCAAAGCCCATGAGGAGACCCACCACAAGCTCTGTCACCATCCGCCAGCCGGCCTGGGCCTGGGAGACGTGATGCTCTTCTGCGGCTTCCGGCTCATTGGCCTTGCGCGCCGCGCGGAGCTTCTCATCCAGTTCGCTCAACCGCTTGTCATCGGGGCTGTCGGACATTGCTCGAGCCTCCTGATTTCAGCACCTTTGCGGGCCTTTGGACAGTTGCGCGGAAAATAGGCGGGAGGGGGTGGAGAGTCAACGACTCATGCAGTCGGTAAGTTATTGTAAATTATCAATTTATTATTGAGCGATTGACTGGCACAGGGCAGTTTTGGCTAGATTCATCTTATTGTTGTTATTCAACCATTTGGTTGAAAATAGCCAGTGCCCAGACGGGTAGTTTAAACCCGCACCTCGGCAAACCTTACCATCCGTCGCTGCCCCTCATCCCACAGACGCAGGTTGATGCAGCCGAAACTCTGCCACAGGGTCAGACGTTTCACATCGCCCAACACCGGGTGATCGCGCAGAACTTCGGTCAGGCGGTAAAACGGGATGCGGCTGTAAAGGTGGTGAACGTGGTGCACACCAATGTTGCCGGTCAGCCAGCGCAGGGGCTTGGGCAGGTCATAGTGCGAACAGCCATTCAGAGCAGCCTCGTGCACATTCCAGTCTTCCGGCTGATCCCAGTGCGCCTCTTCAAACTGATGATGGATGTAGAACAGCCAAATTCCCAACGCAGCACCCAGAAAACTGGTAAGGCCAAAAATCAGCACAAACGGCCAGACCCCGAT
>JAAEUI010000258.1 GCA_024227475.1 Paracoccaceae bacterium | reverse complement strand
CTGGCATTGCCGCATGACCAGAGCCATTACGGTCTGGCGCTTGTGGTTGGCGGGGCCGAGGTCAGTATGCGCAATCTGGTCATGCTGTATACCATGTTGGCCAATGGCGGACGCCTGTTACCATTACGCGCAACACAGGATGCACCGGAGACAGCAGGTAGACAGATGCTAAGCCCGGAATCGGCATATCTGACCCTGAAAATGTTGCAACGTCCTTTTCAACCGGACGTCACAGCATTCAGCACCGGAGCGCAAACTGTGTCCGCTTACTGGAAAACCGGGACATCCAGCGGCCTGCGCGATGCCTGGACTCTTGGTGTTTTTGGCCCCTATGTGCTGGCCGTCTGGGTCGGCCATTTTGACGGACGGCGCAATTCGGCACTGGTCGGCAGTCAAACCGCGGCACCGCTGTTTTTCGATATTGTGAATGCCCTCACAGGCCATGATACCCTGACCGATCGGGTGCAGGCCGCGATTGACAAGCTGAACATAACCCGTATCGCGCTGTGCCAAAACAGTTTAATCAACATTAAACAAGTCGGTTGTGCGCAGCCGGTAAAAACGCTCTTTATTGCCGGTAGATCCCCGATCGCACCCGCCATCCCAACCCAGGCCCTAAAAATCATTTCACCGGCAGAAGGCGTCCAGTACGCCCTGACGCAACAAAATGGGGTTGTGCAACAAATGCCACTGGAGGCAAGGTATGAT
>JAAEUI010000257.1 GCA_024227475.1 Paracoccaceae bacterium | reverse complement strand
TTTTCTCTTGTAGTAAAACATCAGTTATGTATCGATCCAACAGTTTGCGCAGAGGGCGTTTGCGGTCCATGGCGTCATAAATAACTTTGCCTTGATCAATCTTGGCCTCTTGGTCACGCACCCATCGCTGGGCGTCCGTCTTTCGATCAAAATTTGAGGACAACATTGGATAATTCTTGCGGCGAACTTGAGCTCGCCACCGGGTTCCTTTAGCCGATTGGATTTTCGTAATGCTTCCCACAGGCAGCGCTCCATCGTTGCCTGGATATGAGCAGTCTACCAGTTTTACCGGCTTTTGCACTAAAATTGCACCAAATAGGCAAACTGACGTAGGGCAAGATGGCCGGATATTCTACAAGAGTTTGAATTATCGGAAAAAAATGGCGGACCGAGGAGGATTCGAACCCCCGACCCCCTGATTCGTAGTCAGGTACTCTATCCAGCTGAGCTATCGGTCCGTGCCGCTGGGATGTACTCTTGGTGCCAGATGAATGCAAGGGGCAAAATGGCCTGTTTCACGGGCTAACAAGGGATGTGCAGTTTCCCCGCTCGGTCGGTATTTACCTGTGTGCACCGCTGCCATGCAGTTCACGCGAGGGAAAATGTGCCCCCTCAACCGGAACGGGCAAATGGTTAAGCTTCTAGCAAAGTTAATTAAAAATTTACCCGTGAACCATACGCCGGATGGATTGGGATGAGCCTCCATTGGAGCGCGTCCAGGTTTGTTTGCAAGGCCAATGAACCGTGATGCACAGCGTCACTTGATGCTGAGAACGGCGTTTCAGGTTTGGCCTGAAGCCGTTCAAACCTGAAACACTCTGGGGTCACCTCGTCCGAAGGATACAGTGGGGTTGGTTTTTGAGCAAAAAGAGCAATATGTATTGCACAATTGGGCTGGGTTTCTGCACAGCCCTTTCGGCGCTTTTTACCGCCGCTCCGGTTTGGGCGATTCCTTCACCCGAGCTGGTCATAGGCTCGGTATCTTCTTTGTCTCAGCTGTTTGCGCTGGCGGCTGCCATGCTGGGAGGCGGCGCGATTGTCGCTGGTGCCAGAACGCAGCGCCGTGTAGCGCAGGCTAGGCGGCACACACAAATGCGGTGGGCGGCGATCGGGCTGTTTGTCTCATGCCTGGTCTTGGTTTGGGCCAATTACTGGCAGTACCGCGTGTCCAATTCTGCGCGGCTGGAGCATTTGCAGGCAACGCTAGTGCGCCCCGCGCAGTTTGAGGGCACCAAGATACTGGATGCTTCCCTAAAAGAGATGAGCTTCTCAGACCAGAGGGAAAACCAGTTTTCGATCACCACGACACAAGCTGCAGCGATGCTGGAGAAACTGCGCTCCGGCGAAAGCCAGGCAATGTTCCTTGACGTACGGGAAAGAGGCGAAAACCAGATGGGAACGCTGCCGATGTCGCGCCATGTCCGGTTCCCCGATTTGCAGCAGAACCCAGCGAGCCTGGGGGGGCAAAAGGTCGTCTTGTTCTGCCACAACGGCAACCGCAGTTCGGAAAGCTGCGAACAACTGGCCAAGCTGGGTGTCGACTGTCGGTTTATTGCCGGCGGTCTTGAAAAATGGATCGTTGAAGGTCGCGAATTTACTGACCAAACGGTGCGTGGCCTGAGCGATCTGCGCGCAATTCCCGAATATGCTAACCGGGATACCCTGTTTGACACAAAGCAAATAAAAGCTTTAACAGAACAGGAGGATATCCAGTTTCTGGATGTGCGTTACCCCGGGGATTTTGCGGTTCAGCATCTGCCGGGAGCGATTAACGTTCCGTTGCGCGCACTGCCCACCAACGCGTTGACAAAGGCCCTTGCCGCGTTGCCCGACAAACCGGTTGTTGCCGCATGTTATGATCGACGAAGCTGTTTCATTTCCCAGGTTCTTGGTCTGGAATTATCGAGGGCCGGACGTGACTATCGCGGCCGTTACACCGTGCCATGGGAGTTTTTTGTTCTCCCGCCGCCAAAGCCTCACATTGCAGACTGGGTCAAATCTGCTCAACAAACGCATTGGCAAAAGGCAGTTGGTTTTCTGGCGCGCGGGTTGGATTGGATCGCCGGGCAAAGCCATATCGTGCTGGCGGTGGCGCTTCTGGCGCTGGTTTCGCGGATACTGGTTCTGCCGATTGCACTCAAAGCTGAGCGCGACCAGATTAAACTGGCAGCAGTTCGCTTGGATCTGGAGCAAATAAAGGCGGGCCTGAAGGATGACCCCCCACGAATGAGCCGGGCTATTCGCGCCTTTTATCGCAGTCACGGGCTGACGCCACTGCGCAATCTTTTTGCCCTTGCCTTTCTTCCGCTGATGATGTTGGGCCTTGCTGCGGTACAGCAATCCGGCCTATCACAAACGCAGCCGTTCCTGTGGGTTTTGGCACCTGGCAGGCCGGATCCCTTCTTTGTTCTCCCGGCGGTTTTCACAGTGCTTGCCGGCCTGTATCTGCAAATTGTTCTCGCCTCCACACCCCGCCAGAAAGCCCTGTGCTGGGGGCTCGGCGGGCCGCTGCTGTTTGGTTTGGTTTTTCGTTTGTCAGCTCTTGGCAACATCTATCTGTGTTTTGCGCTGATCCTTTTGCTGGCCCAACGCTGCATTGTCAGCGGGTCAGCGCGCAGAGGTATTCAGGCGCTGCGTTTTCTGGTTGCTGGCTGGAAAATCAGGCTCAGGAATTTCGGGATTATCCCCCTATCGGCAACCGGGCATGTTGTGGGTTGCGGCAACAAAACCCTGCGCCTATCGCAAATGCAGGGTGCTGGCATCGACGTGCCGGACGGCGTTGTCCTGAATGAATGGTTTTTGCGGCGGTTTGGCGCGGCTGAAGGGGCTGCTCGCGAAAGAATGTTAGATAGAATTTGGCAACTGGTGGGCAAATCGGATGTTGCGGTTCGCAGTTCCGCCTCGGCTGAGGACGGCGATAATCAGAGCTTCGCGGGCGTTTTTGAAAGTCATTTGAACGTAACTCGCGGATCAGTGGAGCATGCGATTGACCGGGTCCTGGCCTCGTTTCAGGCGGCTCGTGTTGAACGCTATGCCAGCCCTGACACCGAAGGTGGCTATAACATCCTGATCCAGCAAATGGTCGAGGCGGATTACTCCGGGGTTCTTTTCACGCGTGATCCGATCGCACCTGGGATGATGATGCTGGAATACGCAGAGGGCACCGCCGACGATCTGGTGTCCGGCAGGGTGACCCCAACAACGCTGAGAATGGGGCGGGCTTCTGGCGCTGTGGGCCTGGATGGCCCTGTTGATCTGGCTGAATTGCACACCCTGGGCACCAAAATCGAGCAGCATTTTGAAGCACCCCAGGACATAGAATGGGTCAGCGCAGGTGGCCGGATACAGCTGGTGCAAAGCCGTGATATCACCGCTGTCAGCGCCAGTGATACTGCCGCGAAGCAAATTCAGGACGAATGGAGCCGCCTGACGGATCGGTTCGACGTAGGGCCGCTTGACGAAATCGTTCTGGAAATGGACGAGATGTCAGAAGTCCTGCCACGACCAACGCCCTTGTCGCTGTCCTATATGCAGCAAATCTGGGCGCCCGGAGGCAGTGTGGACCTGGCCTGCAGACGCCTTGGCCTGCGCTATATGGCACAGGAAAACGCGCCATCTCAGTTGGTCACGGTATTTGGACGGCTGTATTCTGATGTGGCCTTAAAATCGCGCAATGCAGTGGTGATGAATGCGGCGGCAGTTCGCCGTCTGGCGCGTGCGGACAATGCGATTGAACAGGACTACCGGCAGGGGTTTCTGCCTGAGTTTCACAAAAAACTGCATATCTGGAACGCTTTGGATTTCTCGCGGTTGGATCTGCAGCCGTCTCTGGAACAACTGGAGGAAATATACCAGGAATTCCTGTGCTGGACTCATGTTGAAATTGAAATGATTAATATTGCCGCCAGCTATTTTTCCGATGAAGCGCGAAAAGCCGGCGATCGGGAAGGGTTGGCGCTTCAGGATCTTATCGGCGGGCAGGCGGCGTACAGTTCCACAGGGTTGCTGCAACAGGCGGCAGTGATGCCCGGTGAAACTAGGCGGGGATGGCTACACCAGCAAATGGGCCACCGGTCGGTCTTTGATTATGAATTGGGGGAACCCCGGTATGCCGAGATTCCCGATACGCTGGACCAACTCCTCAGGCCGGGCATTGTAGAGACCGCTACAGCACCACAACCACCGCAATTGAAACTCCGGGATTCAGCATTGCGGCAGTTGGCCGAAACTGCACAGCGTTATCAATCCCTGAAAGAGGAGGCCAAACACCACGCTCTGCGGCATCTGGAATTGATCCGAAAATCAGTGTTGGCTCTGGATCGGTTTCTGGGAGGGAACGGGTTGGTTTTTTTCCTCACATTTGAGGAAGTGTTTGCCCTGAGCAGTGAAACAGGCAAAACCCTGGCGATGGCACTTGAACGCCAGGCAAGGCACCGCGCGTTTGGCTTTGCGCCCTCCCTGCCATCCAGAATAACCCGCGGTGAACTTGAACAGGCCAGCAATCCGTTTTCCGATCGGGTTGCGGGTGGCCGCCATTCCGCGGCTTCCTGGGTTTCAGGCGCAGGGCCGGTACGTGGAAGGGCGTATGTCGTCTCGGCTGATCAGGCACAAACAGGCGGCGAACTCGCCGGTTTTGAAACCGGTGATATCCTGTTGTGCAGCATGATTCACCCGTCGTGGATGCCATACGTTCTTCAGGCTGGCGCGGTTGTCTCTGAGGTTGGCGGCTGGCTCAGCCATATGGCCATCGTCGCACGCGAGTACAACATCCCGATGCTGGTCGGCACCGGCTCTGCGGTCATTCAGACGGGGTCTGCCATCGAGGTTGGTGCCGACGGGGTTGTGACCTCGCAACCTGACCGTTCCGAAACCTTCATCGCCCATGTGGCTGAATAAAGATTTCCGGCCAGCCCGGGCATTCTCCGCGCGGTTCAACCGGTCAGATGGTCCTTGATTTCGATATGCTGGGCGATACCGCCAGCCGTGCTCATCCAGCGGGCAACCAGATGCGGCGCATTCGGGACCGCCGTCACCCCCGGGTCGATTTCCCCGTCAGCAACCGCTTCAACCGCCAGTGAAACGGGAATCGACACCAACCGCGCCATGGCGGTAAATTCAGCATCCCCCCAGGCGTCCATGGCATAGGTCTTGTGATAAACAACCGCACCATCGCGCTCTGCCTTCAGTGCAACACACAAGACAACGCGGTCCGGCTCTCCTTCATCATAAGCATTCTCGGCCCAGAACTGATCCGACATTTCTGTCAGGCGTTCCTCTCCGGCCGGGCCTTCCAGCGTTTCGATTTCTGCAAATACATCTGCCCAGGCGTCTTTCCATCCATTCAGGCGCAGGGTTCCGCGCACGAAACGTTTCACCGGCCAGTCCGGATCGAAATTGTAGTCTTGCATAAACGGAAGCGAATCCCGGTTGGGATACACTTCGAAACTTTCCGGAGTATCCAGCGGTGCTTCGTAACTCGAAATCGCATCCCAAGGCCGGGCAACGTTCAACTCGGAGAAATTGTCGATTGATTTGGAGGGCGAGCGCAGCGCCTTCAGCACACCCAGCGGGGACCAGCTGAACTTATACCGAAACGGGTTTGGAATTTTGGGAATGCCGCCGCAATACGAAATAAAGGAGAGCGCGTTTTCTTCTTGGTAAGCCGGGGACGACTGATAATCCGCAATCAGCCAGTGCGCCATCGCATGGTCGATCCCCGGATCAAGCCCAACCTCATTCACCAGCGCCAGCCCGGCGGTTTTTGCGCGAGCGTCCAGTGCCCGCATCTCAGGGGAAATGTAGGAGGACGACACAAAATGGGCACCCTTCTCAAGGCAGAGTTCCGCCACAGGCACGTGCCAATCACCGGGCAGCATCGAAACCGCGATATCCCCGTGTTGCAGCGCAGCGGCCAGCGCGTCCATCGAAAAGGCACGTATGTCATCAGTCAGATCGCCGACGGCTTCCTGTGCCTTTTCTACGGTGCGGTTCCAGACCACGACATTACGGCCGTTTTCGATCAGGCGGCGGATGCCGGGAACTGCACTCAGGCCGGTACCGATCCAGTGAATCTGCGTCATATCTCTCTCCTCAGACTTTGCTGACATGTTCGTCAAACACGCGTTTTGCCCGTCCCCATACGCCTGTTTCCAAATCCCCCAGCGTCAGCAGCGACGGCAACAATTGGGCTGCGTAATCCTCGCTGCTTTCAACCGGTAGCATCGAGGGCAGATTGTCGATGGCCATCACGTCAAGCGGCGGGTCGCCCTTCGCAACCCGGATAACCGGATCAGCGAAAGTAGTGGAACGGTTGTAAATCGGCACCGGGTTGTAATTACTGTTCGGGTCACAGGCAACGTCGGCCACAACCGACAACCGGCGTGCTGCAGACAACGCGGATTTTGGTACAAACACCGGCACACCGGGCTGCGCCAGAATGCAGTTTACGAAAATCGTGTGCTCAAGGATTTCGGGAAACGGTCCGCCGTGGGCGGTTTCGGCCATGTCCCATTTGGTAAGCGGCAACCCCAGCGTTGTCAGGCAATCACTTGCACCACTGCCAACCCGGCCCAGAGCACCAATCACGATGGCTGTCGGGCGTTCCGCACCATTGGCCAGCGCACCATCCAGATCGCTTTGCAAATCGGCAACCAGGCCATCTCGGCTGTTGTAAACCCCAACCGACGTGGGCCCGGGCAGGTCGCCTGCCTGTTGAGCGGCCCAGGTTTTCAGCCCAACAGCCGCCCCAGCAAACCCAGCCCAATAACCAAAGGCAGCAACCCGGCGGCCATTCTGTTCGGTCAGATACTCCAGATCATAAAGCGCGCCGCCACCCGCCTTGAATCGGCGCAGCAGGGCAGGGCCATCCGCCTGGCCCTTAAATGCGTGGCCAAACATGATGTGATTATGAATTAGCGGAAAATCGGCGTCGGGTAATTCCTTCAACCCGAAAATGATGGCCGTTTCCGGGGCCTCCGGCCACGACCCCTCCGGTGCGATAGCACAACCGGTTGCGCGGTATCCCCCGATCCCGACGGCGCGGCAGGACGACTCCTCAACCGTCAAGTCAAACCCGGCAGCGATCATTGCTGCCACCCCTTTGGGCGTCACGCCGACGCGTTGCTCGTTGCTGCGTTGTTCCGCCCGAACCCAGATATGCGGCATTGCTTCTGTCCTTTCAGTTCAACCGTTTTCTGACTGAATTCCGAAGCAATAGCCAGCGCGAATCTCACGGCACAATCGGGCAAAACAGCCCCAGGTTATGGCCTGAAGTGCCGGAGTTTTGCACCGAACTATGCCCCAGGGTTATCAAGTACCCTATGCCCGGCGTTATTTGATGCGCAAATGTCGCTTAACAGGTTTGCAGCACAACAAGCCTGTGTTTAATGCGCGCTGAAAGCCCGGACCTGTTGGAGACCTCCGAATGTCAGATTCCATCAAATTCAGCCTGGATGGGCGCGAAGTCACGGCTGCAGCTGGTGAAACCATCTGGGAGGTGACCAAGCGCGAGGGGAAAACGATTCCCCACCTGTGTCACTCAGGTGAAAAGGGCTATCGTTCCGATGGAAATTGCCGCGCCTGTATGGTGGAAATCGACGGCGAGCGGACGCTGGCCGCATCCTGTATTCGCACCCCCCGCGAAGGCATGGTGGTGAAGTCGGACTCCGCCCGGGCAGAATCCGCGCGCAAAATGGTCATGGAACTGCTGGTCGCTGACCAACCAGCCCGCGACGTTGCCCACGACAAATCCTCCCACCTGTGGAAAATGGCCGACGTGCAGGGGATTTCGGAAAGCCGGTTTCCGGCGCAAGAACCAGAACGGGTGCCACTGCTGGATGACAGCCATGTGGCGATGCGCGTCAACCTTGACGCTTGTATATCCTGCAACCTGTGTGTTCGCGCCTGCCGTGAGGTTCAGGTCAATGAGGTGATCGGCATGGCCGGGCGCGGCCACGACAGCAAAATTGTCTTCGACATGGACGATCCGATGGGCACCAGCTCTTGCGTCGCCTGCGGCGAATGCGTGCAGGCCTGCCCGACCGGGGCATTGATGCCGGCGCAGGGCGTTGACGAAAGCCAGGTGGGCGACAGCACCGACTACGACCGCGAAGTGAAATCCGTGTGCCCGTTTTGCGGTGTGGGCTGCCAGATCAGCATCAAGATTAAGGATGAAAAGATCGCGTGGGTCGATGGCATTGACGGCCCATCCAACGAAAACCGGCTTTGCGTCAAGGGGCGCTTCGGGCTCGATTACATCCACCACCCGCACCGGCTTACCAAACCGCTGATCCGCCGCGAGGATGCCCCCGAAAAAGGGCTGAACGTGGAGCCGGGCAACCTGATGACCCATTTCCGCGAGGCAAGCTGGGAAGAGGCGATGGATTTTGCAGCATCTGGCCTTGCGAAACTACGTGACGAAAAGGGTGGCAAGTCGGTTGCTGGCTTCGGCTCTGCCAAGTGCACCAACGAAGAAGCCTATCTGTTCCAGAAAATCATCCGACAGGGTTTTGGGCACAATAACGTCGACCACTGCACCCGGCTGTGCCACGCGTCTTCGGTTGCGGCTCTGATGGAAAATGTCGGATCAGGAGCGGTTTCAGCCACGTTCAACGAAATCGAGAATGCAGACGTGGCCATCGTCATCGGCTGTAACCCAATCGAAAACCACCCCGTTGCAGCGACCTATCTCAAGCAGTTCACCAAACGCGGCGGCAAGCTGATCGTGATGGACCCACGCGGCGTTGGCCTTGGCCGTTATGCCACTCACCGGCTCAAATTCCGCCCGGGCACCGATGTGTCGATGTTGAATGCCATCATGCACGCAATTGTTAAGGAAAATCTTTATAATCAACAGTATATCGAAGCTCATACAGAAAACTGGGAAGCCCAGATGGAACATCTGGAGGAGTTCAGCCCTGAAAAAATGGCGCCGATCTGTGGCATCGATGCGGAAAAACTGCGCGAGGTTGCACGGCTGTTTGCCAATGCCAAGGCCGGGATGATCTTCTGGGGCATGGGGGTTTCGCAACATATTCACGGCACTGACAACGCCCGGTGTCTGATTTCCCTGGCCCTGATGACGGGGCAGGTGGGCCACCCTGGTGCAGGCCTGCATCCACTACGCGGACAAAACAACGTGCAAGGGGCCTCTGACGCCGGAATGATCCCGATGTTCCTGCCGGACTATCAGACAGTTATGGATGACGGGGTGCGCTCGGCCTTCCAAGAGATCTGGCAGTCAGATGTTGATTTTGGGGCTGAAATCGGCCTGACCGTGGTGGAAATCATCGAGGCCATCCACAACGACGAAATCCAAGGTATGTATATCCTGGGTGAAAATCCGGCGATGTCTGATCCTGACGTCGAACATGCCCGTGATGCACTGGCAAAACTGGAGCATCTGGTGGTTCAGGACATCTTTCTGACCGAGACCGCCAATTATGCCGATGTAGTTCTGCCAGCCACAGCATTTTTAGAAAAAACCGGAACTGTTACCAACACCAACCGGCAGGTCCAGATGGGCCGCCCGGCGGTGCAACCACCTGGTGAGGCCCGCGAGGATTGGGCGATTACCACCGATCTTGCGCAACGGTTGGGGTTGGGGTGGTCCTATACCCACCCAAGCCAGATCTTTGCTGAGATGAAGCAAGGTATGAAGTCGCTCAACAACATCACTTGGGAGCGATTGGAAAACGAGGCTGTGACCTATCCGTCCATGTCGCCAACCGACCCGGGCCAGTCGATTGTTTTTGGCGACGGGTTCCCGCGCCCGGAAGGCCGTGCAAAGTTTACTCCAGCCAACATAATTGCGCCCGACGATATACCCGACGCGGAGTTCCCGATGATTCTAACCACCGGTCGGCAACTGGAGCACTGGCACACCGGCTCCATGACCCGAAGGGCGACCGTGCTTGATGCTGTGGAACCGGAGGCCAACTGTTCGCTGCACCCCAAAACACTGCGCAATCTGGGAGTTGAGCCCGGAGACCTGATCCGCCTGACCACAAAACGCGGCTCGATTGTGACCATGGCGCGTGCTGACCGGGCGGTGGCAGAAGATATGGTGTTCCTGCCGTTCGCATACGTTGAAGCGGCAGCGAATATCCTGACCAACTCGGCCCTTGATCCCTATGGGAAAATTCCCGAGTTCAAGTTTTCTGCCGTAAGGATCGAAAAAACCGAGAGCCAGATCGCAGCGGAATAAAGCTGCTTGGAATGATGTCCAAACTGCGTATGGTTTGTGCCACGAAAAGCTATTTGTGGCAGAAAAAAAACATGGCCGACACTCCCTCGTCGACTTCGAGCTTCCTGAAATCCGTCGACGCCAAGCACGGCCGATTTTACCTGCCGCCCAACGATATTTACATCGGGCGCTCTCTGGAGCTCTACGGCGAGTGGTGCGAATCTGAGGTCGACCTGTTTGGGCAAATTCTGAAACCGGGAGCGACGGTGATTGAGGTTGGCGCAAACATCGGCAGTCACACGGTGGCATTGTCCCGAATGGTCGGAGAATCCGGCCGGGTCTTTGCCGTTGAGATGCAGCCATTTATCGCCCAGTTGCTCAGCGCAAATGTAATCGTCAATGGTGCATGTAATGTTCAGGTTTCCATGTCCGGCGTGTCAGACGTTAACGGCCAATTGCAAATTCCAAAAATCAACTATGAGACCAATTACAACTTCGGCGGCATATCCGTTGGGTTTCTGGAATCGAACCCGAAAAAAACCGATCAACAGACGGTTCCAATTTCGACGTTGGACAATCTTTTTGATGTTGGCCGCCTGGACCTGCTGAAGATGGATGTTGAACATCTGGAACTGCAGGCGCTCAATGGGGCCGCCGGGCTGGTCGAACGGTTTCATCCGGTCATCTATCTGGAAAACGACGATCCCGACGAAACCGATACAATTCTGGATCAGCTAAAGAGGATGGGGTACAAGGCTTTTTGGCATGTTTCTCCACTGTTCAACCCTGACAACCATGCAGGCAATCCGGAGAATGTTTTTGGTATGACCACCTGCATAAATATGCTGTGCACTCCGGTAGAGAGCAATGTGGTGGGAATGGCCGAAGCGGTCTGTGCCAGTGACCATCCCAAATTCAAGGGCTAGAGCGTTTCAGGTAAAAGCTGAACCAGATTGAACCTGAAACGCGTCTCTGAGTATCTGGCGTCGTAGCACTTCTGGTTTCGTTTGTGATTCAAACAAAACCAGAAATGCTCTTGAAAGGCTCAGGCGTTGACGAAATGCAGGCCCTGAAATTGCTTCCGCAAATCAGAAACCGCTGATGCAAATTGTTGCGGAGCGTCGCTTTCAAGGGCCTTGACCACTAATTCGGCAATTTCTGGCACCCGGTCCGGCGTAACGCCAAACCGGGCAATTTCCGGTGTACCGATGCGCAACCCGTTCAGATCCCCGTCAACCTCTGCCACCGGCAATCCAATGCCGCAGGTCAGAAAACCAGCCTTGTACAGCGCCTTGGCAGCAGTTTGCCCACCTCCGTAACGCGCTGCTTCGATGGCGAACTGATGTGATTGGGTGAAGCCGTTGGCAGTGCCAAAAACCGGGACGCCTGACTGATGCAGTGACCGGGCAAAAGCCTGGGCAGTATCAATCATTGTCTGGGCATATGCTGCGCCAAAATCGCGCCAGTCCAGCATGGTGATTGCCAGAGCCGCCGACTTGGCGGCGTCAAAATTCGCCGTCATGCCAGGAAAGGCGATGGCATCAAGACGTTCCGCCATTTCCGGGTCGTTGGTCACGATCAACCCGCCCGCAGGGCCGCCAAGCGACTTGTAAGTGCTCATCGTCATAAGATGTGCGCCCTCGGCCAGAGGGTCTGGCCAGGCACCCCCCGCGATAATCCCACATTGATGCGCTGCATCAAATAACACCCGCGCGCCAACTTCATCAGCGATCGCCCGGATTTCCGCTACCGGATGCGGAAACAGGTTCAGGCTGCAACCGATAGTGATCAATTTCGGGCGGACCTGTTCTGCCAGTTTTCGCAAGCCATCAACATCTATGGTATAGCCATCCCCATTAACTGGTGCGTGATGGATGTTCAGCCCGTAAAGTCCGGCGCATCCGGCCATGTGATGGGTGACATGGCCGCCGATACTTGCAGGTGGGACGATGATCGTGTCGCCAGGTTTGCAGGTCGCCATGAATGCGTAAAGATTGGCAATTGCGCCTGACGGCACCCGGATTTCCGCGTACTTGGCGCGAAAAACCTCAGCACATAACTCAGCCGTAATGACTTCGATTTCCTCGATTGCTTCCAGGCCCATTTCGTATTTGGCACCGGGATATCCCAGCGATGGCCGCTCGCCGATCCCGTTCGACAAATACGCAGCAGCACGGGGATTAATGACATTCGTCGCGGGGTTGAGATTGAAACACTCGTGTTCATGAATCTCTCTGTTTTTGATCGCAAGAGCGTCCAGCCTGCCTGCGATCTGTTTGCTGTCTGAACCAGAGGTTTCCGCAGCGATCCGCGCTACAAGCGTTTCGCTGTCTTTGGGAACCCAGGGGCGGTGCTGCAGGGCCGTCATTATGTGTCTCCTTTGGCGTTGCTGCTAGGAAAGCAGAAGTTTTAGCTGACGGCAAACCAGAATACCTGTATTCTAGGCCTAGAAAAACTGAGTCTAGTATGTCTGTCACACCACCTCGCCCAAAGGGGCCACCATTAAACGCTCTGCGCGCCTTTGAAGCGGCTGCGCGGCTAGGCGGCTTCCGCCTTGCGTCCGCCGAATTGAACGTAACGCCCGGTGCAATTGCACAACATGTGAAATTTCTGGAAGCCTGGTGCGGTGGTCTGTTGTTTGAGCGGTTGCCGGTCGGTGTTCAGCTTACCCCCCTCGGCACAAGTATTTTACCGGATTTCGTCGCGGCGTTTGACGCACTTGCAGCAGCCTCGCACAAACTGCGGATGAATGCTGCGCCAAATCGTGTCAGTGTTACCGCGCTGCCCAGTATCGCCCAGCTCTGGCTGGGCCCTTTGCTGCCAAAGATCAGAGAGGAACTGCCCGGCATTTCCATTTCAGTAACAGCCATGGAAGCGCCCCCGAACCTGGCACGTGAACCGTTTGATCTGTCGATTTTCTTTTCCTCTGAAGCAGATAAAAGCGCCGACCTTCAGCTGCCGCAGGACGAACTGGTACCCGTGTGCTCGCCTGAAATCGCGCGCAGAATTTCAACGCTGGCCGACTTACAAGACTTGTCCTGCCTCTCTGATCAGATGTGGCCAGGGGATTGGACTGAGTGGCTGAAGTCAATTGATCCACGAGCCGGATATTCGGTCAGCGGTCCAAGTTATTCTCTTTACGGCCTTGCAGTTAACGAGGCTCTAAACGGGGCAGGGGTCCTGATCGGGCATCTCAGCCTGGTAAACAGATACCTCTTAACCGGTGAACTGGTCGCCCCGTTCCCACAACGGGCAAAAACCGCGCACCGGCTGACAATCTACCGATCTGCACAGGCCCGTTCCAAAATCATTAGGCGCCTGCTTGATATCCTAAAGCGTTTCGCAAAAAACCTGTGACATCAGGTTTTCGGGAAACGCAGCAACATCAATGTCTTGTCGGGACGTTTTTCGCCAAACCTGATTCAGGTTTAACGAAAACCACTGTAGAGCGCGCAACACGATGATCAGACCCAGGTAACTTCACCCAGAAAAATATACCCAGCACCATATATCGTTTTGATAAGGCGGGGATTTTTGGGGTCCTCGCGCAGCTTCGTACGCAACCGCGACACCCGAACATCCATCGCCCGGTCAAAGCTTTCACCGGCAACTCCACCCAGGGTTTCCTGCATGTACTGGCGGGAGATGAGCCGGTTCGGAGCCTTCAGAAACAGCATCAGAACCTCACCCTCGGCCTGTGAAAGGGAAACAACCTCGCCGTCTGGAGCGCGCAGCAGGAACTGGTCAAAATCAGCGTTCCAATCGGCGAATGTCGCGACCGTGGCCTTTTGTTCAGTGTCCAGCTTGCCCCGCCGCAGCAGGGCGCGGGCGCGCGCGACAACTTCTGCCGGATCAAACGGTTTGATGATATAGTCATCCGCCCCCAGTTCCAGCCCGGTAATCCGATCCTGGACTTGCGAGCGACCGGAAATGATGATAATCGCCGCGCCCCGTTCCAACGCCAGGCGGTGGACCAGCGCCAGCCCGTCTTTGTCCGGCAGTCCCAGATCAACCAGACAGATGTCAGGCGCCATTTTTGCCAGCGCCGCCTCAAATTCGGTCGCCCGGCCAAAACTGGCGGTGCGAAACCCGGCATCCTGCAGGGCATCAGCCAATATCAACCGGATTTGCGGCTCGTCGTCTAGAATTGTGACCAGCGGCTTTGTCATGGCTGCAGCCCCGCAAAAACGGCTCTAAGCTGCTCTTGCGAAAACGGCTTGGGCAACAGAGCAAACTTATCCCCTGCGGTTTTGCGGGCCGGGTCCTGCGGCGGTAAACCGGTCATCATTATGGTTGGCACGTCTAACCCCGCGTCCTTTATTGCCTCTACCATCTCCAATCCATTCATTTTGCCACTCAGCATTATGTCTGACAGCACATGAGTTACACCCGGAACCCGTGCAAGCGCCAGGGCCTCTTCGGCACTGTCTGCCTCCAGCACCGAATGCCCGATGTCCCTCAGCATAGTTCGGACTGAGGTGCGGATTTCCTCGGTGTCTTCCACCAGCAGGACCATGCCAGACGGAACCACACCCGTAGTTATTCGCAGCGGCAATTGCACCGATACGCAGGCACCGCCGTCCGGAATATTGCTGATCCTGATCCGCCCCCCGGACAGTTGTGCAAAATCGTAAATCATCGTCAGCCCCAAGCCGGAACCTTCCCCGGCCTTGGTGGTGAAAAACGGATCAAGCCCGCGCTCCAATGCCTCGTCTGAAAACCCCGGTCCGGTATCGCTGACCTCAAATTCCAGCCAGGTCGTCCCCCGGGTTCGCGTGGCCACGGTGATGGCCCCGGTCCCGGAAATGGCGTCCCTTGCATTCAGGACCATGTTGATGAGCGCATCCTGCATGAACCCTTGGTCCATCAAAACCGTATCGGCGACATTTTCGTTGATAAACTCAAGCGAAACACTGTTGGGCAGAGTGGCGGCAATCATTGCGCTGACGGTATCAAAAAGGTCGTCAACTTTTACGGCGCTGGCAGTCAGTTCTCGTCGTCCGGAAATGTCGGACAGCCGGTCCAGCAGCATCCCACCACGCAAAGCGGCTGCCTTAGTGGTACCTATAGCCTCCTGGGCCGTTACGGGCAGGTCCGGCAAACGTTCCATTTTTCCCTGCAGCCCCACAATAATGGTCAGAAGATTGGAAAAATCATGGGCCAGGCCGCTGGCCAGTTGGGCAGCCAGTTCCCGTTTGCGGGTCTGCATCAGCACAGCACGGGCCTGGGCCTCCTGGGTGATGTCCATTGACAGGATGTAGGCACCAACCACTTCGCCCCCGGGCCCGAAATCAGGTGTAAATGCAACCCGAACCCGCCGGTTTCCCTTGCCCAGATCGAATTCGAAAACATTTCCGGTTCCCGCAAAGGCCTGATCCAGATTGGGCTTTATCTTGCGATAGGCCTCTTCTCCCAAGGCCTCGCACGCATTTAACCCGACAATTTCGCCCGAGCGGTCAGGAATGACCTCGCGCAGACGGCGGTTGGAATAGGTGTAAACCTCATTCCGGTCCAGCCTGGCGATATGCGCCGGGGTCATTTCTGAAGTCATCCGAGTCCGGGCTTCGGATTCAATCAACTGATGTTTGGTCTCTTCCAGTGCACTGATTGTTGCTGCAAGCTGGCGGTTGGTTTGTGCCAGCTTTTCCGATCTGTCGAGCAGTTGATCCGACAGTTGGGCCGAATGGCTGCGCAGCAGTTCTTCCTGTTGCTTGATTTCGGTGATGTCGGTGTAAACCGTCACCCAGCCGCCGGTTCGCAGCGGGCTGCCCTCCACAGATATCGTTGTTCCATTGGCACGCTGCCGTTCAACATAATGCGGCTCAAATGCCAGAGCCTGCTCAACTTTTTCTGATACAAAGGTCTCTATTTCAGCCACATCGCCATAATCACCGCGCCTAGCCAGGAAACGGATGGTTTCGTCAAAGGGTGATCCGGGTGTCACCAGTTCTTCCGGAAGGTTAAACATCTCCTGAAACCGCCGGTTGCAGACTGCCAGTTTCAGGTCGCTGTCATAGATCGACAAAGCCTGCTGGATCAGGTTCAGTCCTGACCGCATCATTTCAAAGTTGTCGCTTTTTCGTGTTGCCATATCATGTGCTATCACCCGGACACGCATTTTGACCAGACTGTGGGGCGCTCTGTTACAATTCGAAACATTTCAGAAAAACTTCAGAAAAGTTTGACGGCAAGATTGGCGCACGTCCTTATGGCAGTGGGAATCAGCGATTCTCGCAAAAGTCGACGCCATGATCGACGAAATGGGAGGAAGTTACGCGTGACAACCGTCGCAGCGCTGGACAGCGCTTTAGATTCTTTCCCCAAACTGCTGGTGCGCAATGCCACCAAGTTTGGGAACCGTCCGGCCTATCGGGAAAAAGAATTTGGTATCTGGCAAAGCTGGACCTGGGCTGAGGCACGCGAGGAAGTCGAAGCTCTTGCGCTTGGGTTTCTGGACCTGGGGATGAAACAAGGCGATCACGTCGCAATTGCCGGTCGCAACCGACCGTATTTCTATTGGGCGATGCTGGCGGCGCAATATGTCGGCGCGGTGCCCGTACCGGTTTATCAGGATGCTGTTGCCGAAGAGATGGCTTACGTGCTGGACCATTGTTCAGCAAAATACGCCGTTGTTGAGGATCAGGAGCAGGTCGACAAAATCCTCGACGTGCAGGACGATTTGCCCAACCTGAAACAGGTGCTGTATGTTGATCGACGCGGGATGCGGAAATACGACCATACAACCCTGCACGCGTATGATTCTGTGCAGGAGGCAGGGCGGGTCAAACGGGACGAGTTTCAACCAGAGCTTGACCGCCGCTACGCAGCCGCAACACCCGATGACACCTGCGTTATGCTTTATACCTCTGGCACCACCGGCCGCCCGAAGGGTGTTGTGATGTCCAGCTACAACATGCTGAAGACCGCCAAGAATTCCGCAGAATTTGACAAATTGTCCGAACGGGATTCAATTTTGGCCTATCTGCCGATGGCCTGGGTTGGTGACTTCATTTTTTCGATGGCGCAGGCCTGCTGGACCGGATTTACGGTAAACTGTCCGGAAAGCGCCGAAACCATGCAGCATGACTTGCGTGAAATCGGCCCGACCTATTTCTTTGCCCCGCCTCGGTTTTTTGAAGGCCTGCTGACTTCGGTGATGATCCGGATGGAGGACGCTGGCAAAATCAAGCGCCGGATGTTCCACAAATATTTGGAGCACGCAAAACGTGTTGGTCCCGACCTCTTGGATGGCAAGCCGGTCTCTTTTGGCGACAAACTGAAATACCAGATCGGTAAATACCTGGTGTATGGCCCGCTGCTCAATACGCTTGGTCTGTCAAAAATGCGAGTTGGCTACACGGCAGGCGAGGCCATCGGGCCGGAGATTTTTGAATTCTACCGCTCGCTTGGCATCAACCTCAAACAGCTCTATGGCCAGACCGAGGCCTGTGTTTACATCACCCAGCAACCCGACGGAGAAGTGCGTGCAGACACGGTTGGCGTACCAAGCCCGGATGTGGAAGTACGTATCAGCGACAACGGCGAAGTATTCTACCGCTCTCCCGGTGTTTTCCAGAGCTACTATAAAAATCCTGAAAGCACGGCTGATACCAAAGACTCCGAAGGCTGGGTCGCCACCGGTGACGCCGGGTTCTTTGAAAAAGACAGCGGCCACCTGCGGATCATCGACCGGGCCAAGGATGTCGGTAAAATGGCCGATGGCTCCATGTTCGCGCCAAAATATGTGGAGAACAAGCTCAAGTTCTTCCCCAATATTCTGGAGGCTGTCGTGTTTGGCGCTGGCCGCGACGAATGCACCGCTTTCATCAATATCGACTTGACTGCCGTGGGTAACTGGGCAGAACGCAACAACATCGCTTATGCCTCCTATCAGGAACTGGCTGGCCACCCGCAAGTACTTGATACCATACAGAAACACCTGGAAGAGGTGAACGCTTCCGTCGCGCAGGATGAAATGCTGTTTGGTTGTCAGGTTCACCGCTTTCTGGTGCTGCACAAGGAACTGGATGCTGATGACGGCGAGTTGACCCGCACCCGCAAGGTTCGTCGCAAGATCATCGAAGAGAAATTCGATGTGCTGTTGACAGGCCTCTATGACGGCTCTGACAGCGTCTTTGTCGAAACCGAAGTGACTTATGAGGACGGCCGCAAGGGTTCGATCTCTGCAACCCTCGCAATACGGAATGCAGCAGTGCAGGCCCGCAAGATTTTGGAGGCCGCATGAACGCCGTAGAAACCTTCACGACACCAGACGGGCGTACCATCGGCGGTCCGGTTATGGAAATGCGCAACATCACGCTGCGGTTTGGCGGCGTGGTGGCGATTAAGGACATATCTTTCGACATCCGCGAAGGCGAAATCCGCGCCATTATCGGGCCCAACGGGGCTGGTAAATCCTCAATGCTCAACGTGATTAACGGCTTTTACCACCCACAAGAGGGCGAGGTGTTTGACCACGGCAAGAAACGCGCGCCCATGCGCCCCTATCAGATCGCGCATCAGGGCATCGCCCGCACCTTTCAGAACATCGCCCTGTTCAAAGGCATGTCGACGCTAGACAACATCATGACCGGGCGGTTGACCCATATGAAATCGGGCATCCTCAGCCATATCCTGTGGAAAGGCAAGGCCGAGAACGAAGAGGTTGTAAATCGCGAGAAGGTCGAGAGAATCATCGACTTCCTGGAAATCCAGACCATCCGCAAAACCCCGGTGGGCCGATTGCCCTACGGTTTGCAAAAGCGCGTGGAACTTGGTCGGGCGCTAGCCGCTGAACCTAAGCTGCTGCTGCTTGACGAACCGATGGCCGGCATGAACGTCGAGGAAAAAGAGGACATGTCCCGCTTCATCCTTGATGTGAACGACGAATTCGGCACCACCATCGCGCTTATCGAACACGACATGGGTGTTGTGATGGATATCGCTGACCGGGTTGTGGTGATGGATTACGGCAAGAAAATCGGCGATGGCACGCCGGACGAGGTGCGCTCCAATCAGGATGTGATTGATGCCTACCTTGGCGTAGCGCACGATTAGAGGAGACGATCAATGCCCGCTGGTTTCTACTTTGGAATCGAAGTCTTCCTCAATGGCCTGATGGCCGGGGTGATGTACTCTCTGGTTGCGCTCGGCTTCGTGCTGATTTTCAAAGCGTCCGGTATTTTCAATTACGCCCAAGGGGTTATGGCCTTATTTGCCGCGCTGACGCTGGTCGGCTTACAGAACGGGCAAGTCCCCTTCGCGCATCTGATCAATGCGATTTTCGGCACCGAAGTGCATCACTTCGGGTGGCATCTGCCTGTCTTTTTTGCGATCCTTTTGACGCTCGGGGTGATGGTTTTGTTTGCCTTTCTTGTCGAGAAGCTCATCCTCAAGCATCTGGTAAATCAGGAACCGATCATCCTGTTTATGGCCTGTATTGGTCTGGCCTACTTCATGGAAGGTTTCGGCGACCTGATGTGGGGCTCCGAGATCAAGAAACTCGACGTTGGCATCCCGCAGGGCGGGAACTTCTGGATCGAGGAAGTAACCTCCGGGCTGGGCGGTGACGGTTTCTACGGTTTTTACCTAGACACACTTGATATCTATGCAACCGTGATTGCGGCGCTGCTGGTGATCAGCTTGGTTCTGTTCTCGCAATACACCAAAACCGGCCGCGCCCTGCGCGCTGTTGCCGATGATCATCAAGCGGCCCTGTCGGTTGGTATATCCCTGCGCGCCATCTGGGTGATTGTCTGGACCATAGCCGGATTTGTGGCACTGGTTGCTGGCATCATGTGGGGCAGCAAATCCGGTGTCCAGTTCTCGCTCTCGCTGATAGCCTTGAAGGCTCTCCCTGTGCTGATGCTCGGCGGCTTTACCTCTATTCCTGGCGCCATTGTCGGTGGCCTGATTATCGGCGTGGGCGAGAAAATGTTTGAATTCCTGATCGGCGTTCCCTTCCTGGGCGGCGCAACGGAAAACTGGTTCGCCTATATGCTGGCGCTCATGTTCCTCGTATTCAGACCGCAAGGCCTGTTCGGCGAGAAAATTATCGAGAGGGTGTGATCGATGTTGTACCGCGAAGCAGGCGTCTTCAAGACCTCCTATGCCAAAGATCAGGAAACCTTCCCGATCCCGTTTGACAAGGCTGGATATTTCTTAGCCCTGATTGTGGCCTTTGGCGTGATCCCTTTTCTGGTCAACGACTATTGGGCCAACGCCATCCTGCTGCCCTTCCTGATCTACGCAATTGCCGCAATCGGCCTCAACATTCTGACGGGATACTGCGGTCAGGTTTCGCTTGGTTCGGGTGGGTTTATGGCGGTGGGGGCTTATGCGACCTACAAACTGATGACCGCATTTCCCGACCTCAATATGATCATTGTAATATTACTGGCGGGTTTGGTTACGGCTTTTGTCGGGGTTCTGTTTGGTTTGCCGAGTCTGAGGATCAAGGGCTTTTATCTGGCGGTTGCCACGCTTGCGGCCCAGTTCTTCTTAGTGTGGCTGTTCAACAAGATACCCTGGTTCTACAATTACTCAGCCTCCGGTCAGATCAGTGCCCCGGAACGCGTCGTTCTCGGGTTCGAGGTCACCGGAGCTAACGCTCAACCCGCTGTAATTTACCTTTTCTGCCTGTGCTTTACCGTTGCGCTGGCCTGGGTAGCCCGCAACCTGACCCGCTCAAACACAGGGCGTAAATGGATGGCGATCCGCGATATGGATATCGCCGCTGAAATCATTGGGGTGAATCCCCTGATGGCCAAGCTCAGCGCCTTTGCCGTCAGTTCATTTTACATCGGTGTGGCCGGTGCGCTTCTGTTTTCTGTTTATCTCGGCGCCGCAGAAGTGGGTGAAGCCTTTGGCATCCAGAAGTCATTTCTTGTGCTGTTCATGGTGATCATCGGCGGCTTGGGATCGATCTTCGGCTCGTTTGCCGGGGCTGCTTTCATGGTGTTGTTCCCTGTCCTTTTGAAAAATGTCATGGTGGGTCAACTCGGCTGGGCAACCGATATTGCCGCTCATTTTGAGTTTATCATCGTGGGTGCGTTGATCATCATTTTCCTGATCGTCGAACCCCACGGTCTTGCCGCGCTCTGGCGCATCGCCAAGGAAAAACTTCGCCTCTGGCCGTTCCCGCACTAGGGGGCTGCCAACTTAATCCTGCCGGGTATTCCGGCGCACGTCAGACCAAATGTTAGGGAGGAAATTAACATGAAACTGACTAAACTAGCAGCAGCAGCTGTAGCAGCCACAATGGCTGCAAGCCCGGTGCTGGCGGACCTTGTGTTCCCGTCACTGAGCTATCGTACCGGTGCTTACGCGGCAGGCGGTATTCCGTTTGCTGATGGCTATGCCGATTACTTTACCCTGGTGAATGAGCGTGATGGCGGCATCGGTGGTGTTCAGGCCCGCGTTCTGGAATGTGAAACCGCCTATAACACCGAGAAAGGTGTTGAGTGTTATGAAAGCACCAAGGGCGAGGGCGCACTGATTTATCAGCCTCTGTCAACGGGCATCACCTATCAGCTGATCCCAAAAGCAACGGCCGATGGTATCCCTGTCCACTCGATGGGTTATGGCCGGACGTCTGCCTCGAACGGTAAAATCTTCAAGTGGATTTTCAACTATCCGGCTAACTATTGGACCGGTGCCTCTGTTGCTGTGAACCACATCCTTGATCAGGAAGGTGGAAACATCGAAGGCAAAAAAATTGCCTTGGTTTACCACAACTCAGCCTACGGCAAGGAACCGATCCGGACTCTTGAGGAACTGGCCAAGAAATATGGTTATTCACTGAGCCTGCTGGCGGTGGACCATCCGGGCCAGGAGCAAAAATCCCAGTGGCTGCAAATCCGCCGTGAAAAGCCGGACTATATTCTGCTTTGGGGCTGGGGTGTCATGAACCAGGTTGCCATTCAGGAAGCTTCCAACATTCGCTTTCCGATGGACCATATGATTGGCATCTGGTGGTCAGGCGGAGAAATCGATGTGGTGCCTGCCGGTGACAAATCAAATGGCTACAAAGCGATGGCGCTGACGGGCGTTGGCAGTGATTACCCGATCTACGACGACATCAAGAAATATGTTGTTGATGCCGGCAAAGCCGCTGGCGCAGGAGATCAGGTTGGAACAGTGCCATACAACCGCGGTATTTACGCAGCGATGCTGGCGGCCGAAGCGGTAAAAACGGCCCAGGGTATCCACGGAACAGCTGATGTCACACCTGCAATGGTGCGTGACGGTATGGAAGCCCTGGTAATTGACGAAGCAAAGATGACAGCTCTCGGGCTGCCAAACTTTGGTCCGACTTTCTCAGTGACCTGTGAAAACCACGGTGGTCCGGGTCTGGGTTC
>JAAEUI010000256.1 GCA_024227475.1 Paracoccaceae bacterium | reverse complement strand
GGACCGGTTTGACGCGCTTCGCCACGCTGACGGGCCGCTGCCAACGGCTGATTTGCGTCTGGAAATGCAGAAAACCATGCAAGCGGATGCTGCAGTTTTCCGCACCGACAAAACGTTGGGTGAAGGTGTTGAGAAAATGACTGCGGTTGCGGCCAAAATGAGTGAGCTGAAAGTCACCGACCGCTCCTTGGTGTGGAATTCAGACCTGATGGAAACACTGGAACTGGCCAACCTGATGCCCAACGCCCTGGCCACCATTGTCGGGGCTGAGGCGCGCAAGGAAAGCCGCGGTGCGCATGCGCATGAAGATTACCCGGACCGCGACGACAAGAAGTGGCGTAAGCATACTCTTGCCACCGTGACTGGAAAAAAAGTGAAACTGAGCTATCGTAATGTTCATATTGATCCACTGATCAAACCGGAGGACGGCGGTATTGACGTGAAGAAAATCGCACCCAAGGCGAGGGTGTATTGAGGAAATCAAGATGCGTTTGGGACAAATTACTCTGATGCTGGCATCGGCGATCGGTGCGGCCGCAACCGCAGAAGCGGGGGCGAAAATTCCTCTGAGTGCAGCGATGGCCCAGTGTCAAAAAACATCGGACAGCTATACAGAAACTATTCGCGGACAGAGCGCAACAAATCCCGAACAGGAAATCGTTGACCGACGCTACCGGGCCTGCGTTTTTGCCAAGTCGGGCGCCTATCCGCCGAGCAAGAAAAAGAAAAAGGGCGTTAGCATTTCCGGGTCGGCAAGCATTGGGCTGGTGTATGAGAACTGATCGATTCTATTGTGCCTGGCTTGGTTTTTTCGGAGGGCTGTAGACATGCGTTTGCTGATTGCCTGTCTGGTTCTGATCGTGGGCGCCAACAATGTGGTTGCCGAACCAAGGGGGGGGTATGTCTCGCTTTCTGAAGCGGAGCAGAAATGTTCCGAACGGGCCTACCGATTCTCCCGATCAACATTTGGACGGTATGCGGAACACCCCGAGCCCTATCTGGTCTGGACGCGTTACCGGGCCTGTGTCTATGCCAATTCGCGTCAATACCCATCCTCGCGCCCGGATTTCACCAACCGCAAATTGTTTCGGCTAAACAAGGTGCTTGAGTAACTCATGCGGATCATTGTGTTGGCATTTCTGGTGGCATTGGCCGGTTGCTCGGCAGGGCAGGCCGTGGTTGATGAAGCTGCCCGGTCAGCGGCAAAATCTGTCGTTACTCCTATTGTTGAGAAGAACTTTCCGGGTCTTCCGGCCAGCAAGATCAGCGATTGCGTGATCGACAATGCGTCGGCGGGTGAGATATTCACCCTGGCCAAGGCAACGCAGTTGGGTGTCACTCCTAAAACCACCCAGACGGTGGTCGATATCGCATCCAGACCGGACACGCTTAAATGTATTTCAACAGTCACACTGACGGAGTTGGGATGATGATGAACAAATTCGTGGTTATCGGTCTGATTGGTGTTTTGGGAATGGCCGGGTGCACACCAGTAGTGCCGACCATGACCTTGATCGAAGCCGAAACTTACTGCGGGCCGCAGGCGGAAAGATACGCCCGGCGGCCGATTCCGGTCGTTATAGGCGGAACGATACAGGTTGGCCTGCAGGCGGAATATCCGGATGATTTCATGGTACAGGACTACTATAAACGCTGTGTTTATGCCCATTCCGGGCAACGAGCATCCGGCAGACTCGAATGGCGGCTTTAAACGGGAAGCACCGCACACAAAAAGATGAAACGAGGGACCAATGGTTGAACTGACATTACCGAAAAATTCCCGCATGACCGTGGGCAAGACCTGGCCAAAACCGGCTGGCGCGACTAACGTGCGGGCGTTCAAGATTTACCGGTTTGACCCGGACACCGGTGAAAACCCACGCGTGGACACCTATTACCTCGACATGGATACCTGCGGACCGATGATTTTGGACGCGCTCATTAAGATCAAGAATGAGGTCGACCCGACGCTGACCTTCCGCCGTTCCTGCCGCGAAGGCATCTGTGGCTCTTGCGCCATGAACATCGACGGCATCAACACGCTGGCCTGTATCTATGGGCTGGATGAGGTGAAGGGGGAGGTGAAAGTCTATCCGCTGCCCCATATGCCGGTGGTAAAGGATCTGATCCCGGACCTGACTCATTTCTATGCCCAGCACGCCAGCATCATGCCGTGGCTCGAAACCAAGACCAACCGGCCGCAGAAAGAGTGGAAACAGTCGATAGAGGACCGCAGGAAGCTTGATGGGCTGTATGAATGCGTAATGTGTGCCTCGTGCTCCACCAGTTGCCCCAGCTATTGGTGGAACGGCGAACGGTATCTTGGCCCGGCAGCGCTTCTGCATGCCTATCGCTGGATCATTGATAGCCGGGATGAAGCGACGGGCGAGCGGCTCGACGAGTTGCAGGACCCGTTCAAGCTTTATCGCTGCCACACCATCATGAACTGCACCAAGACCTGCCCGAAAGGCCTGAACCCGGCCAAGGCAATTGCCGAGATCAAGAAGATGATGGTGGAGCGGGTGATTTGAGGCCGAGCTTGAATGGTTTTGCCTTGGGTCCTAGACTGAGATCGGAGGTTTTACGATATGTCAAAGCCACGTTACGACCCCGGCGGTAATCCCTATGATCAGTCAATCGAGAGCGGTCACGCAGCGGCGCGCAAACGCTTGTCCGAAGAGTCGGGCGGTATTTCCCAAAGCAGTGGGTTTTCCGATACCACAGGGATATCAACCGAGTCCTACGCACCGAGTACGGGTTTGCGTAAGTCGTGGGCTGACACTTACGCCCGGATGGAACTTGAAAAATTGCGCAAAGAGCAGGATGAAATCGACGAAGAAAGTCTGAGGCTGATGTTAGCATCATACGACACCGAGCATGCCAGGAGTATCCTTGACATGAGGTTGGAGCTTATCAGCCAGCGGATGCGGGTATTGAACAGCATTTGACGGGTGTTCTGACCGCGACAGGACAGTTTGTGCTGAGTTTTCGGGTTCCAAGGAATGGGGTTGTTTTATGAAGTACCAGGCGCAAAATACAGCTCCCATCGACGCCAAATCCCGCCGCTCGGCAGAGCCCGTTGTCTGTTACCCCATCGACACCTTGCCCGCACCGGACATGGCGCTTTATTCCTCCGCCCGCCAAAACATGACCCTGATCGACACGGTCATCATGCCGCCCCGTGCCGCGAAGTGTTTCCACGTTCCCGCTGGCCATTTCTTCCGCATTATCAGCGTCGATGGCCCGCAGGTCGGCGACCTCAACCTGT
>JAAEUI010000255.1 GCA_024227475.1 Paracoccaceae bacterium | reverse complement strand
TGAAACTCTCCAGTCCGGCGCACCTGCAATCGACCTACCTGTCGCTCCCCGCGAGGGGAGCGTGGATTGAAACGTTCTCCTGTCTCTTGTTGCCCGTTATTGGGCGGTCGCTCCCCTCGCGGGGAGCGTGGATTGAAACAAGCTACTTATTTTCCGCTACCCTGGATTCAGGGTTGGCGGAGGCAGCGAGGTAATCTGCATAATATTCCAAATTTGTTGTTGGACTGGACGCAGTTTAGGAGCATGAACTTCCTCATGACCATCTGGATAAGCCACCACCACCAAGGCATAATCCTGGAAAGCCTGCAACAGTTTCTTTGCCGTGGGGAAGGGATTGTCCCGTTTTTCGGGCATCAGCCCGGTGAGCAGTGCGCCGGTTTGAGCAATATGGCGACGCACCTGGTATTCGATCAATCCTGCGAGCAAGACGGCGATCATAATCAGCAGGGTGAGACCGGCCAGCCGTTGAGGCAAGTGCAGCCACATAGGACGAATTTGGACGGGACTTTTGATGAAGTCGATGGTTTGTTCCACGTTGACCTGTTCTTTGTATTTGACCATCGCAGCTTCTTCCGTCAGGCGTTCCGCGGGAACATTCGAACAGAGCAGCATCACGCCATGGCGCTGCTGGGCCGCAGCCGAGGCTTTTTGGCAGATTTCCCAGTGCAGAACCCAAGCTTGGTCATCATCCGTCCCCTCCAGGGTCCAATTGAAGAAGGGGGCTGCTTTCGCCTTGCCCAAGGCCTTGGCGATGCGGCTCTGGATGATGTCACGGCATGTATAATCATAGCGGCCCAACAAACGGGTGATGCGTTGCAGAGCCTGTTCACCGGCCGCCAGGGCTGCTTGGTGTTTTTGTGCGTCGCGTTCAGCTTTGCTGCTCGACCAACTGAAAACCCAACGCACCGCATAAGTTTTTTGGTTTTCAGTGTCGCACAAGGTTTGGGGAACTTCACAGACGCGGTATTGGGTACGCTCCGCCACTGGTTTGCGGGCCTGATTGCGACTGGTGTACGCCACCGGGAGCCAGGCTTGTGCTCCAGTTTGCAGTTCCTGGTAGGTTTGTTGCCACACTTCTTTCGCCGTTTTCGTCCAGGGATGGGCGGCCAGGAAGAATTGTTTTGTCCGACAGAAACCCAACATATTCTCCTGGTTGCACAGCTTGCGGTCTCCAATCATGACCACATTTTCTGGCAGCCACCCCATCTGGCGCAAGGTACTCAAATCAGCCAGATAGATATGATCGTCGCTTTGGTTCCCATCCCAAGGTTTGTACCACAGCGGCAAACGCTTGGTCGTGACCAAGCTCAAGACATACTGCACGTTCTTGGGTTTGCCATCCTTGTTGTAGCCTTTCACCAGCAAGGGGCCATGCTCAGCCTGCTTGGGTTCACCATTGCGTTCTTTATACTCTCCTTCAAAATACACGCTGGTCGTATCCGCATGCAGCCATTCAAGTTCAGGTTGGAATACTGCAACGGCTTTCCCAATTACCGCACTCCAAATCTCGACCTGATGTTTGGCCAAGCCTTCCAACATCGCGCCCAAGCGGTCATCGTCCAGCCACTCAGCCTCGATCCCCAAGACCTGATCTATCCCGTGTTGGCTGGCCCAGGCAGCCATCTCATACAATGGTTTAGGCGCAAAACTCATCCGATTGATGACAATCGCTTGTGCCAATTCACCATAAGTACTTTCGATTTCTGGTTGATACTCCAAGGCTTCATCTATCGCCTTGACCACTTCCAATTGATCTAAGATGGCCTTGACCAGTGACGCCGCACCAATTTGTAAGGTCCGATATTCAACTTCTAAACTTTTGTCTGACATCCTTTCGCCTCCGAAAAAGGCGATTGTATCTCAAATTTGCATTCCTTCAACCCCTTTTCAGGGGTAGCGGAAAATAAGTAAATAGCGGTAAGTGATGTTGCGCCTTCAACCTGGGATGCTCCACACAAACGAATCAACTCTGCCACTCTGCGCCTTTGCGTTAAAAAAGGTCAGCGCAGCAAAAACTACGCGGTGTCCTGTTGGGCGGTTTGGGCGTAGTCGTAGGCCAGCCGCCAGAGTGTGGTGGTCTTGCCGCTGCCGGGGTCACCGAGCAGGATGAGGCGCTTGTGTTCGGCGACGGCGGCGCGCAGGTCGTCCACCGGCTCCCGGCGCACTTCGGCCTGCCCGCCCGCGCCGCGGGCCACCAGTTTCTCGAAGCCCGGCGGGATGAAGGGCATGGGCAAATCCAGGCGGGGGCCATCTTGCACCGCGGCGCGCACTTCGGCAATGCCCGCCAGCGGGGTGTAGTGGTCGCGCCAAAATGCGTAGCGCGCCAGCAGGCCGTCGAGATAGGCCAGTTCCTGGTCGCGCCGCCGACCAGGGCGGCGCGGTGGTCAACAACGGCTCTGCTGTAGACTACACCCCCGCCGCCGATTTCTTCGGCAC
>JAAEUI010000254.1 GCA_024227475.1 Paracoccaceae bacterium | reverse complement strand
GCCAGCACCAGGCTGCGCCCTTCGCAGATCAGGGTGCCGTCAGCCGCAGTGCAGGTCGCCCAGAGATCGACAAGGTGTTTGTCGGGCCGCAATCTTGATATTTTGACCTTGGCGGTCAGGTCCTGTCCAATCGGAGCGGGCGCAAGAAACCGCATTTCCTGCTTGAGGTAATTTGTCCCCGGGCCGGGCAGCTTGACACCCAGCAGATAGGAAAACAACGCCGCGATCAAAGGTTCGGGCACGGCAGTCAGCTCATGTGGATCAACGCCGGTCAGAGCGGCGAATTCGGCAAGCTCAGGTTCGCCGTAGGCCCGTGTCACGCTACTTGATTGTCCAACCTCCATCATGCCAGCTCCGCCTGTCCGACCAGAAATTCCGCCCCGTCCGTGCGACGGACCGCCCAAAGGTCAAAAGTCTTCGCCGATACCTCCTCGATGGTCAGGTCGACTGTGTCGCCAACAAAACATGGATTTGGAAACATCATTGTCTGGCTGGTCTGGCGCGCGTCGGGAACGCCAGATTGCAGCAATGCCCAAAGCTTGGAATAGATCAGCATGCCGTGCGACACGGTCTTACCGAAACGCGTGCGCGCCGAAAACTCGGGGTCGACATGGATGGGATTGTCGTCGCCCGACACATGGGCAAAGATATCAAACTCTTCCTGGGTCGGCACCCACTCTTGTTTCAAGATCAGGCTCATTACATTTTTCCTCGCAGATCAGGCTTGCGCACCTTGCCCGCGGCGGTGCGCGGGAAGTCATCGAGCAAGTTAAAACTCTTCGGTACCTTGTAGGGTGCCAGCCGCTCTCGGCACCATGGGCCGAGCGTTTCAGGGTCGACAGAACGCCCGGGCCGAAGCATCAGGAAGGCGGCGCCGACTTCGCCCCATTTTTCGTCTGGAACGCCAATCACCGCCGTTTCCAGAATGTCGGGATGTCCGTTCAGAACCCGCTCCACTTCGGCGGGGTAAACGTTCTCGCCGCCTGTGATGAACATGTCCTTGATCCTATCAACGATGAAGTAATACCCGTCCGCATCACGCCACCCCACATCCCCGGATTTCAGCCATCCCTCCGCGGCAAAAGCCTTGGCTGTGGCTTCGGGGTTCTCAAAATATCCCGGCGTGATAGCCGGTCCGCGCAGCCAGATCTCGCCTTCGCCCGGTTGCCCGTCGGGAACCTCGTCCAGCCGCACCTCGGTCAGCATCTGCGCCCGCCCGACGGACCCGATCTTTTCCGCGGCGTTGCCGCGATCCATTAAAAACGCGGTCGGCCCGGTTTCGGTCATGCCAAACCCGTTGCAGATCATTGCCCCGCGTTCGGCGAAAAACCGGATCAGCGGTTCGGGCAACGGAGCGCCCCCGCAGCCCATGCGGATGCTGCTCCAGTCCACTTGATCCACCTGATCATGCAGGCTGAACGCCTGAAAGATCGCCGGAACGCCGAAAAACTGCGAGATCGTGCCGGTCTTCAGAAGATCGAGGATCGTGTCGGGTTCAAACCGAGGCACGATGGTGGAGGCACCGCCAAAAAGAAAAAGCGGCAGCGTGTAAAGGTTGATCCCGGCGGTGTGAAAGAGCGGCAAAAAGTTGATCGAAGTGTCGGTCGAGGTCAGATCAATCGCCTGACTGACATTAATCGCATTGGCCCAGCACATCCGCGCCGTCTGTGTCACCGCTTTGGGCAGGCCGGTGGTGCCCGATGTGAACAGCAGATACCAAGGCGCAGCAGCATCGACAGCAGCGTTGAAATGGCCTGAGCGGCGGCAAAACTCGTTAAAGGACGCATCACCATCCGCCGGAGTTTCCATTGCAATCGGGCACAGCCGCTGCCCGGCGGCCAATGCGCGCGCCGTATCTGCATTCTCATCGTCGAACAAGATCGCGCTTGCTCCAACATTGCCGATGACATCGGCAAGCTCGGCCACCGGTTGGCGCCAGTTCATCGGCGCAAGGATCACCCCCGATTTCTGGCAAGCAAAAAGTGCAATGAAAAAGGCGGCGCTGTTCAGTGACAATACCGCCAGTCGGTCGCCTTGTTTCAGCCCCAGCGACACAAGGCCCTGGGCAAAGCCGTCAGCCGCGCGGTTGATATCGGTGAAGCTCCAGGTTTTTTCATCTGTCACGAAAGCAGGCGCATCAGGTGACAGCTCTGCGCGCTTCGCGGCCATATCAGGCACACAATCAAACATTGGGTTTCTCCCGTTGACCCAGAAATGTCTCCATCCCTGCGAGGGTTTTGGGTAAAACGATCCGCTCACAAAAGGCGGCCTTCTCGGCTGCAAGTCGGGTTTCGATCTGCGCCAGTCGAGCGTCGTCCCACACCAGCGCCTTAGCATGGATCAGGGCATCGCAACCGGCGGCGGCATCCATCTCCTCGACCGCTGCCAAGGCCTGGCCCCGCAGGTCGTTGGTGGCGCATACCCGGTCTGCAAGGCCATAGGCCAAGGCCGATTCCGCCTTGATCCGGGTGTTGAAAAGCTGCGCACCAAGCGCAGGTTTAGCCCCTATGAGGTCTGGCAGTATTGCCGTCCAGCCGCCATCGGGCGCAAACCCGACCTCTCGGTAATAGGGTTGCAAAAACGCGTCCCCAGACAGAATCACAGCATCGGATGCTGCTATCAAACCAAAGCTGCCTCCGGTGACAGCACCTTGGGCGGCCGTTACGATAATTGAACGTGCGCGCAGCATTTGCAAAATGACATCGTGCAACATACCGACAACGTCTTCGGCATAGGCCGAGGCAAATCCACCGCGCACGGCGTCGAGGAATCGGGCAACGTTGCCGCCGGTCGAGAAATTTCGCCCCTCTGCGGTCAGAAGGACAAACGGAGCCTCTGCCGCAACGGGATCACTAAGGGCAGCGGCCAGCTCTTTCAGCAACTCCGGCGCTAGGCTGTTGCTGCGCTCAGCATGCGTCAACCGGATTTCGGCGACAACCCGGCCAGACTCAAGCGGCACGGTCTGAGTGCTGACAAAGGTCATCTTGTCTTCAATCCGTTTTCGATCAGGTCAAAGGCTACGTCGACGACCTCGCCGATATCCGTGTCACGATCCTGAATGACAAATCGCTCACCCAGCGTTTTGGCCATTCCCATCAGCGCCCAGGCCCGCACTTCGCTATTGCCCAGCCTGATTTCACCTTCGGCCTGAGCGGCCTCCAACTGGCCCCGATAAGCAGCAGCGAATTCGGAAAAATAACTCTGATAGGCATCCGGATCAACAAACCTTGCCTCTTCAACGATGTGGTACAGTTCGGGCCGCTCCGCGACGAAACGCAGGAAGGCCTCGAGCCCTTTGCGCTCAGCATCAAGTCGCGTTGTGGCACCCGCGATTGCATCGGCGATCACGGCTCGCGTCAACTGTCCCATCTCGGCGACAAGCTCGGAAAACAGCTCTTCCTTGCCCTTGAAATAGATGTAGAGTGTTCCTTGCGCCGTCTTGGCTTCGCGGGTGATATCGGCGATCGACGCATCAACAAACCCTATCGTGCCAAATACCTTTTCGGCCGCTTTTAGGATTTGCTCCCGCCGCGCTTGCCCACGTTTGGTTTTCGGTTGTTTTGCAGGTTCCATTTCTTCAACATGAATTATGAGTCATGTTTCATTACCACTAAATCTTGCGGCTGTCAAATCCTATGGAACAGGCCGAGATTCCAACGTAGGGAGCAAAAAGGCACGGCGTCTCTTCGGGCAATCGTTCAGCGCGCTGCCTCCCAGAATAGTGGACAGCCCAATCTACCAGACGCATTATACCGGTATGAAAATCCACGCCGTTCTCTTCTTGGTCCTCGCGGGACTCCAGTTTGCAGCAAATCCTTGCAAAGCTCAGCAGGATTCTGCGGTCCTGTTTGGCGTGCTGGCATTTGGCGGAGAGAAGGACGCTCATGTGCGTTGGGATCGGACTATCGAGGTTTTGTCCAAACACCTTCCCGACCAACGGTTTCGGCTGATACCGCTTACCCTTGATGGTGCGGGTGCCGCGCTGGAGACGCGAGGGCTTCATTTCCTCCTCACCAATCCCGGTCACTTTCAAAGCCTGATGCTGCGCTATGAACTTGCGCCTTTGGTTTCTCTGCGAACGGACGCTCCGGGGCGTGCCAAGACCGGCAATCGGTATGGTGCAGTAATATTTGCTCGAGCTTCAGATGATGGCCCAAAGCGTCTTTCCGATTTGCGGGGGCTGAGGTTTGGCGCTGTTGCGCCAGAAGCATTTGGCGGTTGGCAGCTTGCATCAGATACGCTGCAGCGAAACGGTTTGGAGCCAGAGAGGGATCTTGGAGAATTGCGGTTCTTTGGTTTTCCGCAAAGTGCTATCGTCGAGGCGGTTCTGAGCGGCGAAATCGATGCTGGCACAGTCCGGACCGGTGTTCTGGAGGCAATGGCAGCCGAAGGCCGGATTCCCGAGGGAACTATCATCGTACTCAACCCTGTTGATATTCCAAATTTCGAGCTTGACCTGTCGACAGCTCTTGTTCCTGAGTGGTTGATCGCAGCAACCCCTATCGCGCAGCCTGAATTGCGGCGCTCGGTTGCACAGGTGCTCCTTGGTATTGACCTCCACGTTAAAGGTGGGCGTGACGTCGGCGCAACCTGGCTGCCACCTCAAAGTCTTGCATCGGTTATTGAGATTCAACGTGCTTTAGCTCAGGCGAACGACAAGCCTGCCACGCTAAGTTGGCAGCAGTCCGTGATAATTGGCCTTGTCGGCTTGCTTTCTGCATTAATCGTGGTGGTGTCAATCCGGAGGTTTCGACCGCAAACCAGTTTCCCGCCTCCAATAGTTTCCCGGTCTTCGTCCGATTCTGGTCAGAGTGTCATCGGACCGACATCGCAACTTACTGCCCGCGAGGAAGAGGTGTTGGAGTTGGTGGAACAAGGTCAGACCACCAAGGAAATTGCCCGAACCTTGTCGATTTCACCAAAGACGGTGGAGTTTCATCGACACAATCTTATGCAGAAATTCGACGCGTCAAACATGGCGGACCTCGTACACCGGGCCGGACTCTGGCGGCATTCTTGACCCCCGAAAACACCATAACCTAGGGTATTCCACGGGCAAACCAGAGGATTGCCCCGAATTGTCTCAAAGTATTTGGGCTGTCGTACTGTAGGTGGCTGTTGAGCGTACCCAGCCATACCAAGCAGAACATCAAACGGGAGGAAAACCAAGATGGGAATAACCAGACTTGTCGCCATACTGGCGTTACTATTCGTCGGACTCGCGACCCCTAATTTTGCCGATGCTCAAGAAGGCTACGGTAAGCAAAAGGTGGTCTACCACATCAACTATGTTGGCGGGCCGGAAAGCAAGGCCTACAAAGGCGCGATGCGCAACATCCAAAACCACATCAATGCTGTCGGTGCCGAAAACCTCGACTTGAAAGTCGTGCTGCACGGCAATGGTCTTGGCGTCTTGATGAACGCCAAAACCGACGAAGCCCTGCAGACAAGGGTGGCCTCCTTGAAGGGCCAGAATGTGTCGTTCCACGTCTGTAACAACACGCTCAAAGGCAGGAAAATCAGCTATGAGAACGACCTCTACGACGTTTGGGAGCAGGATATTGTTCCGTCAGGCGTTGCCGAACTCGCCCACCTTCAGCAGCTTGGCTACACCTACATCAAGCCTTGAAGGCTATCACGCGGTCGGAGGTTTTGCTTTCAATACCTTCGGCCGCATGCAGCAATTTGCGCAAAGCGAACCTTGCAAAATGGGAATCCACTCGAACTGATCATTTAAAGCGTGTGTTCACGTCCTGGCGGAATAAGGTCTGCCTTGGCACATTGCCGCCACTGACCAGCAGCTTTCTCCTATATTCCCGCCAATCTTTATACGGGCCGCTGCAACCGAATTTCTGCTGAAATCACCTATTGCACCGGAAAGTAATCCTCCAACTCCCCTTCCCGATACACATCCGCCGTGCAGCAGTGCAGGCCACCGCCAAAGGCGTAGGCGTCGCGCAACTCTACCGGTATGACTTCCATGCCGAGCTTGTCCATCTGTTCCATCTGGTAAACCTCTGAGGCTTCGACGCAGACGGTTTTGGGGTCGAGCACCAGCACGTTCATTGACAGCCAGGTGGAGGAATAGCACAGCGGTGGCGGGGCGTTGTGGGCGGGTTGCGCAGCGTCGATGATTTCCCAGTCGTTTCTGTTGAACATGTCGCGCTGTTCATCGGGCAGGCGGCGTTGGGGGTTGTTCATGATCAGGCCGGGGCGCAGCGGGGTGAAGGTGGCATCGATGTGGATCGGATAGGGGTCGCCGGGGAAATTCACCGTGTGAACCCGGTGATCCGGGAAGTGACGGGCGATCCATTCAATACCTTTGAGGTTGGTGGTGAAACCATGCTGCACCACCAGATCCTTGCCAAAGCGCAGCACGTCGGCGGCGTCAAACAGCGGCTCTTCTTCGGTGGTGACAAAGAATTTGTCGGCGGCCCATTCGAGACGTTTTGCGTCGCCGATTTTTTCGGACAGGTAATCCGGGTGGTAATCCGCATCGGTCAGCCGCGGCTTGGGGGCGGCTTCGTGGCGGAAATTCACATCCTCCTCCCAATATTGCTGCATCAGGGGCCGGTAACATAGGTATTCAAACCAGCGGCAGCGGTAGGACATGGTTGCTTCGAGGATTTCACTGCCGACGGTCAGCAGCACATCGCGCGGCGGCATGCAGCCAAACTGGCTTTCGGTATGGAAATCGGGCGTTGTGGCGGGCAGGCTGAAATCGGTAGGTGTCGGGCGGTCTACCCTGATGCCACGTTTGCTCAGTTGGTTAGCGAAACTGTCGAGCAATTCATTGGCCCGGTCGATGGTCTCTTGCGGGCGTCGGCCCCATTTCCCGCGCATGTCGCTGTCTTCGGGAACCTTGGCGTCCAAAGCGGGCTCCTCAGGCGGAATATGGCAGTTGTCGGCACGGCCGACGATGACGTGGCGCAGCGGATCCCATTCATTCCAGCTGTTGACTTGCGTTTTTTTCGGTGACCAGGTCATCAATTGTCCCCCTCATAGCGCGAAGCGCAGTAACTTCGATTACTGAACCCGGTGTTTTCCATTTGAACAGAAAAAGATCAAATGAAAACCGCTTTAGTGCGATTCATCACTGTTAGAAATAGTAGCCAGAGCCAAATTGCAACGAGTTTCGATTCATGCGAAGCTGCAAGCCTGTACCCGGTGTGCTGTCTGTTGCTCACGCACCGCAAAAACAACAAACTTTCACTGATTAGGGGAGACTTATGTCCGTTTACTCCAGATCGCTTTTGACAAGCGCTGCACTCTTTATTTCCTTCGGCCTGCCAATGCAGGCGCAGGATTTAGCTCAAGAGGTAATTGACGAATACATAGACCAGATGGCAGCCAGCGGGGGATCGGTCACTCCTGGCAACAAGTCGGCGTCAGGGAAAACCGTAGAATACACCGATCTGGTTGTTGCTCTACCCCAGAATACGGGCAGCTATACACTCGCTTTTGTCCGCGCCGAAGAAATCGGTGGCGGTAAGGTCCAGATGAGCTATCCGGATAAGATTGCGATAACAATTGATCCGGCTGGCGAGCAGCCCGCTATGGATATTGCCCTTGATTTGACCGGCATCGAACATATTGTTTCGGGTTCAAAGGGCGCGCGCAATCATGATGTGAAGGGCGCCGCTGTGGATATCAGAATTTCCGCTACTGAACCTGCACTGAACATGAATATCGGAGTTACCGATATCATCAGCTCGACGGTGGCGTCAGGCTCAGACCCTCTGCACTATGCGGGTGACATGAAAGCAGCCTCAGCATCTATTGCCTATGATATCACCGACGATGAAATGAATATGGCTGGGAATTTTCGCTACGAAAACCTGGCAGCAACCCTCGATATGGATGTGGTAACCGAAGAGGACGTTGAAAAACTGTTGTCAGGTGAACGCGGCCTTTCGGTCAGCTATTCAGTTGGTCGGGGAGAGGGCAAGGTTGACATCAAGCAACCGGATATGTCGGGTACATTGACCTTTTCCGCAGACAGCGGCAAAGCCGCGATATCCATTCTGGATGGTATGTTCAGCATGCTGGGCACCGCCAAAGGCGCTGATTACGAATTTGTTTTTGCCGAACTGCCTTTGCCGCCGTTCCAGGCCAGCATCAATTCCGCTCTGACCGAGGTTTCAATGCCGCTGAAAAAAACCGACGCGGTGGCCCCGGCAAAAATCCACTTCAATTTGGACGGGCTAAAAGCGTCCGACACTTTGTGGGGGATGCTTGATCCGACTGGTTCGCTGCCTCGTGATGCGGCCAATCTGAACGTTGACCTGTCGGCCAATATGAAATGGCTGGTCGATCTGGTGAAGATCGACGAAGCACAGGACATGCCAGTTGAAGTGCAGGACGTCAGCATTAATGACGTGACGCTGGAAATTGCCGGAGCGCGGCTGAATGGCGTGGGCTCGGCAACGATCAACAATGCCATGATGCCGCCGATGCCGGTGGGCGAGGTTAACCTTGACCTGAAAGGCGGTGTTGGCCTACTCGACAAACTGGTTGCGCTGGGCCTAGTGCCCCAGGATCAGGGACAGATGATCAAGGCAATGTCCGGCATGTTCACCTTGCCTGGCGGTGATGGTAACGACCACCTGACCTCGAAAATCGAGATGCAGGAAGGCGGGGCCATTCTGGCGAACGGGCAGCGCATCAAATAGGGCTTCAAATTGGTTTCAGGCGGCAATGGGTGCCGCCTGAC
This sequence comes from Paracoccaceae bacterium, assembly GCA_024227475.1. Classification (GTDB taxonomy): domain Bacteria; phylum Pseudomonadota; class Alphaproteobacteria; order Rhodobacterales; family Rhodobacteraceae; genus Amylibacter. Next base: position 10,941 of record JAAEUI010000254.1, on the reverse strand, counting down.
ACGTTTTTGCTTCGCCTTTTTGGTGATTTTCATTGCCGTTGAAACGCTCTAAGTAATGTTACACGCGCGTTTCAACATAAGGTCTCACCTTTCATGACAGAATCTCTGGCACTGCTGTCAGAACAGCTCCTTGAAGCTGCGATAAATGCCGGAGCGGATGCAGCTGATGCCCTGGTTGTCGATGGCACCTCGGTTTCGATTGAGGCGCGGGCAGGAGCACTGGAACACGCCGAACGGTCTGAGGGAATTGATCTCGGGTTGCGGGTTTTTGTGGGGCAAAAGCAGGCCTGTGTGTCGGTTTCCGATTCAAGTTCCGCAACCATTCAGCAAATGGCAGAGCGTTGCGTTTCCATGGCGCGTGTTGCGCCTGATGATCCAAACTGTGGATTGGCGGAGCCGGGTCAACTGGCGACAGCCTGGGACGCGGCGGCGCTGGAGCTTCGTGACCCCGGGAAAAGACCCCTGCCAGAGGAACTGGAGAACATGGCGCTGGAAGCCGAAGCAGCGGCGCTGGCGGTTCCAGGGGTGTCCCAAGCGCAGGGTGCCGGGGCCGGGTATTCGGACACAGAAATTTTTCTGGCAACAACCAATGGATTTCGCGGTGGATATCAACGCGGCGGGTTTTCCGTTTCCTGTGTTGCGATTGCCGGTGACGGGCTGGAGATGGAGCGCGACTACTGCGGCGAATCCCGGGCGTTTTTGGAGGATGTTCCGCCTGTTGGGGAAATTGGCCAGACCGCAGGTGAGAGGGCAGTTGCGCGAACCGGTGCCACCCGGCCACCAACCGGAGCCTTCCCGGTGCTGTTTGACGAGCGGGTTTCCTCTTCGCTGATTGGGCATCTGACCGGAGCGATAAATGGCAATGCCATTGTTCGCGGCGCAAGCTGGCTGAAAGACGACCTTGGGGAAATGGTCCTGCCAAAAGGCATAACCCTGACGGAAAACCCACATCGGTCGCGGATCGCCGGATCAAAACCGTTTGATGGTGAAGGCCTGCCGGTTTCACTGCGTCGGGTGGTTGATGACGGCGTGCTGCAAAGCTGGACGCTCGATCTGGCAACCGCGCGAAAACTGGGAATGGAGAGCACCGGAAATGCCAGCCGGGGCGTCTCGTCGCCACCGTCGCCCTCCATTGGCAATCTGGAGCTGAGCCAAAGCGACAAGACGCGGGACGATTTGATCACCGAAATGGGCACTGGCCTGATCATCACTTCGATGATCGGCTCAACCATCAGTCCGACCACGGGAGATTATTCCAGGGGGGCTGCCGGTTTATGGGTTGAAAACGGTGAAGTAACCGGGCCGGTTAACGGCTGCACGGTTGCCGGAAACCTGCGCGGCATGCTGATGTCGGTTGTTCCCGCAAATGACGCGAGAAGCCATTTGTCACGGGTGGTGCCCAGCCTGCTTGTCGAGGGGCTGACCATTGCCGGGGTCTGATCTGGAACTGTTGCTGGAAGCCTCTGAACAGGCTGGCGAAATCGCCATGAAACACTTCTGCAAAGACCTCGAGGTCTGGGACAAGGGTGGCGGGCAAGGCCCGGTGTCAGAGGCTGATCTGGCAATTGACCGGATGCTGCAGGCGGAATTGCTGGTAGCGCGGCCGGACTATGGCTGGCTGTCGGAAGAGACAGAAGACAATCTTGACAGAACGCAGGCAGAGCATGTGTTTATCATCGACCCGATTGATGGAACACGAGCCTTTATTGCCGGGCACGAAAATTTTTCCCATTCCTTCGCAGTGGCGCGAAAAGGAGGTATTACCGCGGCGGTAGTGCATTTGCCTGCCAAGGGTATGACCTTCACAGCTGAGGCCGGGAAAGGGGCATGGCTGAATGGTGAGTTGATCCAAAACAGCGGTAGAGGTGAAGTTGAAGGCGCCCGGATTCTCGCCGCCGGTTCGCAGTTCAAACCGGACCTGTGGAAGGGCGGCCCGCCGACCGTGGAGCGCCATTTCCGGTCATCGCTGGCCTATCGCTTGTGTCTGGTTGCCCAGGGACGATTTGACGGAATGGTGACGCTGTACCCGGCCTGGGAGTGGGACGTTGCGGCGGGTGATCTGATTGGCCGGGAAGCCGGGGCGCTGACCGGGACCAAGGAAAAATCACGGCCCATTTATAACGCCGAAACACCCAGGCTGCCGGGGCTGATTTCCGCAGCTCCCGGGGTTTTTCAAGGGTTGATGGAGCGTTTGTAAGCCGATTGCGCTTTTGTTGGGAAAAACCTAGTTTCGTGGCAACGGGCAATACACGATGCCGCAGTTCACTCCATCAGAGCGAGTAGGATGAATGCCGCAGAAAACCTCTGATCAGAAATCGCTTGGTCTTTCTGTGTATCTCGGTATGGCAAAATACACTGAGCCACTGACTGAGCGGATGAAGCAAAAAAACACCTCCGACGGTGCAGCAGACCCTTTGCGGGCAAACGAAAGGCAAGGGCAACCCAGCCTCGCCCGGAACGAGGGGCGGTTGATTTGGCTTCACGCTGAAAACCTGGGGCAGTCGCTGTCTTTGCTCGATCTGATCGGGCGTCTGAGTTCTGAGTTAGCCGATGCGCAGTTTTTGGTGACGACGGCGGATCTGGTGCCGGAAGCGGTCATTGCGGCGCGATTGCCGGAAAAGACTGTCCACCAATACCTGCCTAACGACAGCCCTCGTGCCGTTGCTTCCTTCATGAAGCACTGGCGACCGGAAATCTGCCTCTGGTCGGAAAACAAATTGATGCCTGTATTGATCAAGGAAGTCGCGGATGCGCAAGTACCGCTGATTTTTCTGAACGCGGGTTTGTCCGCCAAAACCGTAAAAAAACTGCGCTGGATGCCGGGCGTTTCGTCGCCGGTCCTGAACAGTTTTGCAGAAATTCTGGCGGTTGACCGGGAAGCGGCGGAGTATTTTCGGAAACTCGGGGCTTCGGGCGAGCGGGTGATAGTGGCCGGCGTGCTGTCTGAAGGCTCAGCCGCCTTGAGCCATGACGAAGGTGAAAGGTCCCGAATATCGAGACAGCTGCACGACCGCCCGGTATGGCTGGCAGCACATGTGCATCCAGAAGAGCAGGATCTGGTTCTGCTGGCACATAAAAACACTTTGCGGGTGATGCACCGGATTCTGACGATAATATCGCCAGAGGATTCTAGTCAGATAGATAGCCTGGTGAGCGGGCTTGAAAAAAGCGGTCTGAATTTTGCCCGCAGAAGCCGACCCGAAAGCCTTACGCCGCTTACCGAGGTACTGCTGTGCGACGTGCCGGGTGAACTGGGGCTGTGGTACCGTATCGCCTCGGTGTCTTTTGTTGGCGGTTCTCTGTGTTCGGCGGGAGGGCGAAATCCCTTTGAACCGGCGGCATTGGGTTCGGCCATTTTGCACGGTCCAAATGTTGAGAACTTTGCCGACAGCTATGTGAAACTGGCACAGGAAGGCGCCGCGGTTGAAGTTCGTTCGCCAGACTCCCTGGCTGAGGCTATTGGCGAAGTGATGGCCCCGGACAGGGCGGCGCAGATGGCGCATGCTGGGTGGCAGGTGTGTTCTGAGGGGGCGGAGGTTACGGATCGGGTCATGGATGCAGTACTGCGCCATCTGGGGGGCAAATGAGAGTCCGGATGAAACCGCCGCAGTTCTGGAACCAACCGCCCGAAAAAGCCGGAATATTGCCCTTGATCCTGTCTCCACTGGCGGCGCTTGCGCGTATTGCCGGGGAACGCCGCTGGCGAAACGGGCGGCACCAATGCATCGAAGTGCCGGTGATTTGCGTGGGGAACATCAATCTTGGGGGAACTGGAAAAACCCCCACAGTCATTGAAATTGTCAGGCGGTTGATTGAACTCGGGAAGGCTCCGCATGTTGTCAGCCGTGGATATGGCGGCCGGTTGACTGGGCCCGTCCAGGTGAATCCCGAGGTTCACAAGTCCTCTGATACAGGAGACGAGCCCCTGTTACTGGCTGCCTTTGCGACGTGTTGGGTTTCTGCGGACAGGCTGGCTGGGGCAAAGGCGGCGGTTGCACAAGGGGCGGATGTGATTGTGCTGGATGACGGTATGCAGAACCCGGCGCTGGCAAAAGACCTGACGATACTGGTAGCGGACGCGGAAATTGGATTTGGCAACGGTTTTGTCTTTCCAGCTGGTCCCTTGCGCCAGACAATTACATCGGGTCTTGAGCGAGCGGATTTGATGCTGGCTATTGGACCCCCGGAGGCACAGGCCAGATTCCGGTCTAGCGTGCAGGACCCGCAAGGAAAACCACTGCTGGAAGGCTCTTTGGAGCCACTTCAAACCGGGATGGACTGGAACGGCCTTAAGGCGTTGGCATTTGCCGGGATCGGCAGGCCGGCAAAGTTTTTTTCAACGCTCAGGGCATGCGGCTCAGAGGTTGTTTCCCAGCATTCGTTTTCGGACCACCAGGAACTGTCGCTGGCTGTTTTGAACCGGATGGAGCGGGAGGCGGCGAAGCTTGGGGCGCAGCTTGTCACCACCGAAAAAGACGCGGTGCGTTTGCCGGCGTCATTTCAGCAGAAGGTGCTGACCTTACCGGTGCGGTTGAAGCTGGCTGATGCGGGTCCGCTGGACGATGCGCTCGTCGGGCTGTTCGCCTAAGGCAGCTTGCCCAGAACTTCATCAGTGTCGGCGCCAAGCTTGGGTGAGGGTTTGTCCATCTTCAGTGTGGCGCCAGAAAACCGCATCGGAGCACGGACAGACGGAATGCCGTCTAGCTCCAGCTTCAAACCCCGGTGAATGACCTGCGGATCATCGAATACTTCGGCCAGATCGTTGATCGGTCCCGCCGGAACACCGTGACTTTCGCATTCCTGCAGCAAATCGAATTTGCTGAATTTAATGGTTTCCGACTGCAGAATTTCGGTCAGCACCTGCCGGTTAACCACCCGATCCGAATTGGTTTTATACTTTCGGTCGGCCGGCAACTCAGGCCGCCCGAGCAATTCACAGAACCGGCCAAACTGGCGGTCGTTGCCCACAGCGATGATGACGTGCCCATCTGAGGCCATGAGGACCTGATATGGCACGATGTTGGGGTGGGCATTGCCCTGCCTGACCGGGGCGTTGCCGGTTGTCATGTAGTTCATTGCCTGATTGGCCGTTACCGCTGTTGCCACATCAAGCAGCGACATGTCGATGTGCTGGCCCTGCCCGGTGCGGGCGCGATGGGCCAGTGCTGCCTGAATGGCAATGACACTGTAGAGGCCGGTGAAAATGTCGGTGATGGCAACACCGGTTTTCTGTGGTTCGCCGTCCGGTTCGCCGGTGATCGACATCAGCCCGCTCATGCCTTGCAGCAAGAAATCGTAGCCCGCGCGGGAGGCATAAGGGCCTGTCTGGCCAAAGCCTGTGATGGAACAATAGACCAGAGCCGGGTTCACTTTTTTCAGGCTTTCATAGTCGAGGCCATATTTCGCCAGCCCGCCGAGCTTGAAATTCTCGATCAGCACATCTGCATCGCCAACAAGTGATTTCAGTGCGGCCTGCCCGGATTCGGTTCGGAAGTCGATGACGACCGATTTTTTCCCCCGGTTGCAGGCGTGAAAATAGGCGGCGGACCTGTCGCCTTCACGTTCAACAAAGGGTGGGCCCCATTTGCGGGTGTCGTCACCCTCGGGGCTTTCTATCTTGATAACTTCCGCTCCAAGATCAGCAAGAGTCTGGCCAGCCCACGGACCAGCCAGAATGCGTGCAAGTTCGATGACCTTGACGCCTTCAAGGGGGGAGGAGTTCATTTAACTTTAACCGTCCAGTTGCTGGTCCAGGATTTCGCGCAATTCAGCGTATGACCTGTTGCTGTACTTTGTGCCATCGATGATAAACGAAGGCGTCCCGCTTATATCGTCCGCTTCGGCGTTTTTCTGAAATTCAGCAACCAGAGCCTTCGCTTTGTCGCCATCCTGGAGGCAGGCGTCCATCTCTTCGTCCGTCATCCCGGCCACCCGACCAATTTTTTTCATGTTGGCGACAATCTCCGCCGGTTCGCTGCCGCCTTGGGCCCACTCGGGTTGTCTTTTGTACAGAAGATCGGCCATGCCGAAGTATTTGTCAGGCCCGGCGCATCGGGCCAGCATTCCGGCCCAAAGGCCAAATCGGTCGAAATAGACTTCCCGGTATATGAATTTGACTTTGCCAGTATCGATATAGTCGGCTTTGAGGTTGGGGAAGACGTTCTCGTGGAAATTGGCGCAATGAGGGCAGGTGTAAGAAGCATATTCGATCATTGTCACCGGGGCGTCCTCGGCCCCCAGTGTCATTTCCATGATCTCAGTTTCAGCGGCTTCGTCTGCCAGGCTGAATCCGGGGGCACCGACGGAAACCGCGAGTGTTGCAGCAAAGGTGGATAGAAACTGTTTACGTGTGAGAGTCATTGGCTCTGCCTCATACATGTTATTGGTTTTTCAGGATGTTCTCGCCAAGATCGGCGAGCGCTTTACGCAGGCTGTCGTCCGAAACATCCTCTACGGAAGTTTCAATCTGTTGCTTGGCCTGCGGTGATATGGTTGGTTCATTCGGTTTGGCTTCAAAATCCGAGGCGGGTTCCGCAAAACCGGTCGGGGCGGTTTGGGTGATGTGAATCCGACTGATGGCCGAATAGCCGTAGCAGGCATTCACCCGTTCGATGATCTTGGGCAGCTGCATCTGCAACATCGGTGCATTGGCACCACTGCAGACAACTGTCAGGGTCGCCCCGAGGCCCTGTCTGGAATAATTGACTTTGATGGGCTGCGCGATCTTTGCCACGGCCTCACCCACGGTTTCCGTCCAATGCGTCAGCAGCCGTGTTTCGGCAAATCCGCGCTTTTCCGTGGCCTGACGGATTTGCGCACCCAGAATCCCGCCGGTCTGAACGAATCCCCGTCTCGACCGCTTAGGTACGGAATACGTTGATTTCTTTGGTGTCGGAGCTCGGCTCATGGGTGTCCATTTTCTGGTAGCACGTTATCTTACGAATGAACGGGGCAGATTCCAGCGGATAAAGGGTTTTGGGGCGATAAATCTTGCGTGACAACCGGGTGAACATGGCGGATGAACTGCTGAATTGGTACGACGCGAATGCGCGGGTGCTGCCCTGGAGGGTGCCTCCGGTGGCACGCAAGGCCGGGCAAATGCCTGACCCCTACCGGGTTTGGGTGGCCGAAGTGATGCTGCAGCAGACAACGGTTGCAGCGGTTACGGCCTATTTTGAAGACTTCATGCGCCGCTGGCCCCGGGTGGAAGATATTGCAGCAGCAACAGACAGCGAGGTCATGGCCGCCTGGGCCGGGCTTGGCTATTATGCGCGGGCGCGCAATCTGTTGAAATGCGCTCGGGTCGTTGCGGGCGAGTATCGCGGTGTGTTTCCCTCGAGTGAGGCGGAATTGCTGAAATTGCCGGGAATCGGGCCCTATACCGCCGCCGCTGTTGGCGCGATTGCGTTTGACCAGCCCACCGTAGTGCTGGACGGCAATGTTGAGCGGGTGATGGCGCGGTTGGATCGGGTTGAAAAGCCGTTGCCCGGGGCAAAAGAAGAACTCCGTGAATTGGCGCGTGAGCGGTCCGACGCGATGCGGCCCGGGGATTATGCGCAGGCAGTCATGGATCTGGGCGCAACGATCTGCACGCCGCGTTCACCGGCCTGCGGGATTTGCCCCTGGGCGCATCATTGCCGGGCACGGGCAGCAGGTGATCCCGCGTCCTTTCCCCGCAGGGCCCGCAAAGGCCCCAAACCGGTGCGAACTGGCGTGGTCTATGTTGTAATCCGCGATGACGGAGCTGTGTTGCTGGAAAGGCGCCCGAACAAGGGGTTGTTGGGTGGAATGCTGGGATGGCCGGGATCCGAGTGGAGTGAATCGGGCAGTTACGGGGTGCCACCGGTCGTTGCGGGCTGGGCCGATCTGCCTGAAGAGGTTCGCCATACTTTCACGCATTTTCATCTGAGGCTGAAGGTCAGGTTAGGCCGGGTGGCACAGGGTGCAAATCCCACCATCGGTACTTTCTGTTCAAGGGGTGACTTCGATCCAAATTCACTGCCAACTGTGATGCGGAAGGTCTGGGAAAAGGTGCAGCCGTAGGGCATTCGTCCAAGGTTGTTTGCTTAATCCCTTCGTGACAGACTGTTCAAAAATTCGGAGGCCGTTATGGCCGGGCAGATAATCCGCACCAATTTTTTGGCGGCATTGCCGTTCTGGGCATCGCTGACCATGCTTCCGGTTCTGGCAGTTGCCGGCTTGCTTGGGGGCTGGTGGCTGGCATTGCCGCCGGTCTATGGCTGGTATGTGACCACGCTTCTGGATTTCGCTGGCGGGCAGAATACCGACAACCCGGATCCGAATGAAGCAGCTGACCTGTTTTGGTACCGGCTGATTACGGTTCTATGGGCCCCTATCCAGATGGGTGTTGTATTTGGAGCGCTGGCCTATGTCAGTTGGACCGATCGGCTTGATGCCGGCGAAAGCACCTTATTCATGGCGACCGTTGGAATTGCATCGGGATCAATTGGCATCGTTTACGCCCACGAGTTGATGCATCAGAAGCCGAAATGGGAGCGTTTGCTGGGCGATGGGCTGATGACGATGACGCTGTATGGGCATTTTCGCTCAGAACACCTGTTGGTGCATCACCGCTATATCGGGACGCCCCGTGATCCGGTGACCGCGCGGTATAACGAGGGGTTCCACCGGTTTTTTCCTCGGGTTCTGGCGGGTAGCCTGAAATCCTCGTTCCGGGCGGAACTGGCGTTGCTGGCGCGAAAGAACCTGCCGTGGTGGCATCACAGCAACCCGTTCTGGCGGTATCTGATCTGGCAGCTTGGCTGGCTGGCCCTGGCCTTTGTGATTGGAGGCTGGGCCGGGATTGGCCTGTTCTGGGTTCAGGCGTTTGTGGCGATCTGGCAGCTGGAAGTTGTGAATTATGTCGAACATTACGGGCTGACCCGGCGACATCTGGGCGAGGGCAAGTACGAGCACGTGCTGCCGCGCCATTCGTGGAATGCAAATCATCGGGTGACAAATTATTTCCTGATCAATCTGCAGCGCCATTCAGACCATCACTACAAACCCAACCGGCGGTTCCCGTTGCTCCAGACCTATGACGAGGACGAAGCGCCGCAACTGCCGTTTGGCTATCCGATCATGACCATGCTGGCGATGGCTCCACCGTTGTGGCGGCGCTATATGAACCCCAAAGTGCGGGCGTGGCGGCGGCAGTACTATCCGGATGTGGAGGACTGGAGCGCGTATAATGGGGCACTGAACCCGGTGCCCAGGTGAGAATAATTATGCTGAATGGCGTTGTGGTTGATTGGGTCTGTGACCTAAAGCGTTTTGCGCTTCGTTGGAATCGCTAACGAAGCGTATTGTGCAGCAACCGCAAGGGCCTGTTCTGGGCTGGTTTAAGACTAACATTGTGAATCACGGCAGAGATCATGACGATGGATCGGCAGGAAAACACAGACGTCTTGGTTGTCGGTGGCGGCACCGCAGGGTTTGGCGCAGCGGTTGCGGCTGGTCGCCTGGGATTGGACGTCATATTGCTTGAGGCAACCGGCAAAGTCGGGGGTGTCATGGCGTTTTGTCCGGGTATGCCCTGGGGAGCAGCCTATCCTGCGGGCCGTATTATCGGTGGATTGATGGAAGAACTCATCTGCCGCCTTGAAGCGATGGACCCTCCGGCTGCCGAGAAGCGCCCGTGCACGCTGGAAAACTTCGGGCCGGAGATCGTCTACGATCACGACATAGCAACTTTGACCATGCTCGCGATGCTCCAAGAGGCCGGGGTTCAGGTGCGCCTGAACACATCCGCCTTTGCACCGGAACTGGATCATACTGGTATATCACAAGTGGCCTGCTTTGACCGGAGCGGTCCTTTCAAAATCAAACCCGGAATCGTTATTGATTGCTCGGGTGACGGCGATATCTCAGCCAGGGCCGGTGTGCCTTTCACGCTGGGCGATGGTGACGGGAACATGATGGGAGTGACAATTTCCTTCCATATGGTTGGTGTCGACTGGGCCCGGGCCTTTGCAGAACCGGACCCCTATTTCACCAAATATGCTGAAAAAGGCATCACCGAAGGACGACTGAACCCAGACCTTGCCAAGCTGTACCTGATGAAGGGGTTTAACAAGGGAACGGTTTTTTGCAATTCGGTCCATGTGCGCGGGGTCGACGGGACTGACCCGGCTGCGGTGGGGCAAGCAACCCAGGAAGGGCGCAGGCGGTGCCAGCAGTTAGCCCAGTTCCTGCGCACTGACGTTCCGGGTTTTGCCAACGCGCATATGTCCCTGCTTTCACCGATCGCTGGGGTGCGCGAAACCCGAAAATTCGAGGCGCTCTACCGGGTCACAGGCGAGGACCTTGCCAGGGGGACAAGGTTCGCGGACGGTATCGTTTGCTGTGACAATCCAGTTGACGATGTCATGCGCGCGGACGCTGGTATGACCCATGACGCGATTGTCGGCAAAGGCAGTTATTACACCATCCCGTTTCGGTGTTTGGTTCCTCAGGACATGCCTAACCTGATGTTTGCCGGTCGCCTGGTGTCTGCTGATCCGGTAGCGTTTGCTTCTGTGCGCGGTATGCCGCAGTGCGTGGCAATGGGCCAGGCAACCGGCACCGCTGCGGCTCTTGTGCTGAGGCACGGAGGTACAGTTCAGGGGCTCGATCCTGAATTGCTGGTAGGTGAACTGGCCCGGCAGGGGGTCAATGGGCTGGGCAACGCCGGGCCGACTTGAATCCTCTCAGATTCAAATCCTGGAGACGGTCGTGCCCGCAAGCCTCAGGTTCCATTATTGGACATTTCGCATCGGTTCATACTCAGCCCTGCCTCATTCTTTTTTGGCTCGGAATTGATATTCGTTCGCACAAAAAAAAGGCCCCGCCACGAGGGCGGGGCTAGTCAGGCTTCGTGCCTGAATGGGCGGAAACCCCAGGCACTGGCTGTAAACTTTTCTGGCAGCGCGCCTTAGTTGC
>JAAEUI010000253.1 GCA_024227475.1 Paracoccaceae bacterium | reverse complement strand
TGTTGGGGACGTTGATCTTTTCACTGGGCAACATGGCGTCGCGGAAAAACAATAGCTTTGGGATCACGCCGGTAACTGCCAATGCATGGGGGATGGGCATCGGTGCTGCAATTTTGTTTGCAATTGTCGTTGTTTCACACCTGCCCCTGACTATTCCGACCGACACGACCTATTTACTGGCCCTGACTTACCTCGCGGTGTTTGCCTCCATCGTGGGTTTCACGACCTATCTTCTGCTTGTCGCACGGGTGGGATCGGCTCAGGCTGGCTACGCCACGGTCATTTTCCCAGTCGTCGCGCTGATGGCTTCCACCCTGTTTGAAGGCTTTCAGTGGACACCAATCGCAATAGCTGGGGTTATTCTGGCACTCATCGGCAACCTGGTAATGTTTTCCCGGCGGCGCTGAAACTGGGGGGAACGCACTCGGCCAACCCTTTTGTGCATGGTGAAATGCAACTCAGTTCCGCAAAGCGGGCATCAGGAGCGAAAACAGAACCCTCCACTTTCTCTCCTACTCCTCAACCGGCGGTGAACCCCCAGCAAAGTTGTTCCCATCGACGTAGTTGCTGCCCTCTTCCTGCATCTCAAGATGCAAGCCGCTGCCGTCATACGGATTGGCCCGCGCCAGCGCCTCATCAAACTCTATCCCCAGCCCCGGCGCGGTCGGTGCCAGCACGAAACCTTCCTCCCAGACCAGCGAGTGCCTGATCAGGTCGAGATGAAACGAGCCGCCGGTCTGGATCGTCTCCAGCATCAAAAGGTTCGGGATATTCGCCGCCAGTTGCACATTCGCCGCCCATTCCACCGGCCCGGCGTAAAGGTGCGGCGCCACCTGGGCGTTGTAAACCTCGGCCATGGCGGCAATCTTCTTGGTCTCAAGTATTCCGCCAGACCGCCCAAGTGCGGGTTGCAAGATCGTCGCTGCACCCTCGCGCAGCACCGGTGCAAACTCGGCCTTGGTGGTCAGCCGCTCACCGGTTGCCACCGGTATGCGCACCGAGCGCGCCACCCGGGCCATGGCCCCGACGTTATCGGGCGGCACCGGTTCCTCAAACCACAACGGGCTGTAAGGCTCAATCGCCTGCCCCAGCCGGATCGCCCCCCCCGTCGAAAACTGCCCGTGGGTGCCAAACAGCAGGTCGGCCTTATCGCCCACCGCCTCGCGGATCGCCTTGCAGAACGCCACCGATTTCGAAATGTCACTCATCGCCGGCATATGCCCGCCGCGCAGCGTATAGGGGCCTGCCGGGTCAAACTTCACCGCCGTGAACCCCTCAGCCACTGCCGCCGCCGCACTTTCCGCCGCCATCTCGGGGCTGGACCAGAAAGCGTTCATGTCGTGATGGGGCAGCGGATAGAGATAGGTGTAAGAACGGATGCGCTCATTCATCACCCCGCCCAGCAGCGCATAGGCAGGCCGATCGTGCGCTTTGCCAAGAATATCCCAGCACGCCATCTCCAGCCCAGAAAACGCGCCGATCACGGTCGGGTCGGGCCGCTGGGTAAAGCCGCTGGAATAGGCCCGGCGGAACATCATTTCTATATTCTCCGGGTTCTCCCCTAACATATGCCGTTCAAACACATCCTGGATGACGGCTTCCATCGCCGCTGGCCCCACGGCAGCGGCATAAACTTCGCCATAACCAACGATGCCGTTGTCCGTGGTCAGTTTGGCAAAGATAAAATAGCGTCCACCCCAGCCCGGCGGCCGGTTGCCGACAACAAAAATCTCCAGATCAGCAAGTTTCATGACCTTCTCCGCGCAAGTGCTGTTTGCGCCACTCTGGGGTTGAAACTGCCCTTGCGCCACATCTTTCCGCCAAATTCGCGTCGCAAACCGCGCCTAGCGGAGAAAACTTGCCCGCCACACCCTTCCCCTTTCTACCGCAACCCTCTAAGGCACGCCCCATATCCCTGAACAGGACGCCAGCCCCGTGACCCAGAAAACCCCGCTTGGCGATCTCGCCATCCGTATCCGTGGCAACACCTTTTTCACCCGCAGCCGCGAAATCAGCCTGCCCCAGACCCGCACCGACATCCTGTCGGGCCTGACCGTTGCCCTGGCACTGGTGCCCGAGGCCGTCGCCTTTGCTTTTGTTGCAGGAGTCGACCCCCTCGTAGGCCTCTACGCCGCCTTCATCGTCGGCCTAATCACCGCCGCCTTTGGCGGGCGTCCCGGCATGATTTCCGGCGCCACTGGCGCGCTCGCAGTGGTGATGGTGGCGCTGGTTGCCGACCATGGAGTTGATTACCTGTGTGCCACCGTCGTGCTGATGGGCCGGATCCAGATCGCCGCCGGACTGCTGCGCTTGGGTAAATTCATCCGCATGGTGCCACATCCGGTGATGCTGGGTTCCGTCAACGGGCTGGCCATCGTGATTTTCCTCGCCCAGATGGAGCAGTTCGAACTCCCAGGCTCCGACGGGCATCACGTCTGGATGACCGGCCCGACACTCTGGATCACCCTCGCGCTGGTCGCCGCCACCATGGGCATCATCTGGGCCACACCAAAACTGACCAAATCTTTCCCGGCCCCGCTTGTCGCCATTGGCCTTGTCGCTGCTGTGGTTATCCTGCTCGACGTCCCGGTGCCCCGCGTCGGCGATCTCGCCTCGCTCAAAGGCGGCCTGCCCCCCTTCGCCATCCCCGATGTGCCGCTCACTCTGGAAACCCTGAAGATCATCCTGCCCTACGCGGTCATCCTCGCTGCCATCGGCCTGATCGAGAGCCTGCTGACCCTCAACCTAGTCGGCGAGATCACCCGCAAACGCGGCGGTGCGTCCCAGGAATGCATCGCCCAGGGGGCGGCCAATACCGTCACCGGGTTTTTCGGAGGCATGGGCGGCTGTGCGATGATCGGCCAGTCGATGATCAACGTGAATTCGGGCGGGCGCACGCGGCTTTCGGGCCTTTCCGCCGCTTTGTTCCTGCTCGCCTTCATCCTCGTCGGCTCGTCCATCATCGAACTCATCCCCCTCGCCGCGCTTGTCGGCGTGATGTTCATGGTGGTGATTGGCACCTTCGCCTGGCAGAGCTTCAAAATCCTGCGAATAGTGCCGCGCGCCGACGCCTTTGTGATCCTGCTCGTCACCGTGGTCACAGTTCTGGAAGACCTCGCCATCGCCGTCGTTGTCGGCGTCATCGTCTCGGCACTTGTTTACGCCTGGAACGCCGCGTCGCGCATTCACGCCCGCGCCCGCCCGTCAGAAACCGAAGCCGGTGCCCGGGTCTATGAAATCGAGGGCCCGCTGTTCTTTGGCTCCGCCACCGGTTTCACCGAACTGTTCGAGCCGACCTCAGATCCCGAACACGTGATCCTTGATTTCGCCAATTCCCGCGTCGTCGATCAATCCGCCCTGCAGGCCATCGAAGCCGTTGCAGAAAAATACACCGCCGCCGGAAAACGCCTGCAACTGCGCCACCTTTCCCACGATCGCCATCAGCTGCTGCACAAAGCCGGACAGCTGATCGTCGATCACAGCGATGACCCCGATTACCGGCTGGCGGTGGATTACGACATCCAGACAGGGCGGCTCGGGGGGCATTAAGGTCAGGACCCATTACTTGTGGCGGGCCGTGGATCACCGGGATGAGGTGCCGGAAGCCTTTGTCACGAAGCACAGGGCTCGCAGAGCGCCCCGAATTCCTGATGTGGATGATGAAGAGTGTTGTTTGAAGTGACGAGGTCAATCCGTTGCACTCCTATTACACATCTCGATTTTAAACTCCGGGGCCGGTACGATGATGCTGGAATATGTTGACTGATATCCACAGACTGAACATCCGTGAACATTCTTGGTGGCTGGTTTTTTGGTTAAGATACAGGCCTCTCGTTTCCAGAATCAGGCGCAGATACCATGCAAGAGAATCAAAATCTGAACCGCTCCGACACAGTTATTTTCCTGGGCGGCATAATCGCGTTGTCGGCAGTTTCTGTAGATATCATTCTGCCTGCAACCGGGGTTGTGGCGAGGTCATTCGGGGCTGATGAACGCTATGGCGCATTGTTGGTTGGCGTTTACTTCATAGCCTATGCATTGGGCCAGTTGTTCTGGGGGCTATATTCAGATGCGTTCGGGCGTCGTCGCGCCCTGTTGCTAAGCCTGACGGGTTTCGCCCTTGCAAGTCTGGCCTGTGCTTTTGCACCCAGCTTTGAGTTTTTGATCGTTGCCCGGTTCATTCAGGGCCTGATGGGTGCTGCTCCGGTGATAGCACGTGCTATGGTTCGGGATGTCAGCCACGGAACCGAGGCCGCCCAGTTAATGACCGTCCTGGGGGCAATCCTGACAATTGCCACCATGTTTGCCCCGGTTCTTGGGTCAGGTTTGCTGATCCTGTTTTCATGGCGGGCAATTTTTCTGGCGCTTACTTTGCTGGCGCTGGCATTCATCGCCTATACAGTTATTGTGCTTAAGGAAACCGGCGGGCAACGACGGCCAGAACGTTTCAGGCTGAAGTTCATCCGCAATGCAGGAAAGACGTTACTGACCAACCGCGCCTTTGTCGTGCCGATGATGGTCGGTGGGCTGACCTTTGGGGGCTACATTTCCGTCGGCGCCACCGGGGCCATTACAGCCGAAGCGCAATATGGTGTTACCCCCGAAGGCTTTGGTGCCCTTTTTGCCATTGTTGCCATGGTCAATACGGGCGGGGCGTTGTTCGCCCGCCAGATGCTAAAACGACTGGACCTGCAACAGGTTGGAACAGTTGCCATCAGCCTGCTTGGAATCGCCGGGCTGTTCAACCTGTTCCTGGCCTTTAATAGTCCCAGCCTGCCACTGTTTTGGGGCGGTGTATGCCTTTATGTACTGGCCTTTGGCATCATAATGCCAACGGCCATAGCCTCGGCAATGGAACCCGCCGGTGAAATGCCCGGATTCGCGGCATCGCTGATCGGGGCAATCCAGATGATGACAGCCTCTGTGGGTGCATTTTTTGCATCATCAATTTTCAATGGCACCCATACGGCCATAGGGTTCTCTATGGCCCTGTTCGCAGGGCTTGCCGTAATCGTACTGCTGGTTGGGCGGTTGTGGAAATCGGGCACTTCAAACACCTAGGGAGTTTTGTTTGAATCACAAACAAAACCCGAAGCTTCCACGTTAACAGCACCATAAACCGGTGATTTCTACATCAACTTGTCTCAAGTTAACGTAGAAACGCTATAGGGTCGGGCGATATTTGGTGAACTCCCGAAGGACGCGCCCGTGCGCAACCGTCAGAAGATGCCACAAAGAACCCGCCGGTCATCTGCCCACTTTTCCCCGCGTGATTTCTGTTGGAGCAAAGGCTGGATTAATGAGTCCTGCCCCTGGGCGCTTTGTCTACAAAGCGCCGTCGGCAGCGTGAACAGTTTTCCCGCGAGGGGCTGCAATGACGTGTGATAATACCATCTGCACAGCCTGCTTGGGTTGGTTCAGCGACTGACACCAACAAGGATGCTCGCGCCCAACCCGGCAAACAATGCCGCAACCCCCTGATTACACCGCACCAGCCATCCCGGATTTCCCAACAGCCTGCTCCGCATCCAGCTTGCGCCCAATCCGTACACCAGAAAAACACAAAACGTCTGCGCCACAAGAACACCACCCATCATCGCAACTTCTGTCGCGAAACCGGGCGTGTCGGGCGTCAGAAACTGCGGCAGGAAAGCCAGAAAGAACAAGGTCAGTTTGGGATTAAGAAGGTTGATCAGAACCCCGCGGATAACGACCTGACCCGCGCCAAGCGGTACCTTGGCTGTGTTTGGCAATGATACCCGTGCCGTCTGCCAGGTCCGGAATGCCAGATAGACAAGATAAGCCGCTCCGGCGATCCGAATGATCTCAAACAGGGTACTGCCCGCGTGCAGGATTGCCGATATCCCAAGCCCGACAGCAACGATATGGGGCACAACTCCCAACGCCCCGGCAACCGCGCCCCAAACCGCGCCCCTGATGCCGTGTGACAGGCCGCAGGACACGGCAAACAACACACCGGTTCCAGGGATCATGGCCAGAACCAGCGCGATCAGAAAGAACTCAGGCGACATGCGCGGCCGCCTGATAATTCCGGTGCCGGTAGGAACGCGCAACAAGAACGCACAGGGCGACAATAGCCACCTGTCCGGCGATCACTGCTGGCCAGATCAGCGGAAACTGCGGGTCAATGTACTTCTGTGGTCCAAAAGAGATGGCCGCCAAAAGTGCCGACAGCAAACACAAAACCCGACCTGCAGGCCTATCCGTTGTACCAAGCCAGATCGCCGAAAACGCTGCCGCAAGCGACGCCCCGAGAAACGGCGCAATGCCAAACAGCGGCGTTGTCTCCGGCGGATGCGGCGGCACTTTTGCATAAAGCGCACTCAGCATGATCACTTGCAACACGATCAGCGATCCCAATGCGGCAACGGCGGGGCGGTTTGAATTCTGGTTCATTTCTTTCCTCCAAAGCGTAACCAAGTGTACGGTTGCACATATCCGTAATGATGTGTACGGTGCCTGTCAAGCCCTCTTAGGAGAAACGTATGAAAGACGAAACCCGGTCCCTCCGTCAGAACCAGATCGAACAGGCGGCCTATGAACTGCTGGCGGAAAAAGGCTACGGCGGAACATCGATGCTGAGCATCGCCAAACGTGCCCGCTGTTCCAACGAAACGCTCTATAACTGGTATGGCGACAAGCTTGGATTGTTCCGCACACTGGTGTCACGCAATGCCGAAAACGCCAAACGCCTGCTGGAACAGGCTTTGTCCGAAGATGCGCCACCACTGGAAACACTCCGGGATTTTGGCCCTGTCCTTCTGACAATCCTACTGGGCGAAAAGGCAATCTCGCTCAACCGGGCCGCTGCAGCTGATTCAACCGGAGAACTCGGAACCGCCCTTTCCGAAGCCGGACGTGAAACCGTTCTACCGCTGGTCAGTCGCGTGTTTCAGGCCGCACGCAGCCAGAACCTCATGTCTTTTGAAGATCTCCCGGACACGGTCGAACTCTATCTCGGGCTGCTGATCGGTGATCAGCAAATCAGACGCGCCATCGGACGCGCCCCGGTGCCAACCCCTGAGGCTCTGCAAGAACGCTCGGAAAAGGCGGTACAGCGTGTTTTGAAACTACTGAGCAACTGACCTAAGTGATCGACAGGTAGCAAACAAGCACAATGTGTTAAGCCCAGATATCCGGCAGTTCAACCTTCTTACGCGCCATGAATTCCAGCAACGCCTCATCCACTGCCTCATCCAGCGGCGGCGCTTCATACGCGGCCAAATCCGCCTTCCACTTGGCATTCGCCCGCCGTGCCGCGTCCTGGCTCCCGCGATCCACCCAGTTTTCAAACGACTGGTTGTCTGACAGTTCACAGTCATAAAAAGCCGTCTTGTAGTGCCTGAGCGTATGCTCACAGCCAAAGAAATGATTGCCCGGCCCAACCTCGCTAAAGGCTTCCATCGCAAAGCTGTCTTCCTCCAGCGACAATCCCTGCAAAAACACATGAAGCGATCCAAGGTAATCCGCATCCATCACCAGCTTCTCATAACTTATGGTCAGCGCCCCTTCGAGCCAGCCCGCCGCCTGCAGCACAAAATTTGCCCCGCTCAGCACCGCCGCGTTCATAGCCGTCACAGTCTCCATCATCGCCTGAGCGTCGGGTATTTTCGAAGCCGTGAACCCACCCGAACAGCGGACCGGCAACCCAACCCGCCGCGCCAGTTGCCCGGCCATGTAAGAACCCAGCGCCGGTTCAGGGGTGCCAAAGGTCGGCGAACCGGTTTTCAGATCAACCGAGGTGACAAAATTCCCGAAAACCGATGGCGATCCGGGCCGCTCCAACTGCCCCAGCGCACAGCCAACCATCACTTCGGAATAAGCCTGCGTCACAGCCGCCGCCATGCTAACCGGCGCGGTTGCTCCCCCCAGCACAAAAGGCACCACCACCGGGCATTGATTGGCCCGCGCATAGGCACGCAGCGCGCCGGACATCGCCGCATCATAGACCAGCGGCGAGTTCAGGTTGATATTGCCCATGATCGCGCAATTCCGGTCAACAAACTCCGCACCAAAAACAATCCGCGCCAGGTCGATGCTGTCCTCAGCCCGCTCCGGCGCGGTCACCGATCCCATGAACGGTTTGTCGCTCCATTTCAGATGCGCATAGACCATATCAAGATGCCGCTTGTTCACCGCCAGATCAACCGGTTCACACACCGTACCGCCAGAATGATGCAGATAGGGAGACTGATAGGTCAGCTTCACGATATTCTCGAAATCCCGGATCGTCCCATAGCGCCGCCCGCCCTCCAGATCGCGGACAAACGGCATGCCATAGGCGGGCGCAAACACCACGTTGTTGCCCCCCACATCAATGGTTCGGGCTGGATTGCGGGCGTGTTGTTTGAATTGCTTGGGTGCCGTCGCATCAATGATCGCGCGCAGCATCCCCGGCTCAAACCGCACCCGCTCGCCTTTTACATCTGCCCCGGCCCCCCGCCACAACGCCAGCGCTTCAGGATCGCCGCGAAACTCAACCCCAACCTCTTTCAGCAACTGTTCGGACTTCGCCTCTACCAGCTCAAGCCCTTCTTCACGAACCAGATCATAGGTCGGAATCTCCCGATGCGCACCGGTGATGATCTGTGGGGCGCGGACAGGTACAGCCTGCCGCCGCTTGCGTCTGGAATCTGCCGTCAAACCTCCGCCCTTTCATCAAATCACCTCATGGCAATGGTTAACCCATACCGGTCAGAAAAGTCCGACACCTTTGCGTACCTGTTGCACTACCAATGCGTACCGGTTTTCGGACCCTCTCATTCTTCCCGTAGCCCAAAACGTTAACGCTGCTAAAACACAATCACGTTACGCCGCGATTTCCCCGCCTTGGTATCGGCAATCGCCTCATTGATCTGATCCAGCGAATAGCGGTTTGTGATCAGCTCATCCAGTTTCAGCCGCCCCTGCCGGTATTGTTCGATCAGCCAGGGAATGTCGCGCTTCAGCACGGTCTCGCCCATCAGCGAACCTTTCATCGACTGGCTGAGTGCGGTCAGCATCACCGGCTCATAAGACGCCATCGCGCCTGACGGTGGCATTCCAACCATGATCATCTCGCCCCGCGCCGCCAGCATCCGTGGTGCCGTTTCAAACGCCTTGATCGCACCCACGGTGACAAAAACAAAATCCGCCCCACGCCCGCCGGTCACCTTACGCACCTGTTTTGCAACGTCTTTATCCGCTGCGTTCAGCGCATGGGTGGCTCCGAACTCCAACGCACCGTCGAGTTTTTCCGGTTCCAGATCCAGCGCAATGATTTTGGTCGCCCCGCTCAATACCGCCCCCTGAATCGCGTTCAGCCCGACACCACCCGCACCAACAACAACCACCGAACACCCCGGACGGATGGCAGCGGTGTTGGTCACGGCGCCAAGTCCGGTGATCACGCCACAGGCCAGAAGGCTCGCCGCGTCTTTCGGGATATCCTCGGGGATTTTCACCACCTGGCTCTGATCCACCACAACGCTCTCGGCAAAGGCCGCTGTTTGCAATCCATGCTCCGCTATATCCCCATCCGCCAAGGTAATCGGCGAGGAGCCCACACGATCATATCCAACCTCACAATTCACCGGATGCCCGGAAGCACAGGTTGGGCAGGTTCCGCAAGATTTTATCAATGTTACCAACACACTATCACCAGTTTGATAGTCGGTCACATCACTGCCAACAGCGCTGACGATCCCCGCTGCCTCATGCCCGTAAACCGCCGGCAAATGCCCGCCCCAAGCCCCGTCGATATAGAATATATCCGAATGGCAAACAGCGCAGGCGTCGATTTTCACGGCGACCTGATCAGCAGTTGGGGCCGCCAATGTAACGTCTTCGATGGTTAGATCCTTGCCAAACTCCCGGCAGACTGCTGCTTTCATTGTAGTTCTCCCTAACCAGTATTTCCCCAATATTGATCAGGGCTTTGTCCTACAGACTATCCGGCTTGCGACGCCATGGCGTCGTCTTTGTCTCACTACCCTGGGCTTGATCCGGGGCCTCTTTCAGCACGAGGTCCCGGCTCGTGAGGCCGGGACAGTCGTACCAAAATCAGCGTGCCCCAACCCCCGGCAGAACACACAGCATTTCATACAACAGATTGGCCCCGGTCAGCGCCGTATTCCCGCTCGGGTCATAAGGCGGCGAGACCTCAACCAAATCGCAACCCACGATATTCATCCCCTTCAACCCACGGATCAGTTCCACGGCCTGCGGTGTGGTCAGCCCGCAGATTTCCGGCGTTCCGGTGCCTGGCGCATAAGCCGGGTCTAGGCTGTCGATGTCGTAGGTGACATAGACCGGCGCATCGCCAATGTGCTCACGAATTCGCGCCGCCAACGGGGTCAGCGACTGGTGCCAGATGTCCTCGGCCTGCACCACCTGAAAGCCCCAGTCCCGCGCCTCGTCAAAATCCTCCGCCGTGTAACCCGTACCGCGCAGACCGATCTGGAACACCTTGTTATCAGTGAGTAATTCTTCTTCATGCGCCCGGCGGAACGGGGTGCCATGGGCAATTTCTTCTCCAAACATATGCTCATTTATGTCCGCATGGGCATCCACATGAACCAGCGCGACGGGGCCGTGCTTTTTAGCGATCGAGCGCAATACCGGCAAGGTCAGTGTATGGTCGCCACCAAGCGTCATCGGCACCACATCATGTGCCAAAACCGTGTCATAGAATTCCGTGATCCGCCGCACCGAGTCCTTCAGATCAAACGTATTGATCGGCACATCGCCAAGGTCGGCACAGTTCAGCGCGTCAAACGGCGCAGCCTTTGTCCACATATTGTAGGGGCGCAGCATGTTGCTCTCGGCGCGGATTTGCTTCGGACCAAACCGCGTGCCTGAACGCCAGCTGGTTCCGATGTCCATCGGGATGCCAATGAAAGCAACATCCAGCCCCTCAGCTGTTTCCGCCGCTGGCAGCCGCATGAAGGTCCCCGGCCCGGCGAACCGGGGCATGTCGTTGCCACCAAGGGGTTGGTTGGTCATCACCCACGCCTGATTTTCTGGTTATGCGCCCACAGGCACATCAGTTCGGTCGCCACATGCGCCCCTGCAATCGCGGTTGCTCCGGTGGTGTCAAAAGGTGGCGAGACCTCCACCACATCCATGCCCACCACATTGATCCCTGCCAACCCGCGCAGCATCGCGGCCGCCTGCGCCGATGTCAGCCCGCCCCAGACCGGCGTGCCGGTGCCCGGCGCATAGGCCGGGTCAAGTGCATCAATGTCAAAAGTGACATAGGTCTGGTGATCCCCAAGGATCGCCTTGATTTTTTCCACCACCGCTTTGGGCCCGTCCCGATGAACCTCCGGCGCATCGATGATATTCACCCCAAGGGTATCTTCGTTGCAGGTGCGAATACCCACCTGCACCGAGCGTTCGGGCACCACAATCCCATCCTTGACTGCCTTATAGAACATCGTGCCATGGTCAATCCGCGACCGGTCATCATCCTTCCAGGTATCGGTATGCGCATCAAACTGCAGCAGTGAAAGCGGGCCATATTTCTCGGCATGGGCCTGCAGGATCGGATAGGTGATATAATGATCACCGCCCAACGTCAGCGCCGCCGCGCCTGCGTCCAGTATCCCGGTGATATGTGCCTTCAGCCGTGCCGGGAGCTCGGACACCCGTGCATAATCAAACGCCAAATCACCATAGTCAGCGACATTGAATTCCTCCATCGGGTTCAAATCCCAACCGTAGGGCGGATCGAACGCTTGCAAAGCCGAGGCTTCGCGGACGGCTCTTGGCCCTAAACGGGTACCTGGCCGATTTGTGACTGCACTATCAAAGGGAACCCCGGTTACAGCCAGATCAACACCGGTCAGGTCCTTGGTATAGGTTCGGCGCAGAAAGCTGGCCGCGCCGCTGAACGTGTTTTCATAGGCCAGCCCGCGATAGCCTTTGCGGGTGAAAGCGGTGTCAATTTCAGTGGCGGCATCTTCAAGCGACATGACATTCCCCTGTCAGTTTCTGGCACCACCTTCCAAAGATGGCGAAGGATTTGCAAGAGGGGAAACACCAAATCAGGGCTTCAGCGCATACCCAAAGCCGCGCTCGGTTCGGATCGGACCATCGCCTTTTCCGCCACCCAGAGCTTTGCGCAGGCGACCGACGTGAACATCCACTGTTCGGGTATCAACATCAGCTTCGCGGCCCCAGACCCTGTCCAGCAGTTGATCACGCGACCAAACACGCCCGGGACTTTCCAAAAACGTGGTCAGCAGCCGGAATTCTGTCGGGCCAAGTATCACGTCCTGTTTCCCAAAACTGACCGTGTGTTGCAGGGTATCAACCTGAATGTCGCCATGGCTGAGGATTCCGGCGCCAGTGCCAGGTCTCGTCCGGCGCAGTATCGCCCGCACCCGCGCCACCAGTTCCTTCACGGAATATGGTTTCACTACATAATCGTCGGCCCCGATATCAAGCCCGCGCACCCGGTCTTCCTCCTCGCCCCGGGCGGTCAGCATAATAACTGGAATGTTTTGCGTCTTCTTGCTGCGTTTAAGATTGCGGCACACCTTGATGCCGGAAAGATCGGGCAACATCCAGTCAAGAAGGATCAGGTCCGGCAGGGTTTCCATCACAAGCAACAGCGCGTCCTGGCCATTTTCCGCGTATTCAACGTTGAAGTCTTCTTTTTCCAGATTGTAGCGGAGCAGTTCCAGCTGCGCCGGTTCATCCTCCACAATCAGAATGACTGGGTTGGTAATATCGCCCATCAAACCCCGTCCGCTTCAATCGGCAACAACACCGAGAACACGCTCCCGGCCCCCGGTTCCGACTGGATTTCCAGATCACCACGATGGCGCATCAGGATGTGTTTCACAATCGCCAGCCCGAGTCCGGTGCCGCCCTTGTCGCGCGAACGGCCTTTGTCGATTCGGTAAAACCTTTCGGTCAGACGGGGGATATGTTTGGCGGCAATACCCTCGCCCTGATCTGTAACCGAAACACGCAGCATATCTGCATTCTGGCCGTCACGCGCAGCCTGAACCAATAACAACGCCCCGGCCTGGCTGTATTTCGCAGCGTTTTCCACCAGATTGGAAAACACTTGTGTCAACTCATCCAGATCGCCATAAGCTGGCGGAAGATCGTCCGCCAGATCCAAAACCACATTGGTTTGCTCTCGCTGAATGATCGGGTCCATTGTAGCGATCACGCGGCGCAAAATTCCGCCAATATCGACGGACAGCGTCGGGGCCAGCCGCTCCGTGGCTTCCAGTTTTGACAGCGAAAGCAGATCTTCGACCAGTCGCGCCATACGCTGTGCCTCATTCTCCATCAGCGACAGAAACCGCTCCTGTGCCTCATCGTCATCTTTGGCCGGGCCTTGCAGAGTTTCGATAAATCCAGACAGCGCGGTCAGGGGAGAGCGAAGTTCGTGGCTGACATTGGCGACAAAATCGCTGCGCATTTGCCTTGCCTCGCGGATGTGGGTGACATCTTCAAAGCTGACCACCGCGTAGGTATTCAGCAGGTCTGCATCCAGATCCATGCGAACCACTGTCACCTTGAACAGCGCCGGAACCACCAATTGCAGTTTCAGATCAACCGTGGCGGTCGGGCTGCCTTCCAGCACTTCGTTTACCGCTTTCAAGCATTTCTTGTGGGGTACAAAATCGCCAAGCTTGCGGCCCTTCAAGCCGATACCAAACAATGCGGTCGAGGCGGCATTGCGAAACAGAATCAGATGATCCGCGTCGACCACGAAAACGGCGACGTTCAACCCGTTCAACACTGCTTCGATGTTTCTGTCCATGACCACCTGGCGTTAGGTTTCGCGTTTTTCACCCGAATCCAGCACAGATACAAGTCCGCCGCAGGCTGTATCGTGCTTTTGCTGCAGCCAGAAAAAGGCGTTCCGCAAACGAAAAAGGGCGGGAAAACCCGCCCTTTCAGAGACTTTGTTCTACCGCCCCCTAATTGATCACGATCTCCGGCCCCATGAAGTAGTTGGGCAGCAGGGTCGAAAGTACCGGAATATAGGTCACCATGATCAGGAACACGAACAGGATCGCCAGGAACGGCAGCGCCGCGCGGACCACACTCATCATCGGCATCCCGGCGACGCCGGATGTCACGAACAGGTTCAGGCCGACCGGCGGAGTGATCATGCCGATTTCCATATTCACCACCATGATGATGCCCAAATGGATCGGGTCGATGCCAAGCTCGATGGCGATCGGAAACACCAGCGGTGCAACAATAACCAACAGGCCCGAGGGTTCCATGAACTGACCACCAATCAACAGGATGATATTGACCACGATCAGGAAGGTGATCGGGCCAAGGCCCGCACCCAGCATCGCCTTGGTGATTTGCTGTGGCACCTGCTCGTCAGTCAACACGTGTTTGAGAATCAGCGCGCAGGCGATCACGAACATCAGCGTGATGGTCAGCTTGCCGGCCTCAAACAGCGTATCGATGGTGTCCTTGTGCCAAAACGCGGTGATCAGCGATTGAGGTTTCTTGAACAGGCTTATGTTCTTTTCACCCTCAACCGTCGCCAGCGGGCCCATATCGCGATAGACAAAACAAGCGATCAGCCAGGCGTAAACCGCGGCCACAGCGGCGGCCTCCGTCGGGGTGAAAATCCCACCATAAATGCCACCCAGAATGATCACGATCAGCATCAGACCCCAACCAGCCTCTTTGGCGGCCAGCGCACGCTCGCCCCAGCTGGCGCGTTCGCCCTTGGGCAGTTTTTTCACCCGCGCCATAACGTAGATGCCAACCATCAGCATCAGCCCGGCCAGCAGGCCCGGGATGACACCGGCCAGGAACATCCGGCCAACAGAGACTTCAACCGATGCGGCATATACCACCATCACAATCGAGGGTGGGATCAGGATGCCCAGCGTCCCGGCGTTACAGATCACGCCAGCGGCGAATTCCTTGGTATAGCCAACCTGCCGCATCCCGGCGATGACGATTGAGCCAATGGCAACAACCGTGGCAGGTGACGACCCGGAAAGGGCCGCAAACATCATGCAGGCAAACACCGAAGCAATCGCCATGCCGCCATGCAGATGCCCGACACAGGCAATCGAAAACCGGATGATCCGTCGCGCCACCCCGCCTGTCGACATGAACGACGAGGCGAGAATAAAAAACGGGATCGCAAGTAGTGTGAAATGCCCCTCAAAGGCGTTGAACAGGGTTTGGGCAACCGAAGCCAGCGAGCTGTCGGAAAACCACAACAGGAACAGAACCGAGGACAGGCCAAGGCTGACGGCAATCGGAACACCGATCAGCAAAAGGCCAATGACCATGGAGAATAGGAGGACAACTTCCATGACTTATTCCTCCCGCCGCGCTGCGACTTCTTCGAGCGCGTCTTCAACTTCGTGGCTGGCTATCATGTTGTCGATTTCACCCCGCCACAGCCGCAGGCCGGACTGAATAAAGCGATAGAGCAGCAAAGCCATAGAAAACGGTAGCACCGCATAGGGAAGGAAACGCGGGACCTTTTCATAGGCGTCACCGTCATTGAACATACCTTCCAGAAACCGCAAAAACTCGGGCATCGGAATGTCCTGGGTTTCATACCAACCCTTGCCGCGGAACTTGTCTTCAAAGCCGGTGGGGAACCAACGGCCTTCGGTGCCCGGCAGATTGGCGAAATTCGCCCAGTAATCCCAGGAACCCTTGAGCAGCAGAAAGGCAAAAGCGATGCAGCACGCAGCGGTGATCATACCCAGCACCTTGCGGGCCGGTGCATTGACCATGTTCAAAACCGCGTCAACGCCCAGATGTGCACCGATCTTGACTGCATATCCAGCCCCCAGCAGCACCAGCCAGGCAAACAGGAACACTGTCAGTTCAAGCGCCCAGAGAATGTTAGAATTAAAGCCGTACCGGGCCACAACGTTGGCGAAGGTAATCAGGGTCATGAACCCCAGGATCGCCGCGATCAGTGTTTCTTCCAGCCGGTCTACAACACCTTTTGCTGGTCTCATCCTTCTGTCCCCCGGATAAGTGAATGTTTGGTTTGGTGGCGGCCAGAGCACCCGGCCACCACCGGTTTTCCGTGACCCTTGCAGCGTTTTTACATTAACTTGAGACAAGTTGATGTGAAAATCACCGGTCTACGGTATTGATAACGTTGAAATTTCGGGTTTCATTTGTGATTCAAACAAAACCCGAAACTCTCTAGTTGGTCATCATGTTGATTTTTTGCGCCGCGTCGATGTTGTCGGCCCCCACGTCGCCTTCAAACTGAGTCCAGACCGGCTTCATGGTTTCAACCCAGGCCGCACGCTGTTCTTCGTTCAACTGGCGCACGGTGCCACCGGCATCAATCACAGACTGTTTCGCAGCCTGGTTCACCGAATAAGCCTCGCCATTGCGGGTTTCGGTCACTTCTTTGATGATCGAGACCAGTTGATCACGCACATCCGCATCAAGACCTTCCAACCAATCCACATTTGTCACCAGCAGATAGTCGATGATGCCGTGGTTGGTTTCGGTCACACCGTCCTGAACCTCAAAGAACTTCTTGCCAAAGATGTTGGACCAGGTGTTTTCCTGCCCGTCCACAACACCCTGTTGCAGCGCGCCGTAAACTTCCGAAAACGCCATTTTCTGAGGCGAACCTCCGATGGCTTCCATCTGGGCGACCAGCACGTCAGAGGACTGCACACGGAACTTCAGCCCGTTGGCATCCGTTGGCAGCAACAACGGTTTGCTGGCCGACATCTGCTTCATGCCATTGTGCCAGAACGCCAGCCCCTGCAGGCCGCGCTTCTGCATCGAATCCAGCATTGCCTGACCGGAGTCCGAATTCTGGAATGTGTTCACGGCATTCATGTCGTTGAACATGAACGGCAAGTCAAAGATGCGGAACTTCTTGGTGAATTTTTCGAATTTTGACAAGCTCGGTGCAGCCAGTTGCACATCGCCCTGCAGCATCGCTTCCAGGACCTTGTTGTCGTTATACAGCGTCGAGTTCGGGAAAACCTCCATACAGGCTTTGCCGTTCATCTCTTCATTGACTCGTTTTTCCAGCAGGCTGGCAGCGATCCCCTTAGGGTGTTTGTCAGTGTTGGTCACATGGCTGAACTTGATGACAACTTCGCCGTCTTCGCAGGACGCAGAGGCAGTGTTGGCGGATACAGTTAAGGCCAGAGCCACGGCGGCTGTGGTCAGTAATTTCATGGTTTTTCTCCCAAATTGGGGCGCTTCCGGTTCAATCGAATTCTGATTGAAATGGAAACGCCGGGTGCGGTACGCGATGTTTCTGCGCGTCTCGCTTCATTGGGATTACCAACAAAGCAGGACCCGCCCTGGTTAGCCCGGAAGATTCGATTTCCGGTCAGGACCAGAATGTGACGTGGGGGCACGGTCGGGCAAGGATTTTACTGATGAAGCATTTATGTAATAAAATACAATTGGTTAGGTGATACTCCTCGCAACCGATTGTTGGACCCTGTGCGCAATTCCGCACAAGCTTCTGGTAATTTGTGCGAAAATCCGCACAAATTGGTAAACCGTATCCGACATACAGGTCCACCACTTGAAAAGATTCCTGCAATTTGCTGTTCTCTGCCTCTACCTGACCTTCTGTGGACTGCTGGTCTGGGCCTACTGGGCCTATTCTTACCGTGACGCGCTAACCCAACTGACACGCACCGGTTCGGTGCAGCTGGAACAGGCCACCGACCGGTTGCTGGTGCAGTTGGACCGGTTCCGACAACTGCCAAGCATCCTCGCTACACATCCACTTGTCGTAGACGCACTTGAACCATTTGCAGACACGAATGAAGCCAATCGATTTCTGCTTAAAACCGCTGATGTCACCGGCGCCTTTGACATCTACGTGCTGAATGCCAGGGGTACGACGGTTGCCAGTTCCAACTTTGACATGCCGCGTAATTTTATTGGCAACAATTATGCATTTCGCCCCTATTTCAAGGAGGCAATCAACGGCGGCCTTGGATTCTATCACGCATTGGGTACGTCCTCGGGCGAACGGGGATTTTTCTTCGCCGGCCCGGTTCGCGACAGCGAGTCCAAACCCTTTGGAGTGGTGGTGGTCAAAGTTGATTTGGAAGCGCTTGAGGTCGTCTGGCGGGCCGATCCCCACATTGTGCTTTTCTACGATGAAAACGGTGTGGTCTTCCTTTCCAACCGGAACGAACTGATTTTTCAGATGTATGGCTTTAACGATGCTGACCTGAACGCTTTGAATGCACGACGTCAATACCCCGTCGATGGGTTGTCAGCCTTGCCGGTTCATGACGTGGTCCAAGCCTTCGAACATACGCTTTGGAGCACGCCGAACCACCGCAGTTTCCCGGCCACATCACTGGCCCTGACCGGACCGGTCCCCTTGATCAACATGACCGCCCAGGTGTTTCTGAACGTTGAAGAGGCGCAGGCGCAGGCCCGGCTGCAAACCATCCTGGCCGCAGCCCTGTTGGGCTTGGTTTCCTTTGCCCTATACGCATTGTGGCAAAGGCGGCAACGGATGGCGGACCGCCTGGCCATTGAAGAGCGTGCGAATGCGGAACTGGAGGCACGGGTAGAGCGCCGAACCGAACAATTGCACAGGGCCCAGGATGATCTGGTTCAGGCCAGCAAGCTGTCAGCTTTGGGTGAAATGTCAGCCGGAATCAGCCACGAACTGAACCAGCCACTTGCGGCAATCCAGAACTTCGCCGAAAACGGAAAAATCCTGCTGGACCGGGACCGCAAGCCAGAAGTTTCCGACAATCTCAACCAGATCACTGAACTTACCGACCGGATGGATCGTATCATCCGCAACCTGCGCGCCTTTGCCCGTAAGGAGCCGGAGCCGATCACCCGCATCGATGTGATTGGCGTGATTGAAGACGCGATAAAACTCTCTGAAATCCGCGCCAGAAAGGAAGAAGTCACAATCCGATTTGAGCCAAAAGAAACCAAAGCCTGGGTCATGGGTGGCGGGGTACGGTTACAGCAGGTGGTTCTGAACCTGATTTCAAACGCCATGGACGCAATGCGAGGGCGCGGGAACCGGGCAATCGATGTGTCGGTCAGCCACAACAGCGACACAACGCTCATATGTGTTCGGGACACTGGCCCCGGCCTGAACAGGCCAGACAAGATATTTGAGCCCTTCTACACCACCAAATCGGTCGACAGTGGTCATGGTCTGGGGTTGGGACTGTCGATCTCTTACGGCATCGTACAGAACTTCGGCGGCAACATTAAGGGAGCCAATCATCCCGACGGCGGTGCCATTTTCACCGTGGCACTGAAAAATGCGGAGACAATGGCATGACCGGCCAGATACTATTGGTTGAAGATGATCGTGCTCTGCGCCATTCACTGGCGCAAACCCTGGATCTAGCGGATATTTCTGTCATTCAGGCCGGAACTTATATCGAAGCCAAAGATCACATTACCGCGGATTTCGAGGGCGTTGTTCTGACCGATGTGCGCCTGCCGGGAAAAGACGGGTTTGACGTCCTGAATCTGACCAAAACCCGAGATACAGACCTTCCGGTTATCGTCCTGACCGGGGAAGGAGACATCCCGATGGCAGTGCAGGCAATGAACGATGGGGCCTATGATTTTCTGACCAAACCCTGCCCGCCTGATACACTCGTACGGGTTCTGAAAAAGGCCCTTGAGCTTCGCAAACTGACGTTGAAGACCCGCAACCTGGAACGCCAGTTGGAACGGGGTGACATTGCAGCAGTGAATTTTCCCGGGCCATCACCGGCAGTCAGCACCCTTCGGCACGCCTTGCGTCAGGCGGCCGGTTTGAAAGTCGGTGTGCATCTTTCAGGCCCCGAAGGAAGCGGCAAAAGGATTGCAGCGCACAGCCTCCACGAACTTACCGACAACACCGGCGCTTTCATCCCAATATCCAGCAGCGACATCTCTCCCGAGGTTTTGCTGAAAGCCACCGGAGATGCTGCTGGCGGGACCCTGTGCCTGCGGTGGATTGACAATGCCAGCGCCGTTCAGCAGGCGCAAATCCTGGCACTGTCAGATCATCCGGCAGGCTTTCGGCTGGTGACCACAAGTAATGCACCGCTGAGCGAGCATCTGGCCCAAGGCATGCAGCAGGAATTGTATTATGCTCTCAGTGTTATGGAAATCCCGGTCCCTGCCCTTACCGACCGCCGTGAAGATTTGTCGTTGATCTACGAAGCTTTCGCTCGTCAGGCCGCGCGCGCCATAAACCGGCCCATGCCGGTGATTTCACCGGCGCTGCGGGCCGAGGTTTCGGCCCGTGATTGGCAGGCCAATCTGCCCGAATTGCGCAATTTCGCCCAACGGCTTGCGCTGGGGTTGGAAAGCCCGCAACAGCCGGACGAAAAGCCCGGCCTGAGCGAACAGGTCGAGGCCTTTGAGCGTGGTGTATTGGTCGAAACGCTGGGACGCACCGGAGGGCGTGCTGCTGTTGCCGCGAACGAACTCGGCCTGCCGCGCAAGACGTTTTATGACAAACTCAAGCGTCACGGCCTGAAGCCGGAGGACTTCCGCCGCCCCAGCGATTGACCATGCCACGGACCCATACAAGGGATGCATAACGGCTATTCGACCTTGTCGGTTGTCACAAACCACCCGAAAGCGCAAATACAAGGCAACAAATGTAATCGTTTCAAAGAGGTTCCCATGGCTTACTCTGACATCTCCGGCAACAATCTCGACCTGTCCCTGAAGGCGGTTTCTTCCGCAACCATCAACGCCGTAACCGGCTTCTTTGCCAGCGTTGCCGAAGCTCAGTCGCGCAGTCACGAAATTCAGCACCTGAACAGCATGTCCGACGCTGATCTGATGCGAATGTACGGCATTGAGCGCGACCAGATAGTGCGCCATGTGTTTCGCGACAAAATGTTCTGAGAACAGTGCATTTTATACGTAAAGGCCCGCAAATTGCGGGTCTTTTGGTTTGGAACCGCTGGCCCTTTATGGATTCGCCGTAACACGGCCTAATACAAACCGGCGCATCCCCTCAGGTGACTTGAAGGCGCTGTCGGAAGTGGTCCTGCTTCCAGGTTTTCTTCTCAATGATATCCTCCAGCGTTTCAGATGCCCTCAGGATATCCTCCGCATCAATAAACAGTGGCGTTATCCCAAACCGCATAGTGTCCGGCGCTCGGAAATCACCAATGACCCCGGCAGCGATCAGCGCCTGCATACAGGCGTAGCCGTGTTCGAATCGAAACGCGACGTGGCTGCCCCGTTGCTGGGGGTCGCGCGGACTGGCTAGTTTCAGTCCGGGGCAGCGTTTTTCTACCTCCCGAATGAAGAGTTCCGACAGTTCGATGGAACGGGAGCGCAAATCGTTAAGATCAACCCGATTCCAGATATCCAGCGCGACCGACAGCAGTTTGAAGGCCGCAATTGACGGCGTGCCGATACGCATCCGTTCAATGCTGTCCGCCGGGCGATAGGCCACGTCAAAAGCAAAAGGCGCGGCGTGGCCGTACCATCCGGAAAGGGCTGGCTCCACGACCTCATGCAACCGTTTGGCCACGTAAATGAACGCGGGCGATCCCGGTCCGCCGTTCAGGTATTTATAGGTGCAGCCGACTGCAAAATCCGCATCCAGCCCATCAACATCTACCGGGATTGCCCCGGCCGAATGTGCCAGATCCCAGACCACGACCGCACCACAGGAGTGCGCTTTTTCGATGATGGCCTTCATGTCGTGTTTGCGGCTGGTGCGATAATCAACTTCTGTCACCATCACCACCGCAACCGACTCATTGATACAGTCCAGGACTGCCTCAGGCTCAGGCGTCTGCAGAGTGTAACCGTCTGCCTTCAGCTTCATCAGACCCTCGACCATATAGAGATCGGTCGGGAAATTTCCGTTGTCTGACAAAATCACCTTTCGATCCGGCACCAGCGCCAGACCGGCCGCAACCGCCTGAAATACTTTGATCGACAAGGTATCACCAACAACCGTCGTTCCCGGTTCCGCCCCGATCAGCCGCCCTACCTGGTCGCCCAAGGTGTTGGTCTGCATGAACCAGTTTCTGGTGTTCCAGCCTTTGACCAGTTCGGTTTTCCATTCGTCGTTCAAAAAGGAAACGATGGCCGGTTCCGACGCTTTTGGCATCGGTCCGAGGGAATTGCCGTTCAGATAGACCATTCCCTCGGGGATATCGAACATGGCGCGGGTTTTGGCAAAGTCTGTCATGCCCACAGAAATAACCGGAAAACCGCTATTTCAACAGCCCATCTTTCTTAAGTCCGTCGTAGGTCTTGTCCAGCGCCAAAACAGTGCGTTCAATCAGCGTGTCGATATCAGACCTCTGCAAGATCAGCGGCGGCGAGATGATCATCGCGTCGCCCACACAGCGCATCACCAGACCGTTTTCAAAACAATGCGAGCGGCAGAGCAGGCCGACCGAACCTTTGTCCTCAAAAGCGGCGCGCGATGCCTTGTCCGGCGTCAGTTCCAGCGCCGCCATCATGCCTTTTATCCGGGCCTCGCCGACCAGCGGGTGATCTTCCAGCGCTTTCCATTTTTCAGTCAGATAGGGCCCGGCCACATTGCCAACATGCTCGACGATCCCCTCCTCATCCAGCAACCGCAGGTTTTCCAGCGCCACAGCGCAAGCCACCGGGTGGCCGGAATAGGTGTAGCCATGGGCGAATTCGCCGCCCGAGTTGATCACTTCGGCCACATGATCCGACACGATGCTGCCCCCGATGGGGATATAGCCGGAGCTTAACCCCTTGGCGATGGTCATGATGTCGGGGCTGATGTTGTATGACTGGCTGCCGAACCAGTTACCAGTCCGCCCAAAACCACAGATCACCTCATCCGCGATCAACAGGATTTCGCGTTCATCGCATATTCGCTGAATTTCAGGCCAGTAAGTCTCTGGTGGAACAATGACACCGCCCGCGCCCTGAACCGGCTCTGCAATGAACGCTGCAACTTTGTCTTCTCCGATACGGTCGATCTCTGCCTCAAGCGCCCGGGCCCGGGCCAGACCGAATTCGGCAGGATCGGAATCACCACCTTCGCCCCACCAGAATGGCTGGTCGATATGGGTCACATCCGGTATCGGCAGCCCACCCTGCGCGTGCATCCCTGTCATGCCTCCCAGCGATGCGCTGCCCACGGACGTGCCGTGATAGGCGTTCTTGCGGCTGATTATGACCTTTTTGTCCGGCTTGCCTTGGGAGGCCCAAAAGTGGCGCACCAGCCGGATATTGGTGTCATTGGCCTCGGACCCGCCATTCGCAAAAAACACGTGATTGAGATCTCCGGGCGCCAGTTGCGCCAGCCGTGCCGACAGGGCCACAACAGGCGGATGTGTGGTCATGAAGAAGGTGTTGTAAAACGGCAGTTGCTGCATCTGCTGCGCGGCAACCTGTGCCAGTTCGTTGCGACCGTAGCCGAGATTGACACACCACAACCCGGCCATGGCGTCGAGATATTCCTTGCCGTCGCTGTCAGTGAGGGTCACACCGTCAGCCCGGGTTATCACCCTGGCCCCCTGGGCGTTGATTTTGTCACCATCGGTAAAGGGGTGCATATGATGTGCTGCATCCAAAGCCTGCAGTTCAGCCGTCGGCAGGTGGTTGTCGATCATTCCCATGGTAGAATTCCTTTCATTTGACTGACACGCTAAAAACCCTTCCATCCGGAACTGATGACGGACCTCAGCTTACTGTCAGTGAGTCAGATAGTTGCGGGCGATAATATGATCAAATTTTTTGTCGTCAAGAGAATTTGATCAAATTTAACTCCAACCGTAATCGGTTCGAACAATCTCAAAGCCCTGTTCGATGTCATTCAGAATCGCCTGAGCGGCGGCATCAGCGTCCCGGTCACGCAGAGCCTGCAACGTTTCCTCATGCTGATCCACCATACTGCCGGTTCCATATTTGCCACAAATAATCCGATAGAGCGGCCCGTAACGCAGCCACAGAGTTTCGGCCAGCGGCAAAAGGATCTCGGAATCCGCATGGGCATAAAGAGTAAAATGAAAGCTGTGGTTTTCTTGCATATAGCCCGATACATCACCTGCATCCATTGCGGCATTCACCCGCTGATCTATCCCGGCCAGCTCGTCAATTTCCTTATCTTTGATAACCCTAGCGGCAAGACGAGCCAACTCTGGCTCAATAGACTGACGGGCAAAGACAAGTTCGGCGAATCGCCCCGCCCCCATTTGCGGCACCGAAACCCGACGATTCCCTTGGTTTACCAAGGCGCCCTCGGCGGTGAGTCTACGGATTGCTTCTCGCACTGGGGTCATGCTGACCTGGATTTCGTCGACCAGCCCCTGGATTGTCACCGCCTGCCCGGGCTTGAGTTTACCGAACAAAACTTTATCGCGGATCTTGCGGTAAACCACTTCATGTGCTGGCAAATTCGCCTTCACTGCAGATTTTTTTTGCGCTGACATCAGGGCCATTTTGTGTAAAGTTATCCCAGTTGAACTCGCCGGAAGCCTGCACATTTTCTTAACCCTTCGCAACCAAATTGATAATCTTCTTGATTTTCAGATGCTTTTTGATCAAATTCCGCGCAACCAAAACCAATCCCCCCTTGGGGGAAACAAACTGCTTAGGGAGAAACACATGAAAAACAATCTGACAGGAATCGCCGCGCTGCTGGCATCTGCGGCAATCGCAG
This sequence comes from Paracoccaceae bacterium, assembly GCA_024227475.1. GTDB lineage: Bacteria > Pseudomonadota > Alphaproteobacteria > Rhodobacterales > Rhodobacteraceae > Amylibacter. The sequence goes on along the minus strand of JAAEUI010000253.1, from coordinate 2,406 downwards.
GTACGACGATGGCAGAGGAGGTCCGGGTCTACAACTGGTCCGACTATATTGATGAAGAGCTGCTGAGCAAATTCGAGGCTGAGACCGGCATCAAGGTAATCTATGATGTGTTTGACTCAAACGAAGTCCTGGAAACCAAACTGCTGGCGGGCTCTACAGGTTATGACGTCGTGGTTCCTTCCGGCGGGTTCCTCAGTCGCCAGATTCAGGCTGGCGTGTTCATGAAATTGGACAAAGGCCAGCTATCCAACATCGACAACGAGTGGGCTGCTATCAAAGAACGCACCTCGATTTACGATCCGGGCAACGAGTATTCCACTAACTATATGTGGGGCACCACCGGCCTTGGGTATAATGTGAACAAAGTTAAAGAAGTGCTGGGCGATGATGCACCGACAAACTCGCTCGCCTTGATCTTTGATCCCGCGAACATGGAAAAGCTGGCCAGCTGCGGGATTCACTTCCTTGACGCGCCGACTGAGGTTATTCCGGCGGCCCTGCGCTATCTGGGCGAAAACCCGGACAGCCACGACAAAGACGTGCTGGCCAAGGCTCAACCTGTACTGGAAGCGGTGGGCCCGCACGTTCTGAAATATCACTCGTCGGAATACATCAACGCGCTGGCCAACGGCGACATCTGCGTGGCTTTCGGTTGGTCCGGTGACGTGCTGCAGGCCCGTGACCGCGCTGCCGAAGCCGACAATGGTGTTGAAATCGAGTATTCGATCCCATCCGAGGGTGCGCTGATGTGGTTTGACCAGCTGGCGATCCCCGCGGACGCCCCAAACCCTGAGGGGGCGCATAAATTCGTCGACTTCCTGCTGGACGCTCAAAACATGGCAGCCGCATCGAACTATGTCTACTACGCCAACGGCAACCTGGCTTCCCAGGAATTTCTGGTGGAAGACGTGATCGGAGACACGGCGATTTACCCGGACGAGGAAACGGTGAGCAACCTATACATCACCACTTCCTATCCACCGAAAGTCCAGCGGGTTGTGAACCGCATGTGGACAGCGATTAAATCCGGACAATAACTAAAACCCGATCCCCGCGCTCGTTGAGACGCGGGGATTTATCTTTGGGGAGCCAGCTATGACATCCGAAAAATCCACTTCAAACTATGCCCCTTGGGAAGATCCGGATGCAAAGCCGCTGATCCGGTTTGAGAACGTCACCAAACGCTATGGTGAATTCGTTGCGATCGACGACCTGACCCAAAATATTTACGAGCGCGAGTTTTTTGCGCTTCTGGGTCCGTCGGGATGCGGCAAAACAACGATGATGCGGATGCTGGCGGGTTTTGAAACCATCACCGAAGGCACCATTACGATTGACGGTCAGGACATCGCTGGCGTTCCGGCCAACAAGCGTCCGGTGAACATGATGTTTCAGTCCTACGCTCTGTTCCCGCATTTGACGGTGGCCGACAACATCGCCTTTGGCCTGAAGCGTTCTGACATGCCGAGATCAGAAATCGCCGGGCGGGTGGATGAAATGCTGAAACTGGTGCAGCTGACGCCTTTCGCCAAACGCAAACCGCATCAGATTTCCGGTGGCCAGCGGCAGCGCGTGGCACTTGCCCGGTCGCTGGCAAAATCGCCGAAACTTCTGCTGCTCGACGAGCCGCTGGGGGCGCTCGACAAGAAGCTGCGCCAGGAAACCCAGTTCGAGCTGATGGATATCCAGGAATCCCTGGGCACTACTTTTGTTATCGTCACCCACGATCAGGAAGAAGCCATGACCGTGGCCAGCCGCGTGGCGGTGATGGATCACGGCAAAATCGTTCAGGTCGAAACTCCGAACAGGATCTATGAACATCCAGATACGCGTTACGTTGCTGATTTCATTGGCGAAGTGAACCTGATTGAAGGCATGGCAAACCGCAACGAGAGTGGCGTCGACATCGCCTGGTCCGAACGCGCCGATCCAATTTCGGCTGTGCCCAGCAAGGAGATCACCAATGGTTCCGGCGTAACCTTTGCGATACGCCCGGAAAAGGTTTTGGTATCTGCCGAAAGGCCAGCAGACGCGACCAACGCCGTCGAAGGCGAAATCCACGACATCGCGTATCTCGGCAACATCTCGACCTATCACGTCAAACTGACAACAGGGCAGGTCATCAAGTCACAGATAGCGAACTCCAGCCACGAATCCAGCACCCGCTTCACTTGGGAAGACAAAGTCTGGCTGAGCTGGACCGACACCGCCGGTGTCGTGTTGACGGAGTGATCTGATGCGCCGTTTTGCCCTGACCGCCATTCCATATCTCTGGTTGCTGCTGTTCTTTCTGGTGCCCTTTGGCATCGTCTTCAAAATAGCGCTGTCAGACTATGCCATTTCGATCCCGCCCTACACGCCGACGCTTGATATCTCGGGTGGCTGGGCCGCCATCAAGGAGTTCTT
>JAAEUI010000252.1 GCA_024227475.1 Paracoccaceae bacterium | reverse complement strand
GGTATCGAGGAGGGTTTCCGTGGCCGTCACTTCTGCTGTACGCCACTCATTGTTGACTTTGATGCGAATGGAATATGTGTTCATGTCTAGGTCCTCCTATGACCATGCTTGAAGCAGATTACGTCTTAAAATTGCTCCGGTAGCCGCTTGACGGTAGTTTTGGGTGCCGCGGATATCGTCGATGGGTGAAATTTCTTTTTTGACCAATTCGTCGCATTCGGCTAACAACGTGTCGTTGATGGTGTTGCCCTCGAGCAGCGTTTCCAGGGCATGTGCGCGGATCGGTTGCGGTGCGACGGAGCCAAAAGCAATTCGAGCTTTTGCGATATGCCCATTTTCTTTGAATAACATGAGCGCTACACTCGCCACGCAGATGCTGGCAGCTTTTCGCAGCCCCAACTTGGTGTGACCGCCTTTGGCCTCCCGTCCGGGAAGCGATAATGTAATCCGGGTCATCACATCACCCGGGCCAAGCCGGGTCAGTTTATAGCCCATAAAAAACTTATCGATGGGAACGGCCCGTTCTTTGCCGCCGGCATCAGTAATATGAACTGTGGCTTCCAGAGCCAGCAACGGCGGGGCTGTATCTGCGCATGGCGATGCATTGGCCAGATTGCCGCCGATGGTTGCGCGATTGCGGGTCAACGGATTGCCCAGCTCTGCGGCGGCCTTAGACAGGATGGGAACGTGTTCGCGAATGACCGAGCTAGCCGCGAGGTCGGCAATGGTGGTGGCAGCACCAATGGTAATGCTGTCCGTGTCAAGT
>JAAEUI010000251.1 GCA_024227475.1 Paracoccaceae bacterium | reverse complement strand
AGCGCCCGTTTTGCCAAAAGCAAAGCCGCTCGACTTAATCCGGCTAACCCTTCAGCCTGTTCCTGCACATTTGCATCAACAACTTCCGCAGAAACAACTTGATTGACCAATCCAATCTGATGCGCTTCTGCTGCCGTCAGCAAACGACCACTGAACATGATGTCTGCGGCTGCGCGATATCCGACAAGGGCAGGCAAGCGTAACGCAGCAATGGGAGCCACAGCCGCCAGTTGAATTTCTGGCTGGCCGATTTTTGCACCTTCAGCCATGACGGCTAAATCGCAGCAAATGACCAGTTCGCAGCCACCGCCAAGTGCATGTCCATGAACGGCCGTTATCGTTGGCACCGGAAACTCTGCCAGGCTTTGACACACCCGATCAAAAAGCGGAATCATCTCTCCCACCTTTTCCGGCGTATGATCCGCAATATCCACCCCAGCCGAAAACATCTTGCCCTCTGCCCGCAACACCAGCACACGAATAGTTTCATCCTGCGCCAGTT
>JAAEUI010000250.1 GCA_024227475.1 Paracoccaceae bacterium | reverse complement strand
TGTCGCACCCGTGCACCACGGAAGAAACTCCGGATACGCGACGACGTTTTCGACCAGCGCATACATTTGATCGGCCGCGTACGGGACCAACGCGTGGCGACTGACTCTACGCATAAATTGGTCGTCAGGTCACCGCGTTGATCAAGACAAACAGAATCCCGACCGGCGCAACGAACCGCGCAAGAAAACGCCAGGCCTTGTAGAGGCCGCCGGAGCTTCCCAACTCATCAGACGTTGAATTGCGACACATCACCCAACCAGCAAATATCGTGATTAGCAATCCGCCAAGCGGAAGCAGGATGTTGCTCGTCAGGTAATCGACATTGTCGAAGATGGTTCCTGCTCCAAACTTCAGGTCTGCCAGAACATTGAAAGAGAGCACCGAACCGAATCCGATAATCCAGATTGCAAAGCCTACAATGACCGCTGCCTGCGCCCGGGAGCGATTGTGGTGTTCAACCAGCCAGGCAACAGCCGGTTCCATCAGGCCGATCGCCGATGTCCAGGCTGCAAAAGAAAGCAGCACAAAGAATATCGTAGAGAGGAACACACCGCCGGACATGCCACCGAAAGCCAGCGGTAAAGTATCAAATACCAGCCCGGGCCCATCCGCCGGATTCAGCCCGCCTGCGAACACAAACGGAAATATGGCAAGCCCGGCCAGTATCGCTATGGATGTATCCGCTATTACAACCGCTGCAGATGCGCCTGAAATTGAGGTCTCTTCCGGCAGATAGGCGCCGTACGCCATCACTGCGCCCATACCGATAGACAAGGTAAAAAACGCCTGCCCGAGTGCGGCCAAAACGCTGCCCCAGGTCAGCTTGTCGAAATCAGGTGTGAACATGAAAGCCACGCCCTGGCCAAAATAGCCTGACTGAATCGCATACACGAGCAGCACCAGCATCAACACGAGCAAAGCGGGAACCATGAATCGAACCGCCTGTTCAAGGCCACGTTCAACGCCGCGGGCAACAACAAAAACAGTCAGGCCCATAAACAGGGTGTGGCAAAAGCTGACTATCTTCCAATCGCCTACAAAACCCTCA
>JAAEUI010000249.1 GCA_024227475.1 Paracoccaceae bacterium | reverse complement strand
CATGGGGGACAGGGGTTTGGCCGAATAGGATTGACATCCCACGAGCAAACACGAAGCGACAACGCCCCACCTACTTGATCTGATCATGCGCCCCAACGGGGCTTTTCCGCCGCCACTCCGGTCGATATACAGCAAACTCAACTCCAACGAAAGTTCCAAACGAGGTCCGGCCACAAGCCAAACCACCAAGAGCCGTGCCAAAGCACAGCCCACAGACGTTCAGACAATCACAGGAGGCCCACGCGGGGCAAAACCGACCAAATCAGGCGGTCCATGGGCAGGATGCGCTCCAAACCAAGCCATTCCCACCAAGCGCAGCTCGGCCTCGGAAAGGGCCGATCCATGCAACTTCAAACAAACGACGTTTTGCAGTACCGAGTCAGCTGATACGCGCGGCGCCAGCTTCTCGACCACGCGAGCCGACTCGTCCTCCACAGGATGGGGTTCATGATCCGGATCTTCATCCCCGGAGTGAACGATCTCATCCCCATGGGAATGATCGCGTCCCATATGAGTCGGGCAATGCTCCACACCTGCCTGCGCCAATCCCTTATCGCCAATCTCATGCTCATGCAAAACGCAGAACACCGGCGCCGCCAACTGCTGCACCATAAAACACAAGATCGCCAATGCACAAAGCAGGCGATCAAAGCGTTTGGTGGGTCGGGATG
>JAAEUI010000248.1 GCA_024227475.1 Paracoccaceae bacterium | reverse complement strand
TTGTCGATGGCAGATTTGATTGCAGCGGCCACATGGGGCTTATAAAAGTTGCCTGACTTACTCTGACTTACCCACCCATGAGCGCGGACATCTGCCGTGGTTTCTGCATAGCCAGCAGCAATAGCAGCGCGTTTAGCGTTGAGGTCAATGATGTACTCCTCAACGAACCGCTTCTCTCTGGGATCAAGCTTCTTCATGTGAACGTCCCATCTGTGACAGCCGAAGGGTTTTGCCGGGGGCAAATTTGCCACCCTCGTCCGTGTCCGTTTTGCCGTCGTTGCTTCGTGTCATGAGCGGGCCAATGAGTATTTTCCTTTATGTTATAATATAACATATACGCCTATGGGATGCCCAGACCCAGTATACCGTGAGCGAAGCCTCAGTGAGCATTATGACCGTCGAGCGAAGCACGGCCAAATTAACACCGGAAGCAAACAACCGAAATCAGATGAATAACTCGGGCCTATCCAAGAACGGGCCCTCCAGAACGCCAACCAGAGGCATAAGAAACTCACCCGCTATTGGATAAAGAGCATCGCCGTAGAAACCATCGATTGCGCCTACCGCGTTGTCGATGCTGTCCTCGCTTCCGTCAAACAACGCCATCGCCGCAATCGCATCATCGACATCTGACATGCCCTTATGCACCGCGAAATAGGCCCCGATATCTGTCTTGGTGGCTAGATATGCTTGGTCTGCCAGCTGTTGTGCGATGAAGTCAGGCGTGGCATCAGGCGCCGGCAGGCCACCGCACGCTGATAGCTCGCCGTTGCTAATTCCCTGTTACTGAGGCGACGCCAAATATTGCCAAGCTCCAGATGTGCCGAGAAGTTTTTCGCATCCCGCTCCAGCACCGCCAAATAGGCGTCCCGCGCAGCCTCAGTTTCTCCAAGTAACGCCAGGCAGCGCGCGCGCATCAACCGGGCGATAGTCAGATCGGGTGCAACTGCAAGTGCCGCGTCAGCAAATTCCAACGCAGTGGTGTAGTTGTTCTCTTTGTAGGCCGCGTTGGCGCAGTTGAACGCTATGGCAACTTTTGGCGCAACGGCCGGATGCAGGCCCTTGTCAGAGGCCCTCGGTCACATCCGGCCGCACTGCAAAGCGGATTTCGTCGGAGCGGAAGCCTAGCGCTTTGGGGCGTTGGGTATCAGGCAGGACAACCACGTCATAGAGCTCCTGCACAATGCCTTCCATTTCGAGGCGATGCTCGATATCTCCGGTTTTCAGATTGACAATGCACAAGGCGCATTTCGGGCTGGCGCCTTCGCGTTCCAGCCGCTCATTCAGTACCAGTCCTTCGAAGGTGCGGTTTTCACGCGGACGCGACAGGCCAATCACCGCGTAATCACCGACAAAGGACATACCGCGGGCAAATCCGGGCAGGAAACAAACCGGGGTAAAGGTGCCGGCTTCAGGCTCAATGGTGCCAAACTCCCCGGTTCCTGTCTGCAGTATCCACAGCTTGCCCTGATGCAGGCGCGGTGAATGGGGCATCGAGAGGCCGGTCGCAACGGTTTCATTGCTGGCAACATCGATCACCAGCCCCCCGTCGCGGCGGTGTTCCCGCCAGCCTTCGACAATGTTTGATTGGCCAACACAGGTCACATAGCGCGCGCCGCTTTCATCGGTCGCCATGCCGTTCAGATGACAACGGTCTTCGGCGGCAACACGATCAATAAACGATGGCGTCCAGACCGGGCGGAAACTGCCTTTTTCGCTGAGTGTCGCCAAACAATTGAAACGGGTCACGACGAACAGGGGCGAACCATCGGCCTGCACGTGAATATCGTGGATATCCACATCCCCCGTGGTGTGGCCTGTGACCGGGACAAACGTGGCGTCATAGCCTTCGTGCTGCTCGCCGGGGTCGAGAAAATTTTCAAACCGCCAGAGCTGATAGAGCGTGCTCATCCAGAGCTGCCTTTGCCCGACACCCAGCCCCATGCAACGCTCAAATGTGCGTTCAAACACCGACATACCGCCGTTTGGATTCATCCCGATCAGAAACAGTTTCCCGGCCTGATAGGTGGTGAAGGCAAGGCTGACCTTCTGATCCTTCAGCCAGGCAGTGAACAGGCGCGAGCCGTTCATCTCAAAATGAGGTTTTTCTGTCAACTTGTCGGGCTCCTGCTCGGGTAGGGCGTATTTTCTGTTTTAAAACAAGGATAAGCGCTAGGGCATCGTCCTAAAATTCTGAATCACTGTGCGCATTGAAAGTTCAACGAATACAGAGAGTTGGGCGCGTCGTTTTGTTTCAGAAAACAAAGCTGACGCTCTAGGGCTACAGCAGTACATCCCCCGCAGCAAGGTCAGTTGGCTCAACCCCGATCAGGACAGCGAATGTGTCGCCGGGAAGATGGATAAGCGTATTATGCCCACCGGGCCCATGCGCCCCCAGCAAGAGCTCGAAGGCCGCGAAACTGGCAATACCGAAACTACTTACATCCAGCTTGTCACCCTCTGACGAACTGAAGTCGATAATCGTGGTGGTACTCAGGCCCGGATCATCATCAAGCTTGAAGGTATCCGCACCCTGTGCACCAGACAACCGATCAGTGCCGCCGTTGCCATCCAGTGTATCGTCGCCGCCGCCGGCAAAGATCACATCGTTAGCACCCGTACCATTGTGCGCTTCACCCGCAGACGTGCCAACCTGCGTCGCAGCACCGGTGAAATCACCGCCGTAGATGACAAAGCTTGCGCCTGAATTGTTACCATTCGGATCGTCTCTCCAGGCCCCAACAATCAGATCATCGAATCCGTCGCCGTTCACATCCCCCGCGCTGCTGACAGAGACGCCAGAATAGTCATCAGCACTCACACCGTTGATGACAAATCCGCCGATACCCGCCTCAACGTCCGAGAGTTCTATGCTTGCGCCGCTGGTCTTACCATACACTACAAAACTCGCACCGGAATCATAGCCATTGGGATCATCTCCATGTGCCCCCACGATTAGATCGTCCAACCCGTCGCCGTTTACATCGCCCGCAGAGCTGACAGAGAAGCCAGAACGGTCATCCGCCGACACGCCATTGATGACAAAACCACTGGTGTTGGAACTCATTTGTACATCTGACAATTCCACCGCCGTACCGCTGACCT
>JAAEUI010000247.1 GCA_024227475.1 Paracoccaceae bacterium | reverse complement strand
CTTCTAGCCTTGACAATACCAGTAATCCAACACACATTTCAACCGATCCACCATATTATGATAACATTGGATATGCTGACCTTTCCGATTTTTTCTACGTCTGGATGCGCAAGAATGTGCGTTCTGTTTATCCAGAACTTTTCGGAACTATGCTTGTCCCAAAGGAACCTGAACTGATTGCTTCACCTTACCGCTTTGACGGTAGCAAGGCGGCCGCTGAAAAACATTTTGAAACCGGGCTGAATCAAGCCTTCACCCAGATGCGGCATGTTATTCCGTCCGATTATCCACTGACTGTATACTATGCATTCAAACAGCAAGAAATAGTAGCTGAAGAAGGAACTGCCAGCACCGGTTGGGAAACAATGCTTGAAGGGCTAATTGCATCTGAATTTCAGATTACAGGTACTTGGCCCGTACGAACCGAGATGAGTACCCGAACTGTTGCAAGCGGCACCAACGCCCTCGCCTCCTCCATCGTCCTTGTCTGCCGCCCCCGCCCCGAAAACGCCCCGATGACCTCCCGACGCGAATTCGTCAACGCCCTGCGGCGGGAGCTACCCCCGGCCTTGCGGGAAATGCAGTCGGGCAACATCGCCCCGGTCGATCTGGCCCAGGCCAGCATCGGGCCGGGCATGGCCGTCTACTCCCGCTACAGCAAAGTGCTGGAGCCGGACGGCAGCCGCCTGACCGTCCGCACCGCCCTGCAGCTCATCAACCACGAACTCGACGCCTACCTGGCCGAGCAGGAAGGCTACGTCGATGTGGACTCGCGCTTTGCCGTGGCCTGGTTTGAGCAGTTCGGCTTCAAAGAGGCCGGCTTCGGCCAGGCCGATGTCCTGGCCCGGGCCAAAAACACCAGCGTCGACGGTCTGGTCAACGCCGGGGTGCTGGAAGCCGGTGCGGGCAAGGTGCGCTTGCTGCACTGGTCGGAGCTGGACCCCGGCTGGGATCCCGCCGCCGATACGCGGCTGACCGTGTGGGAAGCCAGCCACCACCTTATTCTGGAACTCGATACCCGGGGTGAGACCGGCGCCGCCCAACTGCTGGCCAAGATGTCGCCGGATTTGGCGGCGGAGTCTCGCCAGTTGGCCTATCGCCTCTACAGCATCTGCGAGCGCAAAGGCTGGGCCGACCATGCCCGCGACTACAACGCCCTGGTCATCAGTTGGAGCGCCAGTCAGGAACAGGCCGCGCAGTTGAAGGATCAGTACCAGCAGGGCAGTTTGTTTGGTTAATAATGGGACGCAGATTAACGCAGATGAACGCTGATAAAGATTTAATAATAAAAAATAAAAAATCTGCGTATATCTGCGTGCATCTGCGTCCTGATAAAATAAGGCAAGGTTCGCTCTTTGGTTAATAATAGACGCAAATGAACGCTGATAAAGACTTAATAATAAAAAATCT
>JAAEUI010000246.1 GCA_024227475.1 Paracoccaceae bacterium | reverse complement strand
ATATTTCCCTGTTTGACATCAATTTCAAGCCAATTTCTGCCTTCAGGCCAACAGATACCCTGCGGCTTCCGCTAGGGTAGCCGCCATTAGAGTTGAAGATGCTATGAAGGGTCACTTGGGCTAACCTCTAACTTTTTAACCAACCAAGAGGAATTCAAAGATGTCGACCCAAGTGCCCCAAGAGACAAATGGTAACGCAATGGCCCCCACGCTGTACATGGCGCTGGAATTGAGCAAGAAGCTTTGGAAGCTGGCGTTCAGCGACGGGAAGAAAAAGAGACTGGTGACGATCAAGGCGAAAAATCTGTTTGAGTTGCAAGAGGCCATCGCCAAGGCGAAGGCCAAGTTCGGCCTGGCGGCGGAGGCGCGGGTGGTGAGTTGTTATGAGGCAGGCCGGGACGGGTTCTGGCTGCACCGCTTTATGGTGAGTATCGGGATAGAGAACCAAGTGGTGGATTCCTCGAGCATCGAGGTCAACCGTCGGGCACGGCGCGCGAAGACGGACAGGATCGATGCGGGGAAGCTGTTGGGCATGTTACGCCGCTACTGGGGAGGGGAACGGGACGTCTATAGCGTGGTTCGGGTGCCCAGTGAGAGCCAGGAAGATGCGCGGCGGCTGCACCGGGAACTGGAGTGTTTGAAGAAAGAGCGCGGCCGACACATCACCCGGATACGTTCGCTGCTCACCCTGCACGGGATCGAGGTGAGGTATGTGGGAGGCTCGGACTGGGCCGAGCAGGTGTCGGGATTTCGCCAATGGGATGGATCGCCCTTGCTGGGCGAGCTTAAGGGGGAGCTGTTGCGCGAGGGCGAGCGGCTGGCCCTGGTACGTCAACAGATTCACGCCCTGGAGGCCGAGCAGCGCCGGCGCGAGCACGAAAGCGACGACCCGATGATTCGCAAGATTGTCCAATTACAGCAACTCGGCGCCATCGGCCCGGTGAGCGCATGGGTGTTCATCATGGAGCTGTTCGGTTGGCGCAAGTTTAACAACCGGCGCGAGCTGGCGTCGTTGGTGGGGCTGACCCCGATGCCCTACAACAGTGGAGACAGTACCGTTGAACAAGGGATCAGCAAAGCGGGGAGCCGGCGCGTGCGGGCGCTGCTGATTGAAATCAGCTGGCTGTGGTTGCGCTACCAACCCGACAGCGCGCTCAGTCAGTGGTTCAACCGCCGCTTTGCCGCCGGGGGCAAGCGGATGCGCCGAATTGGGATCGTAGCGCTGGCGCGCAAACTGCTGATCGCGCTGTGGCGCTATCTGGAGACGGGAGAAATACCCGCCGGTGCGCACCTCAAGGCGGTCTGAGGGGATGAATTGAGCAATCCGGTGTATTGAAGCATTGAATCGACGGTAAAGCGTCACTGCAAAGAGGAGTTTTGGAAGTCCGTAAGGTGAAAGCGCCCGTACCCACCCCGGGTAAAATTGACCGCTTTAAGGTCAATACCGTTTCTTGTAGATGGGGCGTTTTTTTTACGGTTGAATGAAGCGGCCGAGCCGCATGCAGCATGAGGTTACCGGCTTATACCGGGACGGATAGGAGGTTGTCGCAGGCGCTCGATGCCTGGACTCTCTGAATCAACCGCCTGAGGGCTGAAAGTAAACTCTGGCCAGCGGTGATTACGCCAGCCGGACTGCGTATGGACAAAGCGTGAATTTCGCAAGCGAACGTGTGGTCAAACGGTGGACAACTCAATCAGAGTTCGTCGTGAGATCGAGATAGGAAGCACTGAGATGCCCACCGTTTGACCACACTAATTCACCCTTTGCCCACACTCCGCCGGGAGAAGAACGGTGGTGGATTTGGAGTGCCTGCGGCGCAATAACAATAATTTTTTTGGAAAAGCAAAAGTGAAAAGCGTTGACTTAGCGCTGTTCAGCAGCAGCTACTATTCCAAGGAAATAGGATTCT
>JAAEUI010000245.1 GCA_024227475.1 Paracoccaceae bacterium | reverse complement strand
TCTGCATCTGGGTTTGAACCGCCTGCACAACCTCGCCTTCACCAAGAATCTGGTGATTTACCTTGATACCGGTAATTTCCTCAAACGCTTTAGTCAGAACTTCTGACTCATATGAGTGCGTCGGAATACCTTCGGACAGAACGTTAAGTTCCATCCCGGCATATGGCGCAGCCGCATCGATGAACCACTTCATCTCGGCCATTTGATCGACTTTGCTTAGTGTCGACGGTTGGAATTCTTCGTCAATCCACTTTGTTGCAGCAGCTTCGTCTGCATACGCAGCGGGCATGCCAGCAACGACGGCACAAACCGCAACTGCTGACAAAAGATATCTGTGCATTACACACCTCCCTAGGTTTCATTTTGCCGGAATTTCAGCAATGTGTGGCTATTTTCATATGAAACTAAAAGAAAGTCAAACGAAATTATTGCTTGCAGAGTTTGCCACAAACTCGCAATACTGCTAATGGCAATGAACCAAGTGATGGTGCCAAATTGAAATACCACGACCGCCAGGACCTTATTCTGCAAGCCATCCGCAAAGACGGATTTGTTGAAGTGGAAACGTTGGCCGCAGAATACGCGGTTACGACCCAGACTATTCGCAAAGATCTGGCGGAGTTGTGCGACCGTGGCCTTGCTGCGAGAACGCATGGCGGCGCCAGGCGGGTGGTGTCGGTTTCAAACCACGGCTACGAAGCACGGCGCGCCCAAAGAAGTGCGGAAAAGGAAGCAATCGCGCGGGCCGCTGCAGCGTTAATACCTGATAATTGTTCGATTTTTTTGAACATTGGCACCACTACGGAACAGGTTGCCCAGGCCCTTGGCGGGCATAAGGGTTTGGTGATCATATCCAATAATGTAAACATCATTTCCAGCTTTATCGGATCCAAAGTCCGTGAGTTGATTTTGGTTGGCGGAGCCGTACGGCAGGATGATGGTGCCATCGTCGGTGAAGACGCCGTAGAATTCATCGGCCGGTACAAAGCGGACTACGCCATCATCGGCACCAGCGCGCTGGACGACGATGGCGCGGTGTTGGATTTCGACGCCCGCGAGGTCGCCGTGTCGCGCGCGATTTTGCGAAACGCGCGTATGAAGATATTGGTGGCTGATTCGTCGAAATTTGACCGCTCGGCGCCGGTTCGAATCTGTGACGTCGCGGAATTGGACTATATCGTGACCGACGGAGGCGCACCAAAATCGTTTATCACCGCTGCCAAAAACGGTGGTGCGAAAGTTATCGTTGTGGGGAAGGAGTAGCGCAATGAAACCGGCGCGATCCAACCCGGAAATTCTGGACCTGTTTATTATCGGTGGTGGCATTAATGGCTGTGGCATCGCACGTGACGCAGCGGGTCGTGGTTTGTCTGTCGCACTGGCGGAAATGAATGATCTGGCCTCGGCAACGTCGTCATCGTCAACAAAACTTTTTCATGGCGGGCTGAGATACCTAGAGTACTTCGAATTCCGGCTGGTGCGCGAGGCTTTGAAGGAACGCGAAGTGCTGCTGGCCGCGGTGCCGCATATCAGCTGGCCGATGCGCTTTGTTCTGCCCTATCACCGCGATATGCGGTTTGACGCTGAAACCCCGGTGTCGCGCCTGCTTTCGATGTTCATGCCCTGGATGCGGGGCCGACGCCCAGCCTGGCTGATCCGTTTCGGGCTTGTTCTTTATGACACACTTGGTGGGCGCAAAATCCTGCCCGGAACGTCGACGGTATCGTTAAAAGGCGCTGCGCTTGGAGCGCCATTGAAAGACAAGTTTGAGAAAGCTTATGAGTATTCCGATTGCTGGGTGCAAGACGCGCGTCTGGTGGTGCTGAACGCACGCGACGCAGCTGATCGCGGCGCGAAAATAATGACCCGCACTAAGGTCGTATCGGCCGAACGCAGGGACAATCTGTGGCACGTCAGTACGCAGGCCGACGACGGAGGCACCTGTGTCCACAAAGCACGGTGTCTGATCAATGCGGGCGGACCTTGGGTGTCGGACGTAATTGGCAACAAGCTTGGGATCAAGTCAGATGGAAGAATCCGGCTGGTACGAGGCAGCCATATCGTTACCAAGAAGCTTTATGACCACGACCGGTGCTACTTTTTTCAGGGAACTGACGGGCGGATCATTTTCGCGATACCTTACGAGAATGATTTCACCCTGATCGGCACGACAGATGCGGACCATGCGGACGTTGATACCAACCCGATCTGTTCTGAAGCCGAAGCCGACTATCTGCGCAATCTCGGGTCCGAATATTTCAAGCGCCCTATCGAGAAATCAGATATCGTGTGGACTTATTCCGGCGTTCGCCCGCTCTATGACGACAGCGCCAGTTCGGCCACCGCCGCGACACGTGAATACGTACTTGGTCTGGATGAAAACGGACCACCACTGTTGAACATCTTTGGTGGAAAAATCACCACCTATCGAAAACTGGCCGAGGCAGCAATTGCCAAACTGGCTTCGCATTTTCCCGACCTGCCAGGAAACTGGACCGCTGGTGTGGCGCTGCCGGGCGGGGATTTTCCGGTGGATGGTGTCGATACTCTGGTTGCCCAACTGCAGGCGGAATACCCGTTCATAGAAAACAAATGGGCAAAGCGGCTGGTGCGGACCTATGGCACGCTTTCGGTTGAAATTCTTGGCAAGGCGAAATCGGCAGCCGATCTGGGCCAGCATTTTGGCGAATCCCTGCATGCCCGCGAGGTCGACTGGGCAATTGAAAATGAGTGGGTCATGTCCGCCCAAGATATGCTTTGGAGGAGGACCAAGCTAGGGCTGATTATGTCTCCAGGCCAAGCGGCTGAGATAGAAAAATATATTTCGGATGCCTGCGCGAACCGAGTGGTCAACAGGGACTTTTTGGAAACTGAAAACAAAAGGTAGACAAATAAGTTTGTTGGGAATTCTTCCCCGCGAAATCAAAGCCTTTCATCCAGATAGCCTGACCATGTGGCTGTAAAAAGGGTGGCCTTGTCTTATGGACAGTTTCGCGCCGGCTTGGAGGGCTCCGTGCTTTGGCAACCGTCAAGGTGTCAAGACCACCTACCCCTTCTCAAGTCAGTTTAATCTGACGAGACCAATTAGTTGACACACGGTCATCAAAGCGTCAGGCTTCTTCAGAATATCGATTGTATATTCAATTATCGCGATATATAAAAGAGAAGTCTGCGCAATTGACTGGCCCTGTGGCCGTTACAATCGGAGTTGTTAAATGAAAATCACCTGGTGCGGTCATTCGGCGTTCCTGATTGCGTCTGACAACGGACTGGTGCGGCTGCTTTTCGATCCCTATATTCCCGGCTCCTGGAATGGCGCACTCAAATACGCACCCATACGCGAAACCTGCGACGCTGTCTTTGTCTCTCACCGGCACGATGGCCATTTTGGTTACAACACCATCAACGGCAACCGGGCGCTGATTCGTGGCTATGGAAAGTTCTGGGTGCAGAACGTGCACGTCACCGGAGTCAAGACCTGGCACGATTCCAGCAATGGCCAGGAACGCGGAGAGAACACTGCGTTTGGCTTTCAACTGGACAACATCAACCTCGCGCATATGGGAGATATCGGACACACTCTGGATGACCAGCAATTGGAAGAACTGGGTGATATCGACGTGTTGATGGTTCCTTGTGGCGGCCGCTCGACCGTCGATGCAAAAAGTGCCTTTGGAATTGTACAACAGCTCCGGCCGAGAGTTGTGCTGCCCATGCATTACAAAACCGAAGGCCTAGATGCCGATCTGGATGGAGTGGATGCATTCGCGGAACTATTTCCCCAGGTAGAAAGTATCTCCGCTTCGCTTGAACTCACTGCCGATTCATTACCTGAAGAGACCACTTTGATGGTCATGACCCCAAAGTACTGACTGAAGATCATGTTCACTTTCTCTAAAGAAATCATGGATGAAGAGGTGGAAATGATCCGCCGTCTGCAAAAAGCGGCCCAAGACGTCCCCCAAGAGCAATGGGCTGATTGGGTCAAAAAGAACCGAGATAGCTTCCGTTTGTCAGGAAACGACGGTTATTTGCCGGATCGGGACGAGTGGATGAAAAGATGCGAGAGTTTTCTGGCATGCATGGGAAGACCGCCAAGCCTGCCAGATTGAAGACAATTAGGCGCCAATGTGGCCCTAACAATGAACCGGGACAGATTGTAAACGGGATCCAACAGGAAGACCTAGGAGAATAATATGTCGCTAAAACCCTTAGACGAGTCGACGCGTGATTACGATCAGGTGATTGCCACGAACTGTAACAATCAATGTGAATCGTCTTGCGGCATGCTTGTCTATGTTAAGGAGGGTCGCGTTGTCGATATCATGGGCGACACCCGCAACCCCAACGCCTATGGCGCCTTGTGTTGCAAGGGATCAGGGTCGTACCAACACATCTATAATCCGCTCCGGGTCAAATACCCGATGATCCGCAAAACGCTGGATGACGACTTTCAGCGGGTTTCCTGGGATGATGCGCTCGATTTTACTGCAGAGCGCCTGCTCAAGGTTCGGCAAAAATACGGCCCCGAAGCGCTGATGATCCACCGCACCGGTCGTTCCGACTATAACTGGAAGATGGCCTCTAAGCGTTTCTCCAAGCTGTGGGGCACACCTAATGTGGTTGGCCAGGGCCCGATCTGCTGTGAAAGTCCGGGCATTGCTGGCAACTATACATTTGGTGCTAAAGAACTGTTTCGCCTGACAAACCCGACCATGGACTGGGTCAATTCCAAGTGCATTCTGGTGGCCGGGTCCAACATGGCGGCGTCTGAGGTTACAACCGCCAACTGGCTGCTGAATGCCAAGGAAAACGGCGCTACCATTATCGTGATCGATCCGCGCTTTAACGCAACTATGGCCAAGGCCGACATCGCGATGCGCCTGCGCCCAAACACGGATGCGGCCCTGGCGCTGGCCATGATCAACGTGATCCTTAAGGAAAACCTGCAGGACGACGCGTTCATCAAGGAAAACGTGACTGGTCTTGCCGAATGGATGCCCATTATCGAGGATATGCCGCCCGAGCGTGCCGAGCGTATCACCTGGGTTCCCAAAGAAACCATCATCGAGGCCGCGCGCGCCTTTGGCATGGCCAAGCCTGCTTCGATGACGGGCTGCCTGGGAACCGCCCAGACCTATAACTCAAACAACATCAACCGTACCTACCAGCTGCTTGCGGCGATCACGGGCAATGTCGGTATCGAAGGCGGCGGCGTCAACTGGCTGCACAACTGCAGGCCACCAGACAATCCCGGACATGACCTTGCCGGTTACCCGCGCTCCGAGCTGGACGGAAAGATCGATGCAGCTTCGGCAGGGTACGGCCTGAACGAAGAAGCGCTGGACCTGCCAAACCGCGGTGGGCCGCGCCCGCCGATCACCGACAAACTGGTGCCGTGGCTGGATATTTCCGCCGCTGCGTTCCCCAATGCCATTCTGACGCAGAAACCCTACCCGATCCGCGCGGTCTGGTGGAACGGCAACATGCTGGCGCAGATGCCCAACACCAACAAATACTCGGCAGCAATGGCGGCAAACGTTGATATTGCCATCCATATGTCGTGGCATCCCAACTTTACCTATCACCACGCGCATGTGGCCTTTCCGATCACATCTTGGGTGGAACGCGAAGGCCAGGTTCACCACGGCAACAACCGCCTGAACCAATGGTACAACAAGGCAATCGACGAAAACTGGGAATGCCGCAATGACATCGACGTGGTCTGTGGCATCGCGGATCGTGTTGGTCTGGGCGACTATTTCCCGTTCCGCGACAGCCGCAACCGCGCCGACTTGCCGGCCTGGGTGACTTTCTTCAACAAGCAGGAACCCCTGACTGCCGGTATTGTCAAAGAGACCATGGACCCCGAAACGACACCTCCGGGTGGCGTAATGTGGCCGGCGATGACCGAAAAAGAAGCGATGACCTTCGAAACACCCGAAGCCAAGATCCGTGGCAAGTGGATCATGTATAAGGAAGGTGAAAACTATCCGGGGTCAGACAAGCGTTTCCCGACCGAGTCAGGCAAGATCGAATGTGCCTCGCGCCCGCTTGACGTGCTGGGCTGGGACAGCCTGCCACAACACCGCGAAGGGGCGCACACCGCGGTTTCGGCCCCCGAGGAGTTCAAGGATTATCCGCTGGTACTGTGTACGGGACGTCTGGTCTCTTCGTTCCACGAAATGGGTCACTGGTGGCCATGGACGGATGAACTGGAGCCGGAGAAATTCGCCCAGATCCATCCCCGGCTGGCGAATGCTCTGGGTATCCGTGATGGCGATGTCGTTGTGCTTGAATCAAAACGTGCCGAGATCGAAAGTTTCGCCTGGGTCACCGAAGAAACCGACCCGCGCGAAATCTGGGTGCCTGCCTCAACGGATGAGTATCAGCCTTTTGTGCCGGGTGTCACAAACCGCAACGTCAGCTATCTGATCGACGACATTGTCAAGGACCCGGTCTATAACCAGCCGGAATTCAAGGCCCAACTGATCAACATCCGCAAAAAGGGCGATGACCGCGACAAGGCGGTCAAGATGACCCATGCCATTGTCGACCCGCTGTCAGATTATCCGGTCAAGGATTACGAGTTCGGCCAGTATCAGGACGGCGTGGCTCAGGGCGGGGCACCAACCTGGGACAAGGAGACCGGCAAGGTCATGTACGAGGGCAAGGCCTATGAAACCGGCAATCTGATCGAAAAAGTTTTGGCCAAGCGCCATGCGGCAGAATAGGGAGATAGTCTTATGAATGAACAATCCAAAGACTTCATGACCGAAACGATCGGGCACAAGAACGAATACAGCAAGGTCGGCGGGCACGATTCCGCCCGGACCCTGCCCGGTCCGGGCCCTAATCCCAGTGCCCACTATACGCTGTTCCATGATGCCGACCGATGCATCGGGTGCTTCTCGTGCGAAGTACACTGCAAACTGGAAAACGAGGTGCCTGTCGGGCCGCGTCTGATGCGGATTGTGCAGATCGGGCCGAAGGTCAGCGCTGGAAAACTGAAAACCGCTTATGTGGCCATGTCCTGTTTCCATTGTCAGGATGCGCCTTGTGTCGCGGTTTGCCCCACCGGGGCGATGAACCAGCGCGCCGACGGTTTGGTCGATGTGAACCAGGACATCTGTATCGGTTGTAAGGCCTGCATCGGTGGCTGCCCGTTTGGTGCACCACAATACAATCCTCAGTCAAAGACAGTGATCAAGTGTTCCTATTGTGTGCATCGTGTAGACCGCGGCCTTTGGCCCGCATGCGCAACAAAATGCACCACCCATTGCCTTTACTTCGGCAATATCAACGAGATATCCACGATCATACGCGAGCGTTATTCCAAGCAACACAATGCCAGCCTGGCTCATTTGCCAACCGGCGCCGAAGTAACGCGCTAAGAGGAATTGAACATGACCAAGAAAGCAAGCGTCTTCTACGACGAGAGCAAAACCTCCACCGAGCGTGTTGCGGAGCATGGCGATAAGTACATTCCCGATCCCCAGAAGATCCTCGACGCAACCTATGCCGGCACCATCTGGGGCACGCCTATCCGGGTGGATTTCCAGAATGGCGATTTTGAAAAGGCCGACAAGGCTGTTGCGGCATCCGGCAGCAAGGTGATCTACAAGGCGGTTGCCTCGGTAGAGCCCTACCACGCCACGATCTGGGTCGCCGAAGCGGATGGCGAAAAGGCGACCAAGGCTGTCACCGATGCCGGTGTCACTGTGCACGAAGTGAAGGCCTTCTATTAGGTCAGGTGTCCTTCGGGTCTTTGAGGATGTATCGAAGACCCAAGAAAAACGGCGGTGTCCGGAACCAAAAACAACCCCGGACACCGAATACAGCAACTCATAATAGACCGGCCTCTTGCCTTTCTCTGATCAAGAGTTCTGGTCTCTTACTTCCTTGGGTGAATCCATGAGCGATAACGATCTTAGCCAAACGCTTAACGATCTTCTGGACGAATTTGATCGTCTTGACGCAGAGAGCACCCGCGTCAGCGACCGGGTCGGCGACCGCGAAACCCCCGGCGGCAAAAACAAAAAGGAATTGCGCGAGCAGTCAGAGATCGACCTGCTTTACTCCGACCCCCAGGTGATCGATTTCTGGAAAGCTGAAGGGCAGCGTTACAGTTATCTCTACTGGGTACGGGCAATGATCCACCGCAATGTGGAACCCGTCCGGATCGACCCCTGCGAGACCCCCGCTTCAGATGATCGGGCTCTTTTGGATCAACAAAGGCAAAGCATCTATGTGTTGCTGGCCGAACTGCTGGAGAACCCTACCCGGGATCTGGCCGAGCGCCTGACCAGCGGCGCTTTGCTGAAGAGTCTGCAAGCAGCACCGCTGGCGCTTTTCGGGCACTCAGCAAGCGATCAGGGACTGGCTGATCTGGAGGTCTTTGAGGGTCAGGACACCGAAGAACTGCTGAATGAGATTCGCATGGAATATGCACGGATCATTTATGACAGCTTCTTTCCCTACGTCTCGCCCTACGAGTCGATCTATCTTGGCGACCGGCAGGTGCAGGGAGAACGCACCGGCCAGGTTTACCGCGACTACAACGCAGCAGGCCTGAAAGCATCGGGCGAATTTGCCGACCACATCATGCACGAATGTGCATTTGTCGCCGAGCTGATCGGGCGCAAGCTCAAAGCGGACCAAGCAGGCGACGCGCAAGCGGCTGACCTTGCCACGCAGCAACAGAACAGCTTTCTGGCCAATCACCTACTTCCCTGGGCCACCCGATTTGGTCATGATTTCAGGCAGGTAGCTGCGATGCGCGAAGAAAACAGCCGTGAACGGCCCGCTCAGAGCTATGTCACCGGCATAGGTAGACTGGTGATCGGCTTCTTTACATTGGAAGCCAACCGTTTTCATGCAAAACAACCGCTTTCCGAACGGTTGGTGCGGTTTGAGAATGGCGACCCGCAGGATCATGCCAACTGATGGGCAAAGAAATCGACAACCAGCCTCTGGCAACGGTCAATGGCCACGTCATCTATGCCGGCTCTCTGTCGCGCGAGATTGAACAGCTTGCGGCCACCGTCCATGGTGTCAGCTTTGACAACCTGGTTCCAAGCCAGCGTGCGGAACTGAAGAAAAACGCCATAACCAAACTGGTCCGCGAGGAGCTGGTTTTGGAAAGCGAACTGGCCAGCGCGGTTGAGCCCACCGAAGAAGAGGTGAAGGCCGGTGTGTCCGAAGCCCAGCTGGCCATTCTGGTTCAGGGTGGCGATGACATTATCGAGGACGAGAGTTTTGAGGGAAGGCTGCGCGAAAGCATCCGCCGCGAACTGATCATCCATCATGTGATCGGCCTGTTTCTTGAGGAGGCTGAGGTCAGCGATGACGATGTGGAACAATTCTACAATAACCAGAACGAAAAGCCGGGTCTGAGCAGATTCGTGCGCGATGGGCGTCTGGAACTTTCGGAAATCTTTCTGGAGGCAGAGAAGACACTTTGCCCTGCAGGTCGCTCTGCGCTGATCCTTGCCTTGCGCTCGTTCAAAGAGCGGTTTGAGGACGGGGAAACCTTTGCTGATCTGGCCCGTAGGCACTCTGAACGTGCAGACACCCGGGAAAACGGTGGGCGGATTGGCTGGGTCCGGAGGGGTGAGATATATACACCAGCCTTTGATGCCGCCTGTGCGCCGGATGAAAATGGCCTGACGGATGCAGTTGCCACACCGGACGGGTATTTGCTGTTACAGGTTACCGACAGGGACCTGTCGGTGCTGCCACTGGACGAGGTTCGCGTGGAAATCCACCAGGAGCTGCGTGACGCCCAAGCCAGGGCCGCATTCAAAGCCTGGGTCGCACAACTGATGGAGAAGGCCGATATCCGGGTCGGCGGAGACCCCAGCACGTGGAAATGATGAAACCGGGAACATACACACCTCAGGCTCTATGTCCTGACGGCTAAGATTTTCCGGCGAATAGGAGAGAAAACCATGGCTAGCAAAATGCTCATCATCGGCAACGGCCCGGCGACCGCCGAAGCCATCGAAGCGATACGCAAATTCAATACCGACGCAAGCATTACGGTTCTGAACAAAGAACCCTGGCCGGCGTACTCGCCCTGCCCGCTGGCGCTTTACGGCTGGAACGAGTCCCCGGAATATCAAGAGGCGCGCAGCGAATGGAGTGAAAACCACCCCGACGAGCGCGTCCCGCAAATGCTCGGCATTCCGCGCGAGGGGCTTTTCTGGAAGGGTGGCATGGCGTTCTACGAGCGCCACAACGTGGATCTGCGGCTTTCCACTCCCGCCAAATCAATCGATACCAGCCGCAAAGTTGTTATCGCCGAAAACGGCGAGGAGTTTGAATGGGACAAGCTCTTGATCGCAGCCGGTGCCACAACATTCTGGGTGCCAATTCCAGGTCTGGCTGAGGCCCGGGACAAAGGATTGGCGCATGCCTTCAAGACCATCGAAGACGCCGACAGCGTGATCGCACAACTGCGTGATCCGGATCGTGCATCTGCAAGGGCATTGGTCATGGGCTCGGGCCCGATCGGCATCGAGGCGTCAGAAACCCTGCGCGGATGGGATGTTGATGTTACTATGGTTGAACTGGTGGATACGGTTCTGCCAGTGATGACCGATCAAGATAGTTCCGACATCCTGAAAGAGCACATGGAAACGCATGGTGGCATGCGGGTGATCACCTCTCAGGGCGCAAAAGAGGTGGTTTTCAACGATGACGGATCACTCAAAGGAGTCGAAGTCGGTGATCTGGGACTAATCGAATGCGATCTGATCATCAACTCGGCTGGTCAGCGGCCCAACACCTGGCTTTGCGATGGCACCGATATCGAAGTGGCCGAGCGTGGCGGCATTCTGGTGGACCGCAATATGCGCACATCGAACCCGGATGTGTTCTCGGCTGGAGATGTCGCGCAGTTTTATGACGTGGTTGGCCTTCAGCGCATGATCCCGCTTTGGCCAAACGCGGTTGTCGGCGGGCGTATTGCCGGCTTCAATATGGCAGGCAAGCCCGTGGTCAATAAAGGCGGCATCGACGCCAACGCGGTTAACGTTTTTGAGCTCCCGATCGCGGCAGGCGGATCACCCAAGGCCGAACACGACGAAACCCTGATCGGCCAGAATGCCGATACCTGGGTCAAGATGTACCTCAAAGACAGCATAGTGGTTGGCTTCACAGCTATTGGCACGGTGCGTGAAGAAGAACTGAACCTTGATGCGTACAATTTGCCGGAAGAGCAGATGGCCGAGATCCGCAACGCCTTTGCCCGTGGTCAAAACCGCGAAGGGGCTGGACTCGAAGGTAACGGGATTTTCTATACACTGTTGCGGCGCAAACAGGTGCTTAGCGATGAAATGAAAGACCTGATCCGTCTGGGAGATTTCCGCAGCCGTAGTTTCCGATCGCTTTTCGCAATTGATCAGCATGATTTTGTTCGCCTTCCCGAACGGATCGGTGTGCGCGGCCAGGAGGTTTATCCACGATGACCGATGCCCCACCGATCCTGACGAACGTTCAGCAGATACCGGTTGCCGAGGAACCCTGCGAGCGTCTGAACGGTTGCGATATCTGCCCGGAATTTCATGGCTGTATGCTCAAGCGCCGCGAAACGCACGAAAGCTGGCTGGTCGGCGAGAAACTTAAGAAGATCAAACATCGCCTGATCATCACCTCGGGCAAAGGCGGGGTGGGCAAATCCACCCTCACCGCCGGTATCGCCGTGGCCCTGGCCAAGGCTGGCTTGAGGGTGGCACTGATAGACGCTGATATTCACGGGCCCAACATCCCGCAGATGCTGGTCGCACCAGACAGCGAGGCAGCCAAACATCAAAAAGGCCTGCAACTGGATGATATCGGCATCGTTCCGATAGTCCCGATGCCAGACGAGGCCCCCGGGCTTGGCATGATTTCCATGGACTACTTCATCGAATCTTCTGATGACGCCGTGATGTGGAAGGGACCGCTGAAGAAAGACCTGATCCGTCAGTTGGTTGCAGCGGTAAACTGGGGTGAAAGGGACGTCCTGTTGTTCGATTTACCGCCGGGAACCGGCGATGAGCCGATGATGGTAACCGAAATTGTGGACCGCATCGACGGTGCTGTTGTGGTGTCCACCCCGCAACGCGTTGCCCTGCTGGATGCGCGCAAGTCGATCTCGATGGCGGGTCATTTGAACGTGCCGGTTCTGGGCATGGTGGAAAACATGACAGACGAAGATCTGTTTGGTGCTGATCAGGTGAAAAAATCCGCTGACGAGCTGAATGTGCCTTACCTTGGCAACATTCCCCTGGATCGCAGGATCATCAGGCTGGCCGACGAAGGCCGGTCCATCATTATAGAGCACCCCGAAAGCAAGGCCGCTGAGGCGATAACGGCATTGACCGAACGGATCATCGGTGATCTGGAGAAATAGGCCATCGCCACAGAGGCGATAGGAACCAAGGGAGGCCCGGATGTGAATGGATTGACGGCCCATCGGTTTGACCGAAACGAACTTGCCGGTTCGCTCAGCGATCTTGGCACTTTGTTGCCGCTGACCATTGCCCTTGTCCTGATCAATTCCGTTCCCCTTGCCACAACATTGTTGGTGGTCGGCGGTCTTTATGTTTTCGGCGGTCTTTATTACCATCTGCCAATTCCGGTGCAGCCGCTGAAGGTGGTTTCGGCGGTGGCGATTGCCTCTCAGTTGCCGGTTGAGACCATCGCCGCCTCGGGCCTTATCCTTGGGGTGATCCTGCTGATCCTTGCCGCTACCGGGGCCATCGACCTTGTCGCCAAGGTTTTCACCCGCCCCATCGTGCGTGGTATCCAGCTTGGGCTGGGCATGATCCTCATGATCAAGGGGGTGGAATTTGTAGCGGCACCTGAGTTGATCCTGAACGGCCCCGCAGGGGCACCCTGGCTGAACCCGGTGGTAGGGGTCATCGGGGCGGTGATCGTGCTGATCTTTGTCGAAAACAAGCGGTTTCCAGCAGCGTTGCTTCTGCTCGGTTTTGGTGTCCTTGTCGGCCTCACGCTGGGTGAGCGCCCGGAGATGCAGTTGGAAAACTCAGGTCTGGTGCTGATTCCACCCGACTTCTCCCATTTCTGGAACGCTTTTTTTCTTCTGGTACTGCCGCAGTTTCCGCTGACTATTGGCAATGCCATCATCTCGACCCGGGATGTGGCGATCACCAAATTCGGCGAGGCAAAGAGCGCGCGCGTGACGCTGCGGGCCTTGCTGACTTCGATGGGTGTCACTGGCCTGATATCGGGGTCTATCGGCGCCATGCCGGTATGCCATGGCGCTGGTGGCCTGGCCGCGGCCTACCGCTTCGGAGCCCGGACAGGTGGATCAAACCTGATCATCGGTGTCATCGCCATCGTCCTCGCGCTTCTGTTTACTGATCAGGCGCTGCTGGTGCTCACCCTGATTCCCAAGAGCATTCTTGGCGTGCTTTTGTTCTTTGCCGGGCTGGAACTGGCGCGGATGATCATAGATACCAAAGGCAAATGGGACCTGATGACGGCATTGGCGATTGCGAGCGTTTCGGTCGCGACCAGTAATATGGGCATCGGCGTTCTGGCCGGGTTCGCCATGCAGGGGATCATCATAGCAAAGCAGCACCTGTCGGCGGGCGACATTGACTAATTCTGACGATACGCAGAGGTTGCGGTCTGTTGCTGTGAAGCAATTAGTTTTTTATCACTTCCTCCAGGCAACTGAACCGCACAACTGGTAATTACAGGAGCAACAAATGAACTTGATGCCTTTCGCGGAAGCCCGCGAGCGTACGCTGGCGCGGGTCAGCCCACTGGCGGAAACCGAGACAATTCCGGTTGTTTCCGCCTTGGGAAGGGTGCTGGCCGAACCGGTTGTCGCGCCCTTTAACGTCCCCAATCACGATAACACCTCAATGGATGGCTACGCTGTCCGATACGAGGACCTGGCAGCAAGCGGCGACACTGCGTTGACAGTGGTTGCCGACCTTCCGGCAGGAGACAGGCTGACGCAAACCATCGGTGCGGGAGAGGCCGTTCGTATCATGACGGGGGCGCCAATCCCTGATGGATGTGATTGCATTGTCATTCAGGAGGTTGTGCAGCGGGACGGCAGCCAGTTGACTGTGCCACAAGGCCAGAAACAGGCTCAGAATATCCGCCGGGCCGGGCAGGACATAGCCACACACAGCGATGTGTTTTCCAGGGGACGCAGGTTGTCCCCGCCGGATATCGGAATGCTGACGTCACTTGGACTCAGCGACATAACCGTTCACCGTCGCCTCAAGGTCGCTGTCGTGTCAACCGGCAACGAAGTGATCACCCCGGGCACACCGTTGGAACCCGGACAGGTGTACGATTCCAACAGGTCCTCGATGAAGGCTGTGTTGCAGGCACTGGGCGTTGATATCCTGGATCTGGGCATTATCCGCGACGAAAAGGAGGCCATTGCGGCAGCGCTGCGCAGGGGTGCTGCCGAAGCCGACGTCGTGCTCACATCCGGTGGCGTGTCAGTCGGGGATTTTGATCTGGTAACGGATGTCATCAGTGAACTGGGCTCCATCGATTTCTGGAAGGTTCGCATGAAGCCCGGCAAACCGCAGGCCCACGGCCGCATCGGCAACGCAATTTTCTTTGGTCTGCCGGGAAATCCGGTTTCAGTGCTGGCAACTTTCCTGCTGTTGGTGCGACCGGCGATGCTGGTCATGATGGGATGCCCGCCGGAGCCGCAAAAGCAACTGACGATCCAATTCCGCGGTGCTCCGATAAACAAGACCGGAGACAGGATGGAGTTTGCCCGCGGCATCCTCCATTACGAAGGGGCGGATGCCTGGATTGAAAGCACCGGCTCACAAAACTCCGGCATCCTGACCAGCATGTCCAAGGCCAACGCCCTTATCGTGCTGCCTGATGATCCCATCGTGGTGAATGAGGGCGATACTGTAACGGTTATTCCGATCGAATACTGAGCGCATACGGAAAGCCGGGTCATGCCTGAAATCAACTGGGTCGAACGCAATCCCTATCCAACGGCCAACACGCTTTTTGATCTGGCCCGGTTCCCCGATGGCCTGTTGGTGGCGGTGGGTCAGGCCGGTACTATCCTGAAAAGCGGCGATGGCGGGGCGAATTGGGCCCGGAACTGGCTGAACACCCAGCATGAGTTGCGCGCATTGCACGTGTTTAAGGATGGCGATGGGCTGATCGGAGGGGCGAACGGGCTTTTGTTCCGCACCTCTGACGCAGGCAAAAACTGGCAGCGCCACCCGTTGGACACTCCAGAGACAATTCATCGGTTTCATTTCCAAAACGAGGGCGACGGATGGGCTGTCGGTTCTTTTGGTTTGTGCCTGAAAACCTCTGACAGGGGTCATTCCTGGATTCCCTCCGGCCCTGAAACTGGGGCCTGGATCAGGGACATTGTTGATTTCGGCGATGGTCTGGTCACTGCGGTCGGGGATGCTGGTCAGCGGTGGGAGAGCCACAACCACGGGGGCGACTGGACCCTCCATGACATGGACACCCCGCTGTCACTCAACCGGATTGTTTGCTGTGGGGATGCCCGTTGGATTCTGGCAGAGCGAGGCCAGTTTTTCACGCTCCCGGCCGATGGCAGTCAGTGGCGCCGGATTGATCTCCCGACCGGGCGCAACCTGACCGATCTGCACTGGGATTCTGAACTCAAGGGGTTACTCAGCGGCAGTGGTGGAACCCTGCTGGCAACCGATGACGGAGGAGAAAACTGGTTACCCGCTGAGTTGCCGTCCAGTGTCAATCTGGGCCGCATGGTCCAAGCCGCAGGCAACACCTGGCTGATCGGTGAAATGGGCACAATAATCAAGCGGGTCGACCCAGAGAGTGATTGGGAACTTCTCTCATCCGGGCGGCTCAATCAATTGTGGAGCGTGGCGCAGGTTGCTCCGGGCCATTTGGTTGTGGTTGGCGAAGATGGCCTGGTGATGCGTTCCGAAAACAGCGGTAAAGACTGGGCCATGTCGCCCACACCCTGCTCTGGCAAACTTTATGACGTAGAGTTCAGCACCGACCAGCACCACCAATCGACAGGCTGGGCCGTGGGCGCGGACGGTGCGCTGTTATTTTCCAACGACAAAGGCCACACCTGGACTGCCTACACCCTGCCAAAGCCCGTGACCCTCTATTGCGTTACATTTGCGGATGCCCTGAACGGTTGGGCGGCGGGCGAGAGTGGTGTTTTCGTGCGAACCACAGACGGAGGCAAGAACTGGCAGATGATCAATCTGGCAGTTCCCGGAGCGCTGCACAGTGTCTGTTTCGCTGACTCCCATCACGGCTGGGCAGCCGGGGAAGATGGTCTGATCCTGCTGACTACAGATGGTGGCGAGACCTGGCAGCAAAGCTCCTCGGGCACTCAGGCAAGCCTGCATTCCATCCATTTTCGTGATGCTCAAAACGGCTGGGTGGCAGGAACCAGGGGGACGGTGCTGCGTACTTCGGACGGCGGTATAAGCTGGCACTCACGATCCATCCCCACAAAAGCCGATCTCAACCGGATACGCTGGTCACCCGGAGGAAAAGGCTGGATCGTGGGTGAGGATTCCAACCTGCTTGTCAGTTCTGATGGAGGCGAAAACTGGCGACGCTTTCCAAAAGCCACTCAGGCTGCTCTAAAGGATGTCATGCCACTTGCCGCTGACCCCGAGGTCGGCACCGAAGGGCTGCTGTTGGTAGGCGCAAATGGTCTGATCATGGAGTTGCGCTGGTAATTTGGTGGATTGTGCCCAGCACCGGGAATTTCTGGTTTGACTTGAACCCCAAGTGAAACCCGAAGCTTTAACGTTAACCGCCCCGCCCTGCTTAAGCCGGTTTCTTCTGACGTCGCCTACCCCTCGGCCTTGACAGCATCAACATGGCTTTGGAACCCCTCGTCCTGCATCAGGTTCCGGCACCGATTGAACCTACCGGTTGCATAGGCGTTGAAATCCTCGGCCTCATTTCCGTCGGCAAGCTGGATGAGGCCCCATAATGTCCACAGCAGATCACACATGGCCTTGTAAATCACCATCCGCCCGGTTTCGGCGGCTGTAGCCGGGCGGCCAAAATACGCGTACAGCATTTCACCGTCCTGGGCGTCGGTAAAACCGGCCTCTACCGATAGATCACCCATATCCCACATCGGATCGTTCATGCCGGAATATTCCCAGTCGACAATCCACATGCGCGCGCCGTCATCCAGAAAATTTTCGCAAAGCGGATCGCAGTGGCAAGGGGTGAGATCAGCCGGGGCATCATTCAGCGCCTGCTTGATTGGCTGGGCAGCGGCGACGATGTCGTGGTAACCTTCAGGAAGCTGCACATCTTTTCCTGACAGGATATTCAGGTAATCATCAATCATCGCAAACAACTCGAACCGGAACTGAAATTCCTGGCCGCAACGGTGCAATCGGCCAAGCGCTTCGCCTGCCCTTGCTGCCGAACCGCCGCGGCTGGCGAAAAGTGCTGGTGTCATGGTTTCAATGTTTTCGATACAGCGCGAAACCATCACTCCGGTTTTTGCATCAGCCCAGATGACATCTGCTGAAACACCGGCGGCAGCGGCAACACGGGCGTTGTGAAGCTCGACCGCGCGGTCGATATAGTCATCCGTTCCTTCACCCGGAATGCGCACGATCAGCTGCTCGTCGCCGGTATCAACTCGGTAAACCAGATTGGTCAGTCCACCCAGCCGCTGGGTTTCGTAGCTGGCTTTGGCAAGGTTTGACAGATGTGGGATGTTCATCAGGGCGGCGTGAACTGCATCTCGGTTCTGGGGCATTTGGTTTCCAATCGGATCAGGCTTTAAGACGCTTGTTTTCGGGGTCGTATAGTGGCGAGCTTGCACGGCTCACCGGATAATGCGCGCCAAACACTTCTAGAGTGAAATCGGATTTACCGGCCAATTCTTCCGGCAGGTATCCAAAAAGTATGGTCTGGCCCAGCGTATGGCCAAAGGCGGCACTGGTGACCAAAGACACCACCTTGCCGTCAAGCAAGATAGTCTCGCCACCATAAAGCGGCAGGTCGGTGGGTGAGGTGAAGCAACAAAGCTGCTGGCTGACGCCATCCGTTTCTTGCTTTTCCAGAACGCCACGGCCAATGAAATCACCCCCGGTTTTCAGATGCACCCGACCGCCAAGCCCCGCCTCATAGGGCGTGTAATCCGGTGTGATTTCTGAACTCCAGTAAAGATACCCCTTTTCCATCCGCAAACTGTCAATCGCACGATAGCCGATATTGCGGATACCTTCAGGTGCGCCTGCCTCCCACAACAAATCATAAACGTGACAGGCAAATTCGGTGGGAATGTGCAGCTCCCAGCCCAGTTCGCCGACATACCCGATACGGATTGCGCGCACCGGTGCCGCGCCGATCAGGATATTGCGCGAGGTGGCAAAGGGAAAGGTTTCGTTTGACAGAACACCCTCGCTGACCCAGCTCAGAACATGGCGGGCTTTGGGGCCACAGATGTTGACCACCGCGTAACCGGAGGTAACTTCGGTTAGAACGGCAGACCCGTCATCCGGCAGGTTCCGGCGGATCCAGTCGCTGTCATGCACCCCAAACCCGGCCCCGGTAACAATATAGAAATGATTGTCCCCAAGCCGGGTGACGGTAATATCTGCCTCGATCCCGCCGCGATCATTGCATAGCTGAGTATAGATGACGCTGCCCAGGGGTTTGTCCATGTTGGAAACGGTAAGGTGCTGGATTGCCGCCAATGCACCGGACCCAGCCAGTTCGAACTTTGAAAAGCTGGATTGGTCAATCAGGGCAACATCCTCGCGCACGGCCTTGTGTTCTTCGGCAACAAAGGCCTTCCAGCCCGGCTTCAGGAAATCGAGCTGGTCAACAGGCTCAACCCCAACAGGTGCAAACCACAGCGGGCGTTCCCAGCCGTTTTTTGATCCCCAGACAGCGCCGTTTTCCGCAAGGCGGCTGTGCAGCGGGCTGAGGCGCAAGTTGCGCGCGACCGAGCTTTCGCTGCCGGGATAACGCATTTTGTAGTGGTGCGCATAATGTTCAACCGCTCGGGGATACATGAACGCGCGGCTGCCGTGATGGGCACCAAAACGGCGGCAATCAAGCGGCCAGAGGTCAAGCGAAGGGCGGCCCTCAAGCAACCATTCTGCAATCATCTCGCCCGCACCGCCACCAGCAGCGATCCCGTATAGGAAACCTGTCGCCAGCATCAGGTTGTCAAACTCAGGCACCGGACCCATGACGAAATCGCCATCCGCCGAATAGGGGATCGGGCCGTTGATCACCTGCCGGATACCGACCTCATTCACAATCGGGGTTACGCGGCCAGCAGACTCGGCCAATGGTTCAAACCTATCTAGGTTTTCCGGCAGCAACTGGCGCACAAATGCCCCTGGAATGCCCTGATCGCCAAACGGCAGTGTGTTGTCTTCATAGCCACCGATCACCAGCCGCCCGCCAGCGTCCGGTTTTTAATAGACCAGACGGTCCGGGTCACGTAGCGTTGGCAAGCCGTCAGGAAAATCAGCAATGGGCTCGGTCACGATGTACTGATGTTCGATCGCACAAGCCGGGATTGTCAGCCCAAGCTTTGCGCCCAGCTCACGGCTCCACATGCCGGTGGCAAGGGTGATGGTTTCAGCCTCGTAAGTGCCTTTAGTGGTGGTAACGGCCGCGATCCTGCCACCAACCACCGTAAAATCCAGAACCTCAACCCCCTGTTTCAGGGTGGCCCCATGCAACCGCGCCCCGGCGGCAATGGACTGGCACAGGCTGGCCGGGTCCACATGGCCGTCGCTTGGAATAAAGGCGGCACCCTCAAGGCCTGTGATGTTGATATAGGGGAACAGGGACCTGGCTTCATCCGGGCTAATGATATTCATTTCCAGATCAAAGCTGCGCGCCATGGTTGCCAGCCGCCTAGTTTCCAGCATCCGGTCTTTGGAGGCCGCCAGTCGCAGAGAACCGGTTTTCTTCCAGTCACACGCCAGCCCGGTTTCATCCTCAAGCCTGTCATACATAGCAACCGAGCGCTGCAACATTCGCGTGGTATTGCGCGATGATCGCAATTGCCCGACCAAACCGGCGGCGTGCCAGGTTGCGCCCTCGGTCAGAGCGGCTTTTTCCAACAGCACCACGTCTTTTTCGCCGGACTTGGCCAGATGATAAGCAATGGAACAACCAATTATGCCACCGCCAATGATCAGATGTTTTGCAGAATGGTCGGGCAAATTATGTCCTTCAGAAGGGTATTCACGAATTCAGCGCAGCCGGGAACTGGCTGTCGAGCAGGACGGTAGAGATTGAGTTTTGGCCCAGCATGTCCGCTACGTCGCCCACCGGTTCCTGATCGGTCACAAGAATGTCAAACTGGCTCGGGTCTTCAACTGCGATCGGCGCTCGCTTGCCAAATTTGTCGCTGTCAGCCACGACGATGCGGGTCTGAGCCCGTGTGGCCGCTTCGCGTGACAGATCGGCCTCCTGAATATCATGCAGCATGAAACCGATGTCGGCATTAATCGCGCCGACCGAAAAAATCGCGTATCTAACGTTAAAGCGACGGATGAAATTGATTGCATCCAGCCCAAACGCGCCACCGTCATGGGATCGCAACTCACCTCCGGCAAAAAATACCCGGTTGTTATTACGCGTTGCCAAGGCATGAGAAACCGCAAGTGAATTCGTGACAACATAAAGGTTGTGATGATTGCGCAGGGCTTGCGCGACATATGCGGTTGTGGAGCCAATATCTAAAAACAGTGAATCCCCATCAACAACTATTTCGGCAACCTTTTGTGCCAACCGTTGCTTTGCACTGGCGTTCTTGTCCATTCGCGACTGAAACGGCTGCTCGACGACAGTCAAGTGTTCCGCCAGCAGAACACCACCATGCACCTTGCGAACCAGGGAGCGAGCAGCAAGCGCCTTGATATTACGCCGGATTGTTTCGTCTGAAACGCCGAGCCGGCTGGCAAGAAAACCTACCCGGCTGGACCCTCCCGCGAGCCGAAGTTCGCGCAGGATTTCCTGTTCACGGTGGTTGGATAATTCAGGGGCTTCTTGCATTTCTTGTTCAGTTCCAGTGCCTCGTTCGGAAAAAATTACAATGATATCCCTCGAAAAACAACGCAAATTGCGTATTTGGTGTGGTTTTTCGTGGTTTTTGTTGACAGTTGAGGGGTTCTATTAGCAAAATTTGGCATTGGCGGGTGATTCCCGCACAACAGAAAACTCGGGAGGAGCCCTAAATGAGGCATTTTTTAACACATGCGGCGATCAGCGCCGTGGCCGGCACGTTTCTGGCAGGTGCCGCATTT
This sequence comes from Paracoccaceae bacterium, assembly GCA_024227475.1. Classification (GTDB taxonomy): domain Bacteria; phylum Pseudomonadota; class Alphaproteobacteria; order Rhodobacterales; family Rhodobacteraceae; genus Amylibacter. The sequence goes on along the minus strand of JAAEUI010000245.1, from coordinate 2,977 downwards.
GCGGATGCTGAATCAGCCGATCCGATCAAACTGACCCTTCATGACTGGTCAGGCCAGTTGATCAACACCAAGATAATGGGATCGATACTTGAAGAGGCCGGATACAACGTTGAATACGTTCAGGCAGACTATATTGCCCAGTTTGCGGGCCTTAAAACCGGTGACCTAACGCTTGCGATGGAAATCTGGGCCACAACCGGCCAAGAGGCTCTTGATGAAGCAACCGCAACCGGCAAAGTTGTCAACGCCGGTGAAACCGGCCTGCAGGCAATCGAGGAATGGTGGTACCCGCTTTATATGAAGGAACGTTGCCCGGGCCTGCCTGACTGGACCGCCCTGAAAGATTGCGCCGAAGAATTCGCAACTGCAGAAACCGCACCCAACGGCCGTTACGTTGGTGGCCCCGTCACTTGGGGTGGCTTTGATGACGAGCGGGTTGAGGCCCTGGAAATGGACTTTGAAGTCGTTCACGCCGGCACCGACGCTGCCCTTTTTGCAGAACTTGAATCCGCCTACCAACGCCAGGCACCCGTGATTCTGTGGGTTTACGTTCCGCACTGGGCACCGGCAAAATACGAAGGTGAATTCGTCGATTTTCCACCTTATTCAGCCGAGTGCTACAATGATCCTTCCGCAGGTATCAACCCGAATGCCGCTTACGACTGCGGCAAACCTCGCGGCCCGATCTGGAAAGCCGCATGGGCAGGCATGGAAGGTAAATGGCCGGGAGCCTATAATGCCGTTCAGGCCTATACACTGACCAACGAAGAAATGAGCTCGATGGTCGGCGCAGTCGATCTGGACGGCAATGAGATCGACGCGGTTGTGGCCAAATGGATGACTGACAACAAGGACCGCTGGAGCGCCTGGATCGCGCATTAGAAACCTAAATTCATCCTTCCTCGGGGCCGGTATTTGGCCCCGAGACCCCTACCTGCACATCCGGGCCCTTGAACTACGAAACCAGCCCGACTTTTGCGTCGGCTCCGCCGTGCTGTTATCAAAAACCCATCAGCATATCCAACACAGGTTTTCTTAGCATGACTGGTCAGCCCAAGCTCGCATGTCGCAACGTCTGGAAGCTATACGGCCCCGGTGCCGAGACTTATCTGGACAAAAACCCCAAACCGGCATTTGAGGAAATCAAGGCCGCAGGTCTGATCCCGGCGGTGCGCGACGCCAATATCGAAATCCGCGATGGTGAGATTTTTGTCATTATGGGCTTGTCCGGCTCCGGTAAATCCACGCTGGTGCGGTGCCTTTCGCGCCTGATCGAGCCAACCGCAGGCGAACTGAATTTCAGCGGCCAGGATCTGCGCTCGGTTTCGGCCAAAGAAATGATCGAGATTCGCCGCCACAAGCTGGGCATGGTGTTTCAGCATTTCGCCCTTCTGCCGCATCTGACCGTGTTGCAAAACGTTGCCTTCCCCCTGTCTATTCAGGGCCAGAAAAAAACAGTGGCGGAGGCCCGTGCGCGGGAGGTCATCAGCCTTGTCGGTCTTGAAGGCCGTGAACGGAATTACCCGCGCGAGCTGTCCGGCGGCCAGCAGCAACGGGTTGGTATTGCCCGCTCGCTGGCGGTGGAGCCCGAACTTTGGTTTTTGGACGAGCCATTCTCGGCCCTTGACCCACTGATCCGCCGCGAAATGCAGGATGAATTTCTGCGTCTTCAGGCGCTTTTAAAGAAGACCATTGTCTTTATCACCCATGATTTTGACGAGGCCATTCGCTTGGCCGACCGCATCGCCATTATGAAAGATGGCGCGGTTATACAGATAGCAACACCCGAAGAACTGGTGCTGTCACCGGCTTCTGATTATGTCGAGGAATTCACCCGCCATATCCCCCGCGCCAAGGTGATGTCGGTTCGCACCATCATGACCAAAGGCAAAGGAGGCTCCGGCGACGGTATCTTGGAAAGCGCCATAATCGCCGATATCGCCGAGTTGGTTGTGGCCGCCAAAACACCTTTGAGCGTGGTGAATGAAGCAGGCGAAACCACGGGAACCATATCCGAAGACGAAGTGATTCCGGTTCTTGTCGGACTGGGGGATTAGGGTCATGGGTGCGCGTTTGCAGCAAATCCCGCGATCAGCCGTGTTGTGGATCGGCCTGTTTGTCGTAACATGGCTGTTGGCAAGCTACGGGAAATCCATGGCCGAAGTCATGGGAATGAAGTGGCTGATCAAATACCCCAGCGCCTGGGTTTTTCCGCTGAAAAACCATGTATCCTCGGCCATGAAGTGGCTGGTTGAAGACGCCAGTTTCGGATTGTTCACTTTTACCGAAGCAACCCGTGCTCTGGCCTGGGTGATCGAACAACCCTACAATTTCGTGCGCGCGCTTCTGTCAGGCGGCTTTGAAAGTGGCCAGGGGAAGGATGCCGTCAGGGTTCTGCCGCCGCTCAGCTGGCTCACGGTATTGGCCGCAGTGATAGCCCTTGGCCATTACGCCAAAGACTGGGTTCTGGCGGTGATTGTCGGCGCCTCCTTTGGCTATCTGGCCATTTTTGGCCAGTGGGACAGTGCAATGGTTACGCTGGCTTCAGTGGTGATTGCCGTGCCAATCGGGGTTGTCGGTGGGTTGCTGTTTGGCATTCTGGCCTATCGCCACCCCTGGTTTGACCGCATGTTGAAGCCGGTTCTTGATCTCATGCAGACCATCCCGATATTCGCCTATCTGGTGCCGATCCTGTTCATGTTCGGCTTTGGCCCGGTATCGGCCCTTGTGGCCACGGTTATCTATGCCATGCCTCCGATGGTGCGTATCACCACTATGGCGCTGAAAGGCGTTGATCCAGAGATCAAGGATTTCGGGGTGATGGCGGGCTGCACGCAGGCCCAGATGACATGGCGCATTCTGGTACCCTCCGCGCTTGGCAGCCTGATGGTCGGGGTCAATCAGGTGATCATGTTGTCGCTGAACATGGTTATTATTGCCTCGATGATTGGTGCTGGGGGGCTTGGCTTTGACGTGC
>JAAEUI010000244.1 GCA_024227475.1 Paracoccaceae bacterium | reverse complement strand
CTAGCGCCGCTGCTTTTCGCGCTTCATTGGCGATTCCAATAAAACGTGAAAAGCTCTGGGATAGATATAGGAATTCTTAACACAGATTTAAATCGCAACCGCAGTGATTTTCTGCTCAATTGGGAGAAATTCATCCAAAACCTGAGGATTCCGCGATGAAACCCGGTCCTGAAAACCTGATCACCGATGTCGATGGCTTTTTGGTCGGCAATGCCACAGATACCCGCATCAAAACCGGTACCACTGTCTTTACTGCAAAAGACCCGTTTACCGCCGCTGTTCATATCATGGGTGGCGCCCCGGGCACGCGGGACACCGAGTTGTTGTCCCCTGAACGTCTGGTGCAACAGGTAAATGCGCTGGTGCTGTCGGGAGGTTCGGCCTTTGGGCTTGATGCCGCATCCGGCGTTACAGATGCAATGGCAGCGCAGGGCGTGGGGTTTCAAGTCGGCAACGCCAGAGTGCCGATCGTTCCTGGTGCAATTGTTTTTGATCTGATGAATGGCGGCAACAAGGACTGGACAGAAAACCCCTATAAGGTGCTCGGAGCGGAAGCTCTGGCAAATGCCGCCGCATCCTTTGATCTCGGAACCGAAGGGGCAGGAACCGGCGCAACCACCGCGCAGCACAAGGGCGGATTGGGCTCATCTTCGCTGGTGCTGCCCTCAGGGATCACGGTCGGTGCGCTGGTGGTGGTGAATGCCGTCGGGTCGGTGACGGACAAAGCCGGGCGGTTCTATGCAGCCCCTTTTGAAATGGGCGGCGAATTTGGCGATTTGGGTCTCGCGGCTCCCGAAACCCTCTCCGAAACCTTCACCAGCAAACTCTCGCCGCCGGACGTCCCGGCCAACACCACCATTGCCGTTATCGCCACAGACGCAGACCTGACCCAGGCGCAGGCGCAGCGCGTTGCAATCGCGGCCCATGACGGCATGGCCCGGGCCATTTTGCCCGCCCACACGCCGTTTGACGGTGATCTGGTCTTTACCGCCAGCAGCGGAGCGAAACCGATGGCAGGCGGGGATATGGACTTGCCCGAGATCGGCCACGCCGCAAGCCTGTGCCTGTCCCGCGCCATTGCCCGCGGTGTGTGGGAGGCGACACCGGCTGAGGGCGATCTCTTTCCCTGTTTGCACGGTTAGGACAAGGTAACCCGATTGGGTTACCCCTTGCGCAACCGGTTCCCCTTGCAGACCCATTGACGCTGTGGCAGGACTTGCGCCAACACCTCCCGTAATTGCTTAAGGCACCAGACATGCTTGACCAAACCGACCTGCACTCACTGCTGAACGACCCTTCGCTGCTATGCTCCAAAGCCTTTGTCGCAGGCGAGTGGATTGATGCTGACAACGGCGCGACTTTCGAAGTGACCAACCCGGCCCGCGGCGATGTGCTGACCACCCTGCCGGATCTGGGGGTTGACGAAGTCCGCCGCGCGATTGACGCCGCTGAAGCCGTTCAGAAGGCCTGGGCCACCCGCACCGGCAAAGACCGGTCTGCAGTGCTGCACAAATGGTATGAGTTGATGCTCGAAAACGCCGACGATCTCGGCCGCATCCTGACCGCCGAAATGGGCAAGCCCTTTGCCGAGGGACGCGGTGAAATCCTCTATGGTGCCGGCTTCATCGAATGGTTCGCAGAAGAGGCCAAACGAAATTACGGCGAGACCATCCCTGGCCATGTGCCTAACGCCCGCATCACTGTGATCAAACAGCCCGTCGGCGTGGTCTCCTCGATCACCCCGTGGAATTTCCCCAACGCCATGGTCGCCCGCAAAGTGGCCCCGGCACTAGCGGTTGGCTGCACTTTCGTCGCCCGTCCGGCAAAGGAAACCCCGCTGTCCGCCTTGGCCATGGCTGTGCTGGCAGAGCGTGCTGGTGTTCCTGCCGGCGTGTTCTCCGTAGTCACCAACACCCGCGCCTCAATCATCGGCAAAGAGTTTTGTGACAATCCCATCGTGCGCAAGATCACCTTCACCGGCTCGACCGAAGTCGGCCGCATCCTGATGAAACAGGCCTCCGAGCAGATCATGAAAATGTCGATGGAACTGGGTGGCAACGCACCGTTCATCGTGTTTGACGACGCTGATCTCGACAAGGCCGTCGAAGGCGCGATGATCTCCAAATACCGCAACAACGGCCAGACCTGCGTATGTGCTAACCGGATTTACGTGCAGGCCGGGGTTTATGATGCGTTTGCCGAGAAACTCGCCACCGCCGTGAACGCCCTGAAAATCGGCGACGGGCTGGAGGATGGTACAACAGTCGGACCGCTGATTTCTGTCGATGCAGTGGAAAAGGTCGAAGAACACATCGCCGACGCCGTGTCCAAAGGTGCCGCAGTCAAGTCAGGTGGCAAGCGCCACGCATTGGGCGGCACTTTCTTTGAGCCGACCATCCTGACCGGCGTAACTTCCGACATGATTGTGACGAATGACGAAACATTCGGCCCCGTTGCGCCGCTGTTCAAATTCGACACCGAAGAAGAGGTCGTGGCCGCCGCCAACGACACCATCTTCGGCCTCGCCTCCTATTTTTACTCCAACGATCTGTCACGGGTTCACCGGGTGCAGGAAGCGCTGGAATACGGCATGGTTGGGGTGAACACCGGTCTGATCTCCACCGAAGTGGCTCCATTCGGTGGCATCAAACAGTCGGGCGTGGGGCGTGAGGGATCACACCACGGGACCGAAGATTATCTCGAGATGAAGTATATCTGTACGTTTGTTTGAGGGTGGCATGACGAATCCAAGGGCGGGCATCTTGGGTAACCGCCCTGGATGAGAAGAAGTTGAAACATACCGCTGATCAGGACCGTGAACTGATGGCCACGCTCGTTGCGTGCGAACGTCGTGTTTGGGACGCGCTGGTGTCTGGCGATGCCTCTGTAGATGCGGCTGCGCTCGACGCACGGTTTCTGGGCGTTTATCCCGATGGGTTTTCCGGAAAAGCGGCGCATGTGGCGCAATTGGCTGACGGACCAACGGTGCTTAGCTATAAACTGTCGGATACGCGCGTAATGCACCTTGGTTCCGAACATGTGCTGTTGTGCTATTGCGCGTCCTATACCCGGGTGTCGCGCACCGAACCGGAAGTGATGTATGTCAGCTCCATCTGGGAGAGGCACGACGGTGGATGGCTAAATGTCTTCAGCCAGGACACGCCGGCTGGTGAAGCAGTTGTATAAAAATTGCCCCACCCCACCCAAGGATTGACCCGCGCCCCGCGTCTAATCACAGTATGCGGATGGAGACGAGCGACGAAAATCTGGTGCTTTTGGCGCAATCGGGCGATGGCGAGGCCTTCTCCGCCCTCGTCTCGCGCCATTACGATCTGATCTACCGGCTCGGTTTCCGGATGCTGGGCAACCGCACCGAAGCGCAGGATCTGGCGCAGGACGTCTGCGCCGGTCTGGCCGCCAAACTCAAGGGGTTTCGCGGCGAGGCCCGGTTCACCACCTGGCTTTACCGGGTCGCCATCAACGCCGCCAAGGATCGTTTACGCAAACGCACCACCCGGCAAAAGGCACAGGAAGGCTGGGGCGAGGTTGAAAACCTCAACCGCCAGACCAGTGCCGAACAACAGGCTGAACTGGACTGGCTGAAACAGGCCATGGGGACGTTATCCCCCGATCTGCGCGAAACCGTCGCGTTGGTGCTGGGCGAAGAGCTGACCCACGCAAAGGCCGCAGAAAGCTTAGGCATATCCGAGGGCACCGTCAGCTGGCGCATGAGCGAGGTTAAGAAACAACTCCGCGCGCTGGCAGAACAAGAGGAGAGGTATCCATGAGCGATGACCTCAAGAAATTACAGGCCGCTTTACGGCAGGCCACCCCCGATCCGGACAGCGACGCCAAAGCCGCCGCGCTGGCCGCCGCACAAGAAAGTTTCGATCGCATCCAAGGATCGGAAGCTCAGGCGCGTCCTATTCCCGAAAGCCCGCAAAACGCAGGCCCATTCTGGAAAGGACCTTTTGCCATGTTCAACAAGATCAGACTCCGCCCCGCCCTTTACCTCACCTCGTGCCTTGTCGTCGCCGGGGCTGTCTTTGTCACCTACGAGCCGTGGAATCCGCAGGCGCCGCTGGAGCGGAAAGACGAGGTTGAGAAGGTGGGGGATTTGCGGTTGCAGACACTGGAAACCGAAGAGGCTGATGCCGCATTGGAGCTAAGGGACAGCGAAACTCAGTCAATGGCTGAAGTTTCCCAGGAACCAGTCATCGTTGTTATCCCAAGTCCCAAAAAGGAGTTGGGTAGAATTCGCCTAAGATCAGACGAGGTACCGCAGGAAAACCGCTCAACCGCTCAAATTGACGGCTCGGGCGCAACCGACCCGGGGCTTACTCTTGGAAGCCAACCGCAATCCGGCGTTCTGTCGGGTATCGTCGCCCAGGACCAGATCGCCCCAGATCCCTACCCCAAGCCGGGTGACCAATTCGAAGGCGAACCGGAGAACCCGCTGAAAATCACCGTTGAGGAGCCGGTCTCCACCTTTTCAATCGACGTCGATACCGCCTCTTACGCCTATGTCCGCAACTCAATTCTTGAGGGACGTCTGCCCGCCGCTGACGCTGTGCGGATCGAGGAAATGGTGAACTATTTCCCCTACAACTACGCCGCCCCTGATATTTCCGAGGCCCCGTTTTCGACGCAACTCAACTTCATCACCACGCCGTGGAACCCGGACACCAAACTGATCCACATCGGCATTCAGGGCGCGAAACCGGCGATTGAAGACCGCCCGTCTCTGAACCTCGTGTTCCTGATCGACACCTCCGGCTCGATGCAGGACGCCAACAAGCTGCCGCTGCTAAAACAATCCTTCCGCCTGTTGCTGAACGAGCTGCGCCCGGAAGATCAGGTCGCCATCGTCACCTATGCCGGCAGCGCTGGTACAGTTCTGGAACCGACATCAGCTTCAAACCGCTCTGAAATTCTCGCCAGCCTTAACCGGCTCTCGGCTGGCGGTTCCACCGCAGGTCAGGCCGGGCTGCAACAGGCCTATGCGTTGGCCGAACAGATGGGAGAAGACGGCGACATCGGCCGCGTCCTGCTGGCCACGGACGGTGATTTCAACGTCGGCATTTCCGATCCGGAAGCGCTGAAAACCTTCGTCGAGAAAAAACGCGAAACCGGTACCTACCTCTCGGTCTTCGGCTTTGGCCAGGGCAATTACCGCGATGACATGATGCAGACACTGGCCCAGAACGGCAACGGCACTGCGGCCTATATCGACACGCTGGCGGAAGCCCAGAAGGTGCTGGTCGATCAGGTCTCCGGCGCTTTGTTCCCGATTGCTAATGACGTAAAAATCCAGGTCGAATTCAATCCCGCCCTGATCGCTGAATACCGGTTGATCGGCTATGAAACCCGGGCGCTCAACCGCGAGGACTTCAACAACGACAAGGTGGATGCCGGCGAAATCGGCGCAGGCCACGCGGTAACTGCGATCTATGAAGTTACCCCGGTCGGCTCACCAGCGATCAAGAACGACCCGCTGCGTTATCAGACCGAGACTGTTGCCGACACCGGCACAGGCGAGCTTGGCTTCCTGAAACTACGCTATAAAAACCCCGGAGAAGACACCAGCAAGCTGGTCACCCAGCCGATCCAGGAGGTCGTGCATGTCACCCCACCCGCCGAGGCGCATTTTGCAGCTGCCATCGCCGGGTTCGGGCAAATCCTGAAAGGCTCGAATTACACCGGTGACTGGACATTGGAAGACGCCGCCAAACTGGCGCAGTCGTTCAAAGCCGAAGACAAATTCGGTTACCGCGCCGAAGCAATCCGGTTGATGAAACTGGCTGAGGGGCTGGAGTAACTGACACCTGTCATCCCATGAAAACGGGGACCTCCTTCGGGCTCGTGCGAGGTTGCAAGAGGTCCCCACTTTCGTAGGGATGACAGCCGCCTTTTGAAACTCCCCCAAAAAACACGTCACCCCCGCATCAAGCGATACGGGGGTGCTGTTACTTCAACAGGTCGCCACCAAGAAAAGGGGAAGAACTTGCAGGCAACAACGTGTGCCAACTGCCCGGCCGAACGGCACGGGCAATCGGCGTGACGCCCCTATGTGGGGGGGGAAGCTACAGGAGCGCCAATTCTTCAGTCGACACAGACGTTACGCCTTGGCGACTTTCTTGGCCGGTTTCGCCTCGATGGTCTTGCCACCGGTGGCAATCTCAATCCGGCGCGGTTTCAGGGCTTCCGGCACCTCGCGCAACAGATCGACATGCAGGATGCCGTCTTTGGTCTCAGCTCCAACAGCGCGGACATGATCAGCCAACTGGAAGCGTTTCTCAAAACTGCGGGCGGCGATGCCGCGGTGCAGGTAGGTGACCTCATCAGCGTCCTGGACTTCGGCTTTCTTGGCCGAAATGGCCAGTTGCCCGTCGCGCATTTCAATTGACAGTTCGTCGTCAGTGAATCCAGCAACAGCAATCGAAATCCGATACTCATCATCACCAGATTTTTCGATGTTGTACGGCGGGTAGCCGTTGGCGTTCACATCAACCGACGTGGCGCGATCCAGCATATTTGCCAGACGGTCAAAACCAACAGTGGAGCGGTAAAGCGGTGCGAAATCGTAGTTACGCATAAGTATATCCTCCTTCAGAAGCGATACGTTTGGTTGCAGCCTTCCAATACGGACAGGCCTGAAAAATCACCGGACCCCATGAGGGCATCCGATGAACTAAATTTGGCACCGATTTTCAGGAAATCAAGCCCTGTTTGCTTTTTTTTTTATTTCCTCCCTGACCCGGCACTCTACAACTGCGTCAGAGCACAAGACGCTCCGCTCAGTTGCCGTTGAAACCGTTGGATGCGGTGCGACCAAGCTGCTCGCTCAGCGACAATCCACTTGGCTTGCGGGACTTGAACACCCCGTTGTCCGCAGAAAGCTGGTTCAGCAATTCTTCAAGCGGTTCACCGAGCGAGGTCCCAAGGGCAACATTCTTTTCTTTCCAGTTCGCCTTGGCAGACACCACCGACGCAATTTTCGGTACGCCGTCATGCATGACAAAAATCGGTGACCCCGAAGAGCCGAAATTCACATTGCAAGACAATACCAGCATGCGCGCATCCTTTCCCAGCACCTTACAGGATTCCTCGATCGAAGGCATTTCAGAGCGGTCGCGCGCATAGGAAACGACCTTCACCTCGTCTCCGACACTTGGCCGTTTATGGCGCTCGAACGGGACAATAACGGTATTGCGGATTGGGTGCTCCAGTTCAACGATGGCGATATCCGCCGCCACCCGACTGACCTCTGCGGTTTTTCCGTGGACATAGTCGCTGTGAACCACCAGTCGCCGCGCACGGCGATGCGCAGCAGCACGACCTTGCCGCCAGCCGGCCAGGAAATGGATTTCCTCTGCCTTTAGCGGACGCCCGGTTTTGGGGTGGTACATGCAATGCGCAGCGGTCAGCACCAAGTCCGGAGCAATCAGCGCCCCGGTGCAAAACCCGGCGTTTTCCATGTTCAGACGACCCACGGCCTGCCAGGCCTTGGCTTCATCCGCTGTCAGCAGCTTGCGTATCGATTGGCCGCTATGCACCGTAACAGAAGATGCAAAAAGCAAACTCACGATCAGGATCAGTCTTGAAAACATCTTCAACCCATTTGTTCCAAGCTTCTTGCTGCCCGGCAAATAGGCCAAAAGAATGGCGAAATAGGTCAGATTTGCGGGTATTGGCTGGTGATGCGCCAGAGTAACAATCCGCGTGATAAAGCTGGGCCACACGAAACAGGGGCATTGTTTTGTTTCCTTGCCATGATTCAGCAGTACTGTGAAAGCAGGAGAAAAACTCAATGAAGGCAGATATATTTGCGCAATGCCAGGGGCTGTTCCCGGAATGGAGCAACCTCACCCTGCATGATTTCGACATGGACGATCCCAAGGGGTTCTCATCCTTCACCATGGGTATCCGCTCCAAAAAACCGGTGCAGCCGGTCGATCCCGAAGCGGTCCTCTATCGCCGCCTGGAAGGCAAAGAAAACGCCATCCTCGATTTTGAAACAGAAAAGCAAGTGTTCCTTACACTCGGAGCCCACAACGTCGCCGCCAAGTGTCTCCACTACGACGAAACCTGCCGTATCGAGAGCTTTTACACAGGGCGCACCCTGCTGGCAGAAGAACTGTCTGATCCCGACATTCTGCGCAAAATCGCCAATGAGCTTTACCGGTTTCACCGGCTCAGGCCACCGGGACTTCCCAACGAGATGTTTTTTGAATTGTTGCATGCCAAATGGGGCCAACTGGCTCAGCACGTACTCATCGATAAGATCGGTGCTTTCCCGAAAAACGAACAACAAATGTGCGAAGAACTGCGCGAGATCTACAGCCCGGAAACCCTGACCAAAGTGCGGCGCTGCCTGCCGGAGGGTGAACTGGTCTTCTGCCACAACGACACCTATCACGGCAACATCATGAAACTGGACAGCGGCGAGGTCAAACTGCTGGATTTCGAGTTTTCCTGCCTCAATCACAAAGCCTATGATTTCGCCAATCCATTTGCCGAAACGGTGATGAAGCATCAGCAGGCCGAGTATCCGTTTTTTCGGATTGCCGAACCCGAATTCGGAGACCGTGAACTGGGCTATTTGATCAATGGTTATCTCGACAACGCCGAATTTGAAACGCCGGATGCACGGGAACAGGAATTCAACAAGCTGCTGCAAGACACCAAGGACATGCTGATGTTGTCAGACTTCAAATACGCCATGGCCGCGCTGCCGCTTTCGGTTGAGCCGATCCAGAAAATCCGCTTCATCCCCTATGCGCACCAACGATTTAAGAAATTTCTGAAAGCCTATGAGGACAGGTTCGGACCGGACTAACAGGTAGCCGTTTCAGTCAACCCAACTGGTTTTGGACCGCCTGTCGCCCAATCCAGCAGTTCAACCGTATGCACCACCGGCACGCCGGTACCAGAGCCTATCTGCATCATGCATCCGATGTTTCCTGCCGCAATTACATCGGGCGCTTTTGCCTCCAGCGTCGTCACCTTCCGGCCTTTCAACACTTGCGAAATCTCCGGCTGCAACAGGTTATAGGTGCCCGCCGATCCGCAGCATAAATGCGCGTCCGCCGGTTCCACCACCTCAAACCCGGCCCGCTTCAGCAGGAATTTGGGCGCGTGTTTCACCTTTTGCCCGTGCTGCAACGAACACGCCGCGTGATAGGCGACTTTCAGGCCCTTCTCCTCCACTTTTGGAAGAACCAACTGCATCAAAACTTCGGACACGTCCTTGGCAATCTCCGAAACCCGTGCTGCATCATCTGCCAGGGCATCACCCGAAAACATGTGCCCATAATCCTTCACCGTGGTTCCACAGCCTGAAGTGTTGATCACAATCGCATCGAGGCCCGCGCCATCCATCTCGCTCGCCCAGGCCCGGATATTCCTTGCCGCCGTTAAGTGGCTCTCGCCGGTCTTGCCCATGTGATGCGTCAGCGCCCCGCAGCAGCCCGCGCCTCTGGCGACAACCACCTCACAGCCCAGTCGGCGCAGCAGCCGGATGGTGGCGTCATTGATATCGGTGTTCAGCGCCTTTTGCGCGCAACCGGTCATCAGCGCCACCCGCATCCGCCGCGCACCCTGAGCCAAAAAAACCTGTGCATCATCGTTACGGCTGACCGGCGGGATGCGTTTGGGCGCCATTTCCAGCATCGCGCGCAGCCGCGCATCCGGCATCAACCGGCGCCATGGCCGTGCCAGCTTGGCCCCTACCAACGCGGCGCGAAACCGCATCGGATAAGGCAATACCCGCGCCAGCACCCAACGCAGCAGGCGGTCAGGCAAAGGGCGCCTGTAGTTCTCCTCAACATACGCCCGGGCATGATCCACCAGATGCATGTAATGGACACCCGATGGGCAGGTGGTCATGCAGGCCAGACAACTCAGGCACCGGTCGATATGCCTGACCGTTTCCGTATCAGGCTCCCGGTCATGCTCCAGCATATCTTTGATCAGATAAATTCGCCCGCGCGGGCTGTCGAGCTCGTCCCCCAGCACCTGATAGGTCGGGCAGGTCGCCGTACAAAACCCGCAATGCACGCAGGCTCGCAGGATGTCGTTCGAGCGCTGGATGGCGGGGTTTTGGAGTTGGTCGGGGGTGAAGGTTGTTTGCATTACCCCATCACCCCTGCATTCAAAATCCCGCGCGGATCAAACTGCGCCCTCAGCCCGGCAGAAATCGCCGCCAGCGGCCCCTCCTCAGGTTGAAACCGCGCGAACCCGTCACCGCGCATCAGCGTCGCATGGCCACTGATCTCGGTCAGTTTGCCACGCACATCCGTCCCAGCTGCCGTTTCAGCCCAGACCAGCCCGCCGCCCCAGTCAAAAAGCAGCCGCGCCCCTTCCAGCGCTGCGCCAACCCGCGGCCCATCCGTCGGCTTCACCGATATCCGCCACACGTCGCCGTCACACCCGGCAAACGCCTCCACATCCCGCACCCAACGCCAGCCACCAGCCACCCGCGCCGGGTTGGTCTCTACCGAACTCTCGCCAAACTCCGCTAAAAGAGCCTGCAACTGTGCAGCGCGATACACCACAGACTCTTCAAACCCCTCAACCCGGATCATCGTCACCGGTTCCCCATCAATACCACTCGGCGTGTGCGCCGCCCCGGTTACCTCAAAGGGCGAGGCCAGCGCCAGACACAGCGCCCGCACCGCCGCCGCATCGCTCAGCCCTTCGATCAGAACGCAGACCACGGTTTCCACATCTGGCAGCACCTTGAACGCCACCTCGCTCAATACCCCGAGCGTACCGTAAGACCCGCACATCAACTTCACCAGATCATAGCCGGTGACATTTTTCATCACCCGCCCACCGTTCTTGATCACTGTCCCCGACCCGTCGACAAACCGCACCCCGATCAGGCTGTCACGGCAGGCCCCGGCCTGTATGCGCCGTGGTCCTGAAACGTTGGTGGCTACAACCCCACCGATGGTCGGCACCCCATCCGTTCCCAGCAAAGCCCGGTGGTCCGCCGGCTCAAACGGCAGCCGCTGGCCTTCTGCCGCCAGCACCGATTCGATTTCCGCCAACGGCGTTCCGGCCTTCGCCACCACGGTCAGCGCGCCGGGTTCATAAAGCTCGACGCCACGCAACTCGCTGGTCTCCAACACCTCGCCATCGCAGCCAACGCCACGCGTGCCGCCACCAACAATCCGCAACGCCCCCCGCATCGCTGCAATTGTTTCGGCAAGCTCGGCTTCACTTCCAGGTTTCATCATTTTCTTTTGAGTTCAAATACTTCAGGGAATTGGGGACAGCGCGCCCATGACATCAATCTGGCCATTACGCCGCCTCCCCACGCCGTGTTGCGGTTTCACGCAGCGGGAACACCTTAGCCGGGTTTAGCAACCAGTCAGGGTCAAACACATCCTTCACCCGCAACTGCGCCTCCAGATCGGCAGGCGAAAACTGCGTCAGCATCAAATCCCGCTTTTCCACCCCAACCCCGTGTTCCCCAGTCAGGCAACCACCAACCTCAACGCAAAGTTTCAGAATATCAGCACCAAAGGCTTCACAGGTTTCCAGATCGCCCGGCTTGTTGGCGTCAAACAGGATCAACGGGTGCAGATTGCCATCGCCGGCGTGAAACACATTGGCCACATCCAGCCCGTATTCACCTGACATTTCACCGATCCTGCGCAACACAAACGCCAGTTCGGAAACCGGAATCACACCGTCGAGACACATGTAATCATTGATCCGCCCCATGGCCCCAAAAGCCGCCTTGCGCCCCAGCCAGATGCGCGCGCTTTCCTCTTCCGACTTGCTCTCGCGCAACTCAACCGGATTGTGATTCCGCGCAATCTCCATGATCAGCCCCAGTTGATGCACGATTTCTGCCTCCGAACCTTCCACCTCGACAATCAGCAGCGCCTCACAATCCGGACAACCCGCGCCAGCATGGGCCTCGCAGGCGCGGATGCAGGGCCGGTCCATGAATTCAATCGCCACCGGTAAAACACCAGCCTTGATGATGTCGCTAACACAAGCCCCGGCCACCTCGTTTCTGTCAAAGCCCATCAGCACCGGTCGCGCGCCCTCGGGCTTGTGCAATATGCGCAACGTCGCCTCCGTCACCACACCCAACTGCCCCTCCGAACCACAGATCAGACCCAAAAGATCAAGCCCACCCGCGTCCAGATGTGCCCCGCCAATCTCAATCACAGTGCCGTCCATCAGCACCAAGGTCACGCCCAGCAGGTTATTAGTCGTCACCCCGTATTTCAGGCAATGCGCCCCACCTGAATTCATCGCGATATTGCCGGCAATGGCGCAGGCCAGCTGACTTGACGGGTCTGGCGCATAGAAAAACGCGTTTTCTTCCACCGCCCCGCTGACCGACAGGTTGGTTCGCCCCGACTGCACCCGGATGAAGCGGTTGTCATAGTCAGTTTCCAGCACATCGTTCAGCCGCGCCACGCCTAGCACAACACTGTCCTCGGTTGGCAAAGCCCCACCGGCCAGCGACGTTCCCGAGCCGCGTGGCACAACCGGCACACCCATGTCATGGCAAATATTCAGCACCGCTGAGACCTCCTCGGTAGAGGACGGCAACACCACCGCAAGCGGCGGACATCTGTAGGCAGTCAGCGCATCACACTCATAGGCATGGGTTTCGCGTGGTTGGTGGATCACCGCCCCTTGGGGCAACACAGTTTGCAGCCGTGCCACGATCTCCGCTTTCCTTGAAAGCACCGCTGCATTCGGGACTGGCATTTCCATGGGGATACTCCAATTTTAATAATTGGTAATTTTATATTACCAATTTTCAGATTTGCAAGATTAAAATCCCCCTCTACAAAGGGGCATGTCCATAATTCTCGACACCATATTACCCCTGTTTTCGGTATTGGATGCCGTTGCGCTCGGCCTTTTGGTGCTGGCTTTGCTTGGCATGGGTTTCGCAATTGAAAATTCGGCGATTCCCCGCGCGTCGACCACCCGGAGTATTGAGCGCTACCGCAAGCTCTGGATGCGCCAGATGATCACCCGCGAACCGCGCATGTTTGATGCCAACATTCTTGACAGTATGCGCCAGGGCACCACGTTTTTTGCCACAGGCTGCATGATCGCCATCGGCGGAGCCTTGGCGCTTCTGGACCGCACCGATCAACTGCAGGGGATGACCACTGGCTTGGTCGGTGATTTCGGCGGTGATGCACTGTTCTGGGAAGTCAAAATCCTTGTGGTGATCGTTTTTCTGGCTAATGGATTTCTGAAGTTCGTCTGGGCGCATCGGTTGTTTGGTTATTGCTCCGTGGTAATGGCCGCAGTTCCGAACGACGCATCGCACGCGGATGCAATTCCACTGGCGGACAAGGCCGCGACTTTGGCCAATCTGGCCTCAAGGAGCTTCAACCGCGGCTTGCGGGCGGTTTATTTTTCACTGGCGCTGATGGCTTGGCTTCTTGGCCCATTCGCCCTGCTTACAGCCACGGCAACAACCTCCTGGGTGCTGCTGCGGCGCGAATTTGCATCAAAGTCACGGGCCGAACTGCTGGGGGGTTGACGGTCAACCAGACCCGCGGGCCGGGCTTCCTCACACACGCACACTGCTTTTAGCGATCTATTGACAACAGTAAACATTCCGCAGGCGGAACGTCTCCGCAACCCCATTACCGCCCCTCGAACCTCCAGGCGGCCACCATCAGCAGCCCTGCCAGCATCAGCAGCACCCAGCCCGGCACCAGCGGGGTCTGCCGGATATCGGTTGCCAGATATGCATGACGTGGTGTCAGGCCGATCCAGTCGCGGCCCGATGCAACCCTGCCGGACCGCACCAGCCGGATTTTCGGGGTTGGATTTTTTTCCAGCCGTAAACCACCGCCCTGCGTGGCATCCATCAGAGGTTTGAGTAACACGTCATTTGCAATCGTTTGCTCAAATTCCCGCGGTGCAATCGGCCCGATGGCGACGACCGATTCCAGTTCCCCGTCCGACAGCCGGTACAAGCCATTTTCCAGACCGGCAAATTCGGTCTGCCAGCGTCCGGGGCTGATCTCTTCGGGTTGCAGCACAAAACTCTCTCCGTCCGGTCCTTCAACCGCAATACCAGGGTTGCCGTCCTTCAGCGAACGCCGTGTCACCAGCACCTGCCGTCCGTTGGCAACGGCGGTGATCTGCTCCTCTTCCAGCTCTGGTTCCTTCATCATCCAGTGTGCCAGTCGCCGCAGTAGTTCCAGTTGCGGACCGCCGCCCTCGAACCCGCGGGTCCAGAGCCAGGCGTGATCCGATGTCAGCAGCGCGATCCGCCCCTCCTCAACCCGGTCGAGCATCAGCAGCGGTCGGTCTTCCGGCCCGCTCATTACCGTGTGACCCGAGGTCGGCACCGCTTCAATCAACCGGAACCACCTCCCCCAACCGGGTATACCGGCCTCCGACGCGGGTTTTGGCGCAAACTGTTCCAGCGCTTCGGTTACCGGATGCCGAGCACCCAGTTCCGAAATCCGTGGTGCAAAACCTTCCTCAATCACCCGGGCGGTGGGACGCGCCGGCAGGACTGCCGCCAAAGGCGTGCGCCACAGGCTGTCAACCCCGGCAAAGGCAGGGCCAGACGCCACCAGAACAGCGCCACCTTCGCGCACATATTTGGCGACGTTCTCCAGATAGCGGTTTGGCAGAATACCGCGCCGCCGATAGCGGTCGAAAATGATCAGGTCAAACTCGTCGATCTTTTCCAGAAACAGCTCGCGAGTCGGAAATGCGATCAGCGACAGTTCCCTTACCGGAACACCATCCTGTTTGTCGGGCGACCGCAGAATTGTGAAATGCACCAGATCAACGGCTGAATCGGACTTCAAGAGATTGCGCCATGTCCGCTCCCCCGCGTGGGGTTCTCCGGACACCAGCAGCACCCGCAGCCGGTCCCGCACCCCATTGATGGCAACCACAGCTGCGTTGTTGCGGTTCGTCAGTTCCCCCTCTTCGGGCAGGATGGTAAACTGCAGCACGTTCATCCCGCCATGCGGCAAGGTCAGCGGCAGCTTGAAATCACGACCCGTTTCCACCGTGAACTCCTGTGGCGGTTCACCATCAATGGAGATTTGCAATTGCGCAGACCCTGCGCGACTTTCAGGAACAGCGCCCTGATCCTCGATCCGCAGAAACAGCGTTACAGGCTCTCCGACGATTGCGAAGGCCGGGACATTGCTCAGGATCAGGCGCCGGTCCCAGTCTTCTGCCTCTCCGGTCAGAAGAACGTGAACCGGCGCGGGAAAACCGTCTAGAAATCCCGGGTCGTGAATTTGCCCGTCCGTCACAATCACCGCACCGGCAATCCGCGTCTCAGCCACTTCTGACGCAGCCTTGGCCAGCGCTGTCAAAACCAGCGATCCACTGTCGGACTGCTGCAGATCATTTTCAACCTCAACCAGCCGCAGTTCGAAATCTTCCAGATCACCGATCTTGTCACGCAGCCCCTCAACCGCCGTGTCAATCTGCTCTGGCCGGTCCGCTACCGACTGGCTTTCGGTTTCGTCCACAACGACAAAGACAATATTGGAAAGCGGGTCTCTTTCCTCCTGGCGCAGGACGGGCTGCATCAGCGCCGTCAACAGAACCAGAAAAGCCAGCCCGCGCATCCACCACCCCGGCAAGCCGCGCCATACCGCGAGAACACTCGCGAGCACTGCGAATACCGCAAGCGCACCAAGCACCGGAAGAGGTAACAGCGGGATGAAGCTGATCAATGTCTCCATATCACTGCCCCAGCCTGTCAAGCAGCGCCGGTACGTGCACCTGATCGGACTTATAATTGCCGGTCAGAACATGCATGATCAGGTTAACTCCAAAGCGCAGCGCTACTTCGCGCTGACGTTCCCCGGCGGAACCACGCCCAACCGGGAACAGGAATTGCCCCCTGTCAGATATCGCCCAAGCCGAGGCCCAGTCATTGCCCCCGATCACCACCGGCGTCACCCCGTCGTTGAGATTGCGAAACGGCATGCCCTCCACCAGCTCCGCATCCGGTGGGGCTGCCTCGACCCAGACCGCCGCGTTCGCGTACCTGCCCGGAAAATCCTGTAACAGATAAAATGACCGGGTCAGCACGTGATCCGGCGGGATTGGTTCAAGCACCGGAATATCCAGTTGTGCTGCGATCTTCTGCAGCCGCCGCCCGTTTGGCGTTCCGCCACCAATGCCGACGTTCAGGTTGGCGTCCCTTGTGTCAAACAGAATAAGCCCACCGTTGCGCAGATAAAGGTTCAACCGCGCAACGGCCTCTTCGCTTGGCAGGGCCGCCGAAACCGAAATCGGCCAGTACAGGAAGGGGAAAAGTACCAGCGCGTCGCGCTCCAGATCCACGCCCACAGGTTCAATCGGTTCAACCGAGGTCCGGCGGAACAGTTCCGTGGATAATCCCAGCAATCCTGCGTGGGATATCCGGTCAACCTTGGCATCGCCAGTTTGGACATAAGCCAGAACCGTGTTGTTCGCCGCCTGCAATAACGCACTCTGGTCTTGCGCATACGCAGGTTCGCCTGAATGGAACACCATAACCGCCATAACCGCCGACACCATGCCAAGGCGGCGCACCAGACGGCCGCCGATCCACAGGGTCGCAAGAATATCGACGCCCAGCATTACCACGGCCAGCAACAGGAACCAGGGTTTCAGGGGCTTTTCCTCAGATCGTTGCAGCGACAGAAAATTAGTACCGGCCTGCCAGATTGCTGGCGTCAATTCTCGATCCACACCAACCGCGTTAACCGCGATCCTGCGCTCCCCGGCGGCATAGACGCCCGGAGGCATATCCGGCCCCGGCGTACCACTGGCCAGACGGCTGCCCTCAACACCGGCCAGCACTCTGGAACTGCTCAGCCGTCCAAAGCCGTCCATCACCAGTTCCGGCACCCAGACGATCCCCTCCAGCTCATCCGCACCAGCACCGCTTTTTCGTGTT
Source organism: Paracoccaceae bacterium (assembly GCA_024227475.1). GTDB lineage: Bacteria > Pseudomonadota > Alphaproteobacteria > Rhodobacterales > Rhodobacteraceae > Amylibacter. Next base: position 7,485 of record JAAEUI010000244.1, on the reverse strand, counting down.
GATATCGCGAGCCGCTCCAGCATTTGTACGAACAGACCGGACAGGGGCAAGTTCGACCAATCGGTATTGGCGGTAACATGGAATAACACCACCCGCCCCGCACCCAGTTCCCTGCCAGTAACGAGCGGGGTTCCGTCTTGCAGGTTGGCCAGAACCCGTTCTGACAATGTGGGGTCGGGTTGGGCAACGACCTGGCTGCGGATTTCAACGTCTTGGGGCAGCGACAGGCCAAAAAACGGGCTGTCTTGGGAGAACTCTGCCAGTTTTTTGGGCGATCCCCAGGACATGGTGCCGCCAACGCTGCGCCCACCAGCGCGCAAGCGGACCGGCAGCAGCGGGTGTTCTTCGCGCTGGCCGATTTCGCTGGCCGCCAGTCGTGGCCCTGCGAAACGCAGCAGCGTACCGCCTTCTTCGATCCAATCGGTCAGCGCCTTGGTTTCCGGTTCGGTAAGTTTGCCGACATCCGCCAGAACAACCACATCCGGACTGGCTAACATACTGTCAGTCAAATCGGCTTCGATAACTTCGGCCGTGGTCACCAGCGCCTTTCGCAGAAAATGAAGCGGCGAGACCAGCACCGCACCTTCCTGTTCACGGGTTCCGCTTATCAGCGCGACTTTGCGACGCTGGATGCTGTCATCCGTCACCACAACGGCGCCCGCCGAACGAATGCCGTCCAGTGAGACAGTGCGGACGCGGTTACGCAGCTCAGACGGCGGGTCCATGACCACCTCCACGGTCAGATGATCTGCTTCAAACAGCGACTCACTGCGGCTCAGCACGCGTGTTATGCCCGCCGGATCAGGCCCGATGGCCGTTACAACAATTCCCCGCTCCTCTCCGGCTTGCGAGCGCAGCGCCGTCGTCGCTATTTTTCCGTCCGCAATCCCGATCGGGCGCAATGCCAGCACAGCAACATCAGCTTCAACCACCGAAACAGCGCCGATGTCCGCCAGCGTTTTCCGGAAAGTACCCCGCTCATTGCGGCTCAGACCATCGGAAAACCAGACCGTTTCAAACCCCATTTCGGCCTGAGAACTGACCTGTTTACGCCAGGCCGAATAATCCGGCTCCCAGCCATTGGGCTCCATACCATCGACCCGCTCGACCCAGGCCGATGCGCTGGCAAAGGCCAGAGGCTCGTCACTTTTGGGCCGGTCGGTCAAATGTACAACCGCCACCGGCCTGTTATCCTGTTCTGCCAGTCGCAGCAGTTCCACCAGTTTGTCCTGCCGCGCCGACCAGCTCTGCGCACTGGCCCAGCTTGCATCCATCGCAATCAGCAGCGGGCCCTTGCCCACCACTCGGTCGGTCGGATTGAGGATCGGCTGAGCAAATCCAATTATGGCAGCTCCTATCGCCAGAATGCGCAGCAGCAGCAGCCACCATGGGGTACGGTCTGGCGTGGTTTCCCTGTCGTCAAGCCCGAGCAGCAGTGTAACTGCGGGAAACCGTCGTTTGAGCGGTGCCGGGGGCACGGCCCGCAGCAGCCACCACAGCACCGGCAAAACCAGCAGCGCCAACAACAGGCCCGGCGTCAGAAATCCAATGGAGCCCAGAAAATTCACCGTCCCGCACCCGCCAGTGAATTGTGAATCCACATCAGGGCCGGTTGCGCCGGCACCGAGGTGTGGTGACAGGTGTAAAGCCAGCCAGTGCGTTTGGCCAAAGCTTCCAGCGCCGCTTTGCGTTCTGCCAGCCGGATCAGGTAGTCGTCCCTGATCGCCTTCGCCCGGCGGGTTTCAAACTTCAGTACACCTTCCATGCTTTCAAAAATCGTACGTCCGTCAAACGGAAAATCCTCTTCGCTGGGGTCTAGAATCTGGACCAGACACCCCTCAATCTTCTGATCGGCAGCGCGCGACAGTGCCTCCACCAATTCGTCCCAATCACCCAGAAAATCAGACAGGAACAGAGCCAGATTGCCCCGCCCCATTTCCTTGGCCGGGGGCTTGCCGTAGTCGGCGTCCGCCGTGGATTCGGCAAGATGCATCGCCATTTTGGTGATCTGCCCACGCCCGTGCTTGGGCGGTTCAGGATCGGCCATCAGCCCGACGCTTTCGCCGGCACTAGAAAGCAGAATCGCCGTCGCCAATCCCAGAACCCGCGCCCGGTCGGCTTTGCTTTCGATACTGCCCTCGGCGCGGTAAGTCATCGACGCGGCTCGGTCTACCCAGATATGCACCGATTGAACGTTCTGCCATTCCATCTGCCGGACAAAATGAGCATCCGAGCGGGCCGAACGGCGCCAGTCGATGTCGCGGATATGGTCACCTGCCAGTGCCGTACGATACTGCCAGAACTCATCTCCCGGGCCTGACCTGCGCCGCCCGTGATGGCCCAGGGACAGCGTCGCTGCCAGGTGCCGGGCATGGGCCAGCAATTCGGGGAATCCCGAAGCAATGGCTTCTGCGTCTTTGCGCAGCTTGGCCGGGTGTATGACTTCTGGTTGGTTCACGCAGCCGCCTCGGCCCCGGACATGTTCGCGACCAACCGCGCGATCAGATCATCCAGCTTTTCACCCCTTGCTCTTGCGGCAAAACCCAGTGCCATGCGATGTACAAGAACCGCATGGGCCAGTGCTTCAACGTCCTCAACAGACGGAGCCAGCCGCCCCTGCACCAACGCCCGGGCGCGGGTGGCCAACATGAAGGCCTGCGCCGCGCGCGGTCCGGGGCCCCAGCTGACCGCTTCGCGAACAAACTCCGGGGCGGTTTCATCTTCTGGCCTGGCGGAGCGTACGAGATCTAGGATGGCCTCAACTACGGCCTCACCTACCGGCATTTGCCGTACGGCAGCCTGAGCTTCGATCAGTTGTTCCGGCGTGAACACCTGTTCAGCCTGTGCCTCTTCGACACCGGTCGTGGCACGCAGGATTTCTCTTTCGGTGTCCCGTGTTGGAAACCCAACGTCGATCTGAAGAACAAACCTGTCGAGTTGGGCCTCAGGCAATGGATAGGTACCTTCCTGTTCAATCGGGTTTTGGGTCGCCAGCACATGGAACGGCGCGGGCAGATCGTGTTCCTGCCCGGCAATGGTCACCTGGCGTTCCTGCATGGCCTGCAACAAGGCCGACTGGGTGCGCGGGCTGGCGCGGTTGATCTCATCGGCCATCAGCAGCTGACAAAATACCGGGCCGTGCAGAAACCGAAAGCTGCGGGCACCGGTTTCCGTGGTTTCCAACACCTCGGACCCAAGTATGTCCGCCGGCATCAGGTCTGGCGTAAACTGGACCCGGTTTGACGACATGCCAAATACCGTGCCAAGCGTGTCGACCAGCCTTGTTTTGGCCAGCCCCGGCGCCCCGACCAGCAGTGCATGACCACCGCACAGCAGCGCCACAAGCGAGAGCTCGACCACCGTTTCCTGGCCAATGATCCGCCGTGCAATTCCGTTACGGGCCTGCGCCAACAACCCCGCAGTATTTTCGATCTGTGCCGCCAAATCGCTTGCATTATTGGCCATGCTCAATACCTTTCTCAGTGCGAACAAAATACTTGGTCGCATTAAAGCCCAATTAACCCGCCAAGGACAAATGACAAATCAACCGGAAGCACAAAAAACCGTGAAGCCCAGTGCCGATACCCTCGCCCAGGCGGCAAAAGCCGCATCAAAGGGCGGATTACCGCCGGTGCACCTGTGGCATCCGGAGTTTTGCGGCGATCTGGACATGCGGATTGCCCGGGATGGGACTTGGTTCTATCTCGGCACGCCGATCGGTCGGAAACCACTGGTTAAACTGTTTTCGTCTATCATCCGCAAAGACGGTGAGGATTACTTTCTGGTAACCCCGGTTGAGAAGGTCGGAATCACCGTCGACGACGCCCCGTTCGTGGCGATTGATTTTGAAGTTGAGGGCGAGGGCGAGGCGCAAAACCTGACCTTCCTGACCCAGGTGGACGATGAAGCCGTGGCCGGGCCGGACAATCCTATCCGCGTGGTCCGGGACGCTGAAACTGGAGAACCATCACCCTATGTCCTGATCCGCGCCAATCTGGAAGCGCTGATCGACCGCAAGAGTTTCTACCGGTTGGTTGATTTAGGGGTGCATCGTGTGGAGGACGGCGAGCGCTGGTTCGGTGTCTGGTCCGGCGGGGTGTTTTTTCCGATCATTCCGTCGGCGGAGCTGGAGTAGGGTTATTCTGCCGGCGCGTAGTGCTTTTCTGGCTGTCCCCGACGCTGTGCCAGCACCACACCAAACGCCAGAATTGCAGCCCCGATCGCCTGCTGCCAGCGCCAGTCATTCCCCAAAGCCAGCATCAACACCATGACATAAAACGGCACCGCATTCAGGTGAAACGAAGCAACTGCAACGCCAACCTTTGCAACCCCGGAAATCCAGAACGCCTGCGATATTGCCATGGCCACCCACGCAAACAGCAACAGCAATCCCCACCCCTGAATTCCTAACGGAGCAGAGGCTGTCCCGGGCCATCCCATCGCCAGAAAAACGCCCCAGGTTAAAAGGCTGAACAAAGTGACTCCGCCAAAGGTGATGGTCGAGCGGCCAAGCGCCGTCATATGCGGGAACGCCTTGACCGTGGCCCTCGATCCCCAGGCAAAAATACTGGTCGCAACCAGTCCAAGGCATGCCCCGATCCCGAAGTTTCCTTCCATCAGGTTGGCACCGGTTGCTATCACTCCGCCGATCAACACCAGCGCCACGCCGCACAGGAAATAGGGGGTCAGGCGGCGGCCATCAAAGGCCATTTCCAAGGCAACGGCAGCCACTGGCATTGCTGTGACGACGAGCGCAGCGGTCACTGCGTCGGCCATCCATTGCGACACCAACAGCATCACAGAGCCAACACCAAAACCAACCGCCCCGATCCAGATGCCCCGTCCCCATGGGGCATCCCGCACCGGTTGCCATCCTTCCAGCACCAGCCAAAGCGGCAGTATCAACACCATGGCCAGGCTGATCCGGGCCGCAGTCAGTGAAATCGGGCCCCAGGTTCCAAGTAAAACATCTGCTGCCGGGAACCCCAATGCAAACAGGAAAACTGCAGCAATGCAAGCCGCATTCCCACCGCGTCCATTGGCCTGACGGCCAACCAAATCTTGTTCCAGTTTCAGAGTCATGTCCAAACACCAATATTGCGTGAACCGGTCCTGTGTCGGCCCGTTTCGACAAAATGTCGCGCCCGGAATCGACCAAGACGTCGTTTTTGAACCCATTTATTAAAGCGCCCAGAGTGAATTGGCCTGCCTGTGGATGTTTTTTTGTTTGTTGACAACTGGTTAATAGCCAAGCGCAATAGCAAAAATTCTGCGCCAATTGGGATCGGCGGGGAGTGTGACCTGACGTCGGGTGAAGCGCTGGCTGAAGCTACCGGGCGACAAGTTTCTGAGGTCTGGGCACTGAGGGCGCGGACACTTGTGAGGCCGGTAACGTCGGAGGGGTTGGCGAAGATGGCTGAGGATCAGGTCACATATCCGTTTGACCCCTAAGTTATCACCGCTTACAAAGGGCCAATGGGAGAGGTTGTCAAACTCAAACGTGGTGATTTGCGGGACGCGCTGATTGATTACGCGCTGCAAGCCACAAAAGACGGGCATATCGAAGTGATGTCTCTGCGTCAGGCGGCCCGTGATTTGGGGGTGTCCTCAGGTGCGGTCTACCGGCATTTCGCCGACAAGGACGCACTGTTTTCCGAAATCGTCAAAATCGGCTTCTTTGACCTGCGCGAAAGGTTTCTGGCTATCCGGCCTGAAGGCGATGCCGCCAAAACACCGGAACAGGCAGTTGAACGCTGCTTCACTCTGGCGCGCACCTATATCCGCTTTGCCCATGAAAACACCGCGCTGTGGCATATGATGTTTGGCCGCGCCGGAATGCAGTGCCGTGACGAGCTGATGCAGGACCCCGAACTGGCGCGCTACACGCCATTTGACGTTTCGATGGAAATTACCCGCGATCTGTTTCGGCTGGGCCTGTTAACAGACGAGCCGGACCTGCACGACATTCGCTACATGTGGTCCGCCACCCACGGCGCAGCCGATCTTGCGCAATCCGGCGCGCGGATGGATTTCGAGCAGCTGGATGAAATCTGCGACGAAACCGCCCGGCGCAACCTGCGTTCCGTGGGATTGGATCTGGAAAAAATGCCGGATTGAGCAGGCCGGCACCCCACAGAGTTATTCCACTACAGCGTTCCACATTAACCCGAGACAAGTTGATGTGGAAATCACCGGTTATGGTGCTGATAACGTGGAAGTTTCGTGTTTCACTTGGGGTTCAGGTTAAGTTCGAAACTCCTAATAGAAGCTCCGAAATCTTCCGGTCTTGGCGCCAACAACCAGGGCCTGCCTTAGAAATTTCTTTTTTTTCAGCCAAATTCCAGTAGTCTTCAAAGCTTGTATTCCAAGGTATCGGGTGAATTTGCCCATTTTGTTTTGCTCTCTATTACAAGGATGTCCCATGACAAACTCTCCTGACCGCACCCCTTTCTCTCGCTTTCTGACCCGTCGCGAAGTCTTGAAATCCGCCATTGCTATCAGCGCCTTTGCCGTGACAGGCAACCATCTGGCGAAAGCCAGTGACCTGCGGATTCGAAGCAATTTTGCGTCCCTTTCTGAGGACGAAGTTGAAATGTACGCAGAAGCCGTCCGGATTATGAAGTCGCGGGACAAATCAACTAAGACAGGCTGGCGCTGGCAAGCCAATATTCATGGAACTTACGACAAAGTAGAAGCCGGGCTGGCCGAAAAATGCTGGAAGTCCTGTCCGCACGGTGGCTATTACTTTCTGCCCTGGCACCGGATGTACATTCTGGCCGTGGAAAACATCATGCGTCATGCCGTCGGAGACAGTTTCACGCTGCCGTACTGGAATTACACGAACAAAGACCAAACGGCGATGCCCACAGCGTTCATTAAACCGGCGGATGAAAGCAACCCGCTGTGGATGGAGAGCCGCTACCGCTACGAGGATCCAGACAACAATGTTGATATCTGGGTCGGTGGCGGCGATCCGATGTACTGGAAGCTGGTGGATCCGGGGGATGCTTTTACCTTTCAGAATTTCTGCGCAACGAGCGGAACCGACAACAGTTTTGGCTCGACCGAAGGTCCCTGGACGCATATGCCGCCAGAGGCCCAAAATTTTGGCAAGATCGAACGTCAGCCGCATAACCCGGTTCACAATATGGTTGGCGGCCTGAACGCGGAAACCGGCGAAGAAGGCACCATGGCCATCGTCGAAATCGCCGCCAACGATCCGGTCTTTTTCCTGCACCATGGCAAAGACCTCTGCATAATACAGGATTCCTTTTAGGAGATTGATTTTGTATCCTGGATCAAGGTTTTCAGGATGAACGCATGGATATTTTCTTACAGGAAACGGCGCGTCGGATTGGGGATGATGATGTGCTTGCGATCGTGGATGCGCTTCTTGACTGGTCGGCGTTTTCGGCGATCCTGAAGTGCGGGTTATAGCGTTCTGGGTTTGGGCCTCGGGGGTATGATCCGCTGGTGCTGTTTAGG
>JAAEUI010000243.1 GCA_024227475.1 Paracoccaceae bacterium | reverse complement strand
TTGGCGAAGTGTTCATGAGTCAGATTCTTTTAGGCAGTTCGCGGAAAACCTTTCCGGGGCGTCTCTTTCATGTCGGCGAGGACATCACCATGCCCTGGCAATTCTTTTATGTGCATCACCGGGTGCGACTCGGTTCCGGCGCAGGCAAGGAAATCGACCTGTTCGGCGCGGCCGGGTCGGAAGTCTGGATCGGGCAGAGCAAATGGTGGATGACCAAGAAGGTCGGGCTGAAGGAACTGCGGGACTTTCTGGCACAGGGCGAGCAGGTGCAAGCCGAACGGTCGCCCCGCACGCTCAGGTTGTGGCTGTTTGCCTACAGCGGATTGACGCCGAAGGCACACGCGTTCGCGCGTGAACACGGCATCCTCTGGTCATCCAAAACCGACCTCAATGCCTTGCTGGGTCTGCTCGGCCTGCGAGAACTCCCGGAATTGTCACATGAAATCCAGGATGAATGAGACGATTCGAACCGCTGTTTCGTAACAAACAGACCGCCCCTCCGGGGCTAAGGGCAATACCCGTGAATGAATTCGTTTTTCGCCCCGTTAGGGGCATCCGCGAATAGCCCACCGATTTATCGGTGGGAACACGGTGGTCCGACCGTACACCATCAGCCCCGCCCCTCCGCCCAATGTCATCAACTTAAGGACATTTTTGCAAACTGAAGTTTGCACTCCAGCCTGAAATTGCCCGCCAATCAGGAGTGCAAACTTTAGTTTGCCTGCTCAACTTTCTTAAGTTGACGACATTGGGGTGAGGGGTGAGGGGTGGGTTGCCTGATTCTCGTACTACTCATAACCTTCCAAGTCGTGTTCTAATCTTTACTGGGCGATTTCGCGGTTCCAACGGTCTACCCAGGCATCCCGGACACCGAGGATGTAGGGTATATCGAGTATGATGAGTTGC
>JAAEUI010000242.1 GCA_024227475.1 Paracoccaceae bacterium | reverse complement strand
CGGCACACGGCGGGGGGAGATTCAGGGGGCTGACGTCCCAGGGCTCACACCCTGGGCTACACACATGCCGCCCCGCTGGGGCTTTTGAGGCCCTTCATTAAAGTCGTAAAGTAGTAGTAGAGAAAGAAATGCATTATGAACATATCGCGACTGAAGAAATTATGCACATTGTGAGGTTGGAGAATATTTGACTATGTTGGAATTGGAGCTGCGCAGCGAATTTAAGGGGCGGCGTCTCAAGGGCACGGCCATTGAGTTGACTAATAAGAATGACACCGGAGCCACGCAAAGCCCGGCCCCGGAGTTTCTGAAAATTACCTACCCGACAGCCGACGTGCTGAAAACTCTTGAAGCGGTGGACCCGGCCCAGGGCAGGCCCGTCACCCTCAAAGGTGAGCGGGGTCAGGGAAAATCGCACTTGATGGCGATGCTGCATCATGCCTTCACCGATAATCAAGCCGCCACGCAGTGGCTGTCCGAATGGGGCGAACGGCTTGGCGAGCAAAAGATTGCCGGTTTGCGGCTGCGCAGCGGCATGGTCGTTATCAGCGAGAGCCTGCACCGCCAACGCTACAAGTTTCTTTGGGAGTTGCTGTTCGACCGACATCCCAAAGGCGACTATTACAATGGCCGCTGGGAAAGCGCCGGCGTCAATAAAACCGAGGTGCCGAGCGATGAAATTCTGTTGGATATGTTCAAGGAGAAGCCGACCGCGCTGATTCTGGATGAGTTTCAGACCTGGTACGATGGACTCACCAATTCCAAGCAATCTCCGTGGCGCAATTGGGCCTTCAATTTTATCCAGATTCTTTCGGAAATTGCCAAAAAACACCCCGATCTTTTGGTGCAGGTGGTGTCTGTCGGTGCACAACGGCGACACCGATGCCTTTCAACAAATCCAGCGCATCAATCCCGTGATTGTCGATTTCAAAGGCCCGTCCGCCAAACAGGATCGTTTGCGCCTGCTGCTGCACCGTCTGTTTGAAAATCGGGTGCACGTGGCGGATGACCGAATCGCCGAATTGATTCGGGTACATACGAATGAATATCTGCGTCTCAAAAATATCGCTCCTGCCGAACACCAGCGCGTACGGGAAGAATTTGTGCATGCCTGGCCCTATGCGCCGCACTTGATTACACTGCTCGAAGATCAAGTATTGATGGCCACGCACGCGCAGGAAACCCGGGATTTGATCCGCCTTCTGGCGGACCTGTTCAAACGCTGCGACGACAAGACCCCCGTTATCACAGCGGAATGGGCACGAAATAACGTGGGCTCTCTGGTAATTCCCGG
>JAAEUI010000241.1 GCA_024227475.1 Paracoccaceae bacterium | reverse complement strand
CCGCATCGCCCTCGCGCACAAACACTTCAGTGATCTCACCAGCCCTTGGCGAGATCACTTCCGTTTCCATTTTCATGGCTTCAACCACCAGACAGGGCTGGCCCTGGGTAACAGTATCGCCAATCTTTACCATGACCTTACATATATTGCCGGAAAGCATCGCCTTAACCGCATCATCATCACGGGTCGCCGGCACCCTTTGCGCCGAAATGGAAGACACGGGTTTGGAGCTGGTTGCCGGACTGGTTACCGGATCACTTTCTGCGACCTCAACAGTAAATTCCTTACCGCTCACACGCACTGAATACACGGCCGGACCTGCGGGTGTTCGCTCAGGGGCCGGAGCAGCTACTTTTCCATCCGGCGGCGGTTCAAAGGCATCCGCACTGCCTCGATTCTTAAGGAACTTGAGACCCACCTGCGGAAACAGCGCATAAGTCAAAACATCATCGATAACATTCGACGCCAGCTCAAAGCCCTGCTCTTTTGAAAGTGATTGCAACTCAGCCGCAAGGCTTT
>JAAEUI010000240.1 GCA_024227475.1 Paracoccaceae bacterium | reverse complement strand
TTCCCGAGACAAAGCCCGTCGCGAGGAAGCCTGGGACCGTCTCGAAAAAGCCTATGAAAAAGAAGAGCGCGTCGAAGGTGCAATCTTTGGCCGGGTCAAGGGCGGCTTTACAGTCGATCTTGGCGGCGCTGTTGCCTTCCTGCCGGGTTCTCAGGTCGATGTGCGCCCGGTGCGCGACGCTGGCCCGCTGATGGGCATGGCTCAGCCGTTCCAAATCCTGAAAATGGACCGTCGCCGTGGCAACATCGTTGTCTCCCGTCGTGCGATCCTTGAGGAATCACGTGCCGAACAGCGTGCCGAAATCGTCGGCAAGCTGACGGAAGGCGATGCAGTGGACGGTGTGGTTAAAAATATCACCGAATACGGTGCATTTGTCGATCTGGGTGGCGTTGATGGTCTGCTGCACGTTACCGATATGGCATGGCGTCGTGTGAACCACCCATCCGAGATTCTGGCTATTGGCGAAACTGTCAAAGTCCAGGTCATCAAGATCAACAAGGAAACTCACCGCATCAGCCTTGGCATGAAACAGCTGCAGGATGATCCATGGGGCGATGTCGAAGCCCGCTTCCCGCTGCAGTCGGTGCACAAAGGCCGCGTGACCAACATCACCGATTATGGTGCGTTTGTTGAATTGGAGCCGGGTGTTGAAGGTCTGGTCCACGTTTCCGAAATGTCCTGGACCAAGAAAAACATCCATCCGGGCAAGATCGTATCCACTTCGCAGGAAGTTGATGTGATGGTTCTGGAAATCGACACTATGAAACGCCGGGTATCCCTTGGCCTGAAACAAACTCAGGGCAATCCCTGGGAGAACTTCGAAGGGGCATTCCCGATTGGTTCTGAAGTCGAAGGCGAAGTTAAGAACATCACCGAATTCGGTCTGTTTGTTGGCCTTGAAGGTGAAATCGACGGCATGGTTCACCTGTCAGATCTTGATTGGAACCGTTCCGGTGAAGAAGCCATTGCTGGTTACAACAAAGGTGACGTTGTCAAAGCTGTCGTGACTGATGTCGACTCTGAAAAAGAGCGCATCTCTTTGTCGATCAAAGCGCTGGACGGTGATCCGTTTGCCGATGCAACCGCCGGTGTCAAACGTGGCGCTGTTATAACTGTGACGGTTACATCCATCGAAGATGGCGGCATCGAAGTCGAATACGACGGAATGAAATCCTTTATCCGCCGCTCCGACCTCAGCCGTGACCGCGCAGAGCAACGCCCCGAGCGTTTCTCGGTTGGCAACAAGCTTGATGCCCGGGTGACCAGCATCGACAAATCGTCCCGCCGTCTGGGCCTGTCGATCAAAGCACGCGAAATCGCGGAAGAAAAAGAAGCAGTACAGCAGTACGGTTCTTCGGACTCCGGCGCGTCTCTGGGCGACATCCTGGGTGCTGCTCTCAAAGGCAAAGACGACGAATGACGTCATCTGCAACATTGAAAGACGCTTATGAGTTTTGAGCGTGACTTTTATGAAGAACGGCGCCGCAAGTGGCGCCGTTCTGCTTTCTGGCGCGGGGTTCTGGCAACGCTGGGCGTTTTCGCCCTGCTTGTAGGTTTTGGTTACTGGTTCAGCGATGGTCCACGGCTTGGATCTCATATCGCTCAGGTCGAAATCAGCGGTGTCATCTATGATGATCCGGTGCTTGATGCAGCTTTGAAAAGTGTTGAGGAAAACGACGCAGCAAAAGCTCTGATTGTCCTGATCAACAGTCCGGGTGGCACAACGGCAGGTTCAGAGGCGGTTTACGAACGTTTGCGGCGGATTGCAAAAGACAAGCCGGTTATTGCCGTAATGCGGGAGGTTGCAGCATCCGGGGGGTATATCGCCGCCCTGGGTGCAGATCACATCATCGCCCGCGGCAATACCATTACCGGCTCTGTAGGCGTTATCATGGAATATCCCGACGTGACCGGTCTTTTGGACCGGATCGGGGTTTCAATGGAGACCATCCGCTCCAGCGATCTGAAAGCTGAGGCATCGCCGTATCGCAAACTCTCGCCGGAAGGTCGCGCGGCAGAGCAGGCCCTGATTGATGACAGCTACGACTGGTTTCGCAATCTGGTACAGACCCGACGGGGATTGTCCGGAAATCAACTTGATGCAGCGACTGACGGTCGGGTTTTCACCGGGCGCGTGGCATTGGAAATGGGATTGATCGACAGTATTGGAGGCAGTGAATTTGCCCTGGCACACCTCGAATCACTCGACGGATTCGAATCCGATCTGCCTGTCGACTTTTATCCTCTGGACTATGAAGAGGGCGGAATCTGGGGCCCACTTGGCAAGTTTCTGTCCCAAAACAGCGTGTTAAAGCGATTTTCCGCAGAAGATGGACCAAGGCTCTATTCCCTAGCGCGGTAATTTCTGCGAGTATGTTTTAGTGAAACTACGATGGTCGACGCACGGCCGCATCTTGGGGAGGATATGTTTCAATGATACGATCTGAATTGGTCGAAAAGATTGCAGAGGAAAATCCTCACTTATATCAGCGGGATGTTGAACGTATCGTTTCAACGATTTTTGATGAGATTATTGAAGCAATGGCGGGTGGTAATCGCGTCGAATTGCGCGGTTTTGGGGCCTTTTCGGTAAAAAAGCGTGATGCCAGAATTGGGCGCAATCCTAGAACAGGTGAATCTGTTCAGGTGGATGAAAAACACGTTCCGTTTTTCAAAACCGGAAAACTGCTGCGGGATCGGCTGAACGGCGGCTGATTTACCGGTTTTGTCGCGCCGAGTTCAATCGTTTCCTATTGTGGTGGTGGCTGGTGCCGCGCTAAACCTCAACTGACAGGCATGTCGTGACACGTGTTTGACCCGTTTCGCCGCGACATGTCCCTGGGAAAAGAGGCAAGCCATGCGTTATCTCCGTTATCTGTTTTTATCTGTTGTCGGTATCTGTCTGGTAACTGTGGCACTTGCGAACCGCGGCATGGTCACGCTGCGTCTGCTGCCAGAAGAGCTGGCTTCAATCTTTCAGGTGTCCGGCAGTATCTCTCTGCCGCTGTTTCTGGTTATTTTCCTCGGCGTGTTGCTGGGATTGCTGATTGGGTTTGTCTGGGAATACCTTCGTGAGTTCAAATTCCGCAACGATCTGGGGCGCAAGGGACGGGAACTGCACCGGCTGGAACGGCAGGTCAAAGTGCTGAAAGACAAGACGGGCGAGGGCAAAGACGACGTGCTCGCACTGATCGAGTAGGGCTCCATGCGGGTTAAAATCTGTGGCCTTTCGACAGTTGGGTCGATTACTGCCGCCGTGGACGCGGGCGTGGCCTACGTCGGTTTTGTGTTCTTTGCCAAGTCGCCGCGCAACCTTTCTGTTCCTCAAGCCCGGGATCTGGCTCTGGCAGTGCCGGATGGAATTTGCAAAGTCGCGCTGTCAGTTAATGCAGCAGACGCCGATCTTGACGCCATTCTGGACAGGGTGCCCATCGACCTGTTGCAGCTGCACGGGCGGGAAACCCCGGAGCGGGTGGCTGAAATAAAGGCACGCTTCGGATTGCCGGTCATGAAAGCCGTCGGAATTGCCGACGATACTGATTTGCCCGCCATTCAGGAATACTCGCGGGTTGCCGATCAATTGCTTATCGATGCCAAACCTCCCCGGCACGCGACCCTTCCGGGGGGTAACGGGCTGGCGTTTGACTGGCGGTTGATTGCCGGGCGTAAATGGGCGGTTCCCTGGATGCTGGCGGGTGGCCTTACGCCCCTGAATGTGCAAGAAGCTGTGCGACTGACCGGAGCCGATCAACTGGACGTTTCGTCCGGTGTGGAAAGCGCCCCCGGCCAGAAGGATAACGAAAAGATTGCGGCGTTCATCCACGCCGCACAGGGAGGCTGAACCATGGATTCAGAACTGCTCAATTCATACAAGACCGGGCCTGACGAGCGAGGCCGCTTTGGCGATTTTGGCGGGCGGTTTGTTTCTGAAACCCTGATGCCGCTGATCCTGTCACTGGAAGCGGAATACGAAAAAGCCAAGACCGATCCGACCTTCTGGGCCGAGATGGATCACCTGTGGAAATACTATGTCGGTCGGCCATCGCCGCTTTATCACGCTGATCGTCTGACTGAAGAGCTGGGCGGGGCGAAAATCTATTTTAAGCGCGATGAGCTGAACCACACCGGTGCCCATAAGATCAACAACGTTCTGGGGCAGATTCTGCTGGCGCGGCGCATGGGCAAGACCCGGATCATCGCTGAAACGGGCGCGGGCCAGCACGGCGTTGCCGCAGCCACAGTGTGCGCCAAGTTCGGGCTGAAATGTATCGTCTATATGGGCGCGCACGACGTGGAGCGGCAGGCGCCGAACGTGTTCCGGATGAAACTGCTGGGCGCCGAGGTTGTTTCCGTGACGTCAGGCCGTGGAACGCTCAAGGATGCCATGAACGACGCCTTGCGCGATTGGGTGACATATGTGGACGAAACGTTTTATTGCATAGGCACGGTTGCAGGTCCGCATCCTTATCCGGCCATGGTGCGGGATTTCCAGTCGATCATCGGCAAGGAAACCAAGGAACAGATGATGGAGGCGGAAGGGCGGCTTCCAGACAGTGTCGTTGCCTGCATCGGTGGTGGCTCCAATGCCATGGGGCTGTTCTTTCCGTTTTTGGACCACAAATCGGTCCGCATCATTGGGGTTGAGGCCGGCGGCAAAGGTGTGAACGACCAGATGGAACATTGCGCTTCGTTGACCGGCGGGCGCCCCGGCGTTTTGCACGGCAACCGGACCTATCTGTTGCAGGACGACGATGGGCAGATCCTTGAAGGCTATTCAATTTCCGCCGGGCTGGATTACCCCGGTATTGGCCCGGAGCACAGCTGGCTGCACGAAACCGGGCGGGCTGAATACGTCTCGGTTACCGACGCTGAGGCACTTGATGCCTTCCAGTTGTCCTGCCGCACCGAGGGGATTATCCCGGCGCTGGAGCCAAGCCACGCGCTGGCCCACGTGCGCAAACTTGCACCGACCCTGCCCAAGGACCACCTGCTGGTAATGAACATGTGCGGGCGCGGAGATAAGGATATTTTCACCGTCGCGCGGGCGCTTGGCTGGGATATGGACGAGGAGTAAGGGCCGTATAGCTTTGTTAGGTAACGCCTTTTAGCTCAGACCCGATCCTCACGTTTCGATAGTGTCAGCCCATTGTCTGGCGACGGGTTGTGCAATGCCCAGAAGGTCAATCGCGCGTGAAGCGATTTGATCAACAATTTCCGGCACGCCCTTGGGCTTCAGGTAAAATGACGGGACCGGCGGCAGGATAATTGCACCCTGTTCGGTGGCTGCCGTCATATTCCTGAGATGTGCAAGCGTCAGGGGTGCTTCCCGGGTCAGCAATACCAAACGGCGGCGCTCTTTGAGCTGAACGCTGGCCGCCCGGGTGAGGAGGTTATCATCCAGACCGTGAGCGATTGCCGCCAGCGAACGCATGGAACAGGGCGCGACGATCATGCCTGAAACCGGCACCGAGCCTGACGCGATGCTGGCGCCGATGTTGTTGATGGCATGGGTCCGTGTTGCCAGCGAACAAAGGTTGTCTAAGGCGTCCGGCCAGCATTCTTCCGCCAAAGTGCGTTTTGCGGCTGCGCTGACAACCAGATCAGTCTCAATGCCCAGTTCCGACAACTGGCGTGCAACTGACAGGCCCAATGCAGCGCCCGAAGCTCCGGCGACCCCCAGAACGACGCGTTGGGCACTCATGGGTCCACCCCTGACATTATTTGTGCCGCCAGATCGGCAGCAAAAGCGGCATCTTCTGGTGAAGTTGCCATGACTTCTCCCCATTCGCGGGTGGTTTCGCTGCCGATCTTGATGGTGGCGTCAATGCCCATCTTGCCGGCGAGTCCGGGTTGCGGGGAGGCAAAATCCAGATAGTCCATCGGCGTGTTCTCCAGCAGCATCACATCTCGGGCCGGGTCCATACGGGTGGCCAGTGCCCAGGCGATGTCATCCCAGTTCTGTGGGTCGATATCTGCGTCCACCACCACAATCATCTTGGTATAGCTGAACTGTGGAAGCATGCCCCAAAGCGCCATCATCACCCGTCGCGCCTGACCGGGATAGCGTTTGTCGATGCTGACAACGGCAATGCGGTAGGAGCAGGCGGCAGGCGGCAGCCAGAGATCGCGGATTTCAGGGATTTGGGACCGGATTGTTGGCAAGGCAAGCTGGTTGAACACCTCGCCGATGATCGCCGGTTCATCCGGCGGGCGACCGGTATAGGTGGAAAGATAAAGCGGATCGCGCCGATGAGTTATGGCGCTTACCTGCATGACCGGAAAAGGCTCGGCGGGGTTGTAATAGCCGGTATGGTCGCCAAACGGGCCTTCGGGGGCCGTTTCGGAGGGCGAAACCCAGCCTTCCAGCACAATTTCGGCTTCGGACGGCACCATGAGTGGCACGGTTTTTGCCGGGACCAGCCGTGGGCGGGAGTTGTTAAGCGCGCCGGAAAATGTCAGTTCCGACACGGTTTCGGGCAGCGGCAGCGCCGCCGAAAGAAGTGTGGCCGGGTCGGCGCCCAGCACGACGGCAACGGGGGTTTTCTCGCCCTGTTGCGCCCAGCTTCGGTGGTGGGCTGCACCGCCACGATGGGGCAGCCAGCGCATGATCAGCTTGTCGCGGCCCAGAACCTGTGCCCGATAGACGCCCGCATTGTAGGTTGAGACATCATCAGCGGAACTGCCGAACGGGCGGGTCACAACAACCGGCCAGGTGACCAGTGGACCTGCATCGCCGGGCCAATGGGTCTGAACCGGAATTGTGCTCAGGTCCACGTCAGTGTCTTTCAGAACAACCTTCTGCACCGCAGCGGAACCGGTAATTTTCGGGCGGGTGGCCAAAGCGGCCTTGAGCATTGGCCAACGTGAAAGCGCATCGCGCAGCCCACCCGGCGGGGAGGGCGATCTGAGAGCTGCCAGGAATGCCCCCAACTCACCCAGCAAATCAGGTGTGATCCCCAATCCTGCTGCGACGCGTTCAGTTGTACCAAACAGGTTGACGACGACCGGAATTTCGCCTGTCGAGCCATTCTCTGAGATGGGTTGGTCAAACCGCAGAACCGGTCCGTTCGCCTCAAGAACAGCTCGGTGCACCGCTGTCATCTGGTGTCGGACAGACACCGGATCAGGCACGGCCTTTAGTTGAGCGTTGTCCGCGCACCAGTCAAGAAAGCTGCGCAGGCTGCGAAATGATGGCAAGGTCCGAACGGTATTTCTCCGAGTGAGCGACTTTTGGAGCGGGTAGCAGCAAAAAAGCCAGTTGAAATTGACTCATGTCAATTTTCTGCTATTGGCGACCATCTAACAAGGCCAGACGACACGTTGTGTTTACAACAGTGGAAAAGGAACCCCACTTGCCCCAGTCTACAGAGCCAATTCCAAGGTTTCCACCAGTATTGGCACGTGCAATGAACTTGATGCCATTGCCCCCTCTGTCGTTGGCTCTGACCACTTATGCAAGGAAGGTCGCCTTAAGCCACCCTGGGCTTTTTAGACGTCTTGGAGAATATAGCCACACTCGTTTTGTGCTGGATCCCACCGATTTGCCCTTTGCCATTTGTCTTGAGCCGAATGGCGGAACGCCAAGTGTGACCGTAACCCGAGGCCACGCAGAAGGCGCCGCCCGGATTGCTGGACCACTGGCGGCGCTTTTGGGCCTTGTTCACGGCGCGTTTGATGGTGACGCACTGTTTTTTTCCCGTGACCTGGTGATCGAGGGCGAAACCGGCGCAGCGTTGGCGCTACGCAATGCGGTTGACGATGCAGAATTGGATTTATTTGGGGAAATATCTCAGAGGTCCGGCCCTTTTGCAGAGCCGTTGCAGCACATCATAGCATTTGCAGAGCGCAGAACCGGGGTCTGTCTGACACGGCCCGAGGAGATTGAGGCGTGGTAATGGAAATCGTCTGCCCGGCAGGCACGCCGGCGGCATTGCGTGCCGCCGTAAAGGCCGGAGCACACACCGTATATTGCGGGTTCAACGATGAAACCAACGCGCGAAACTTTCCGGGCCTGAATTTCGACCGGGCTGAGATGCGCGAGGGCGTGGCTTTTGCGCATTCGCATGGCTCAAAAGTTCTGGTCGCCATCAATACTTTTCCCCGTGCCGGAGACGAGGCCATCTGGCAGAGCGCGGTTTCAGACGCTGAATCATCACGGGCCGACGCGGTTATTCTTGCTGATCCCGGGTTGCTGGATTACGCGGCACGGGTCCATCCGGGGTTGCGGCGTCACCTTTCGGTTCAGGCGGCTGCGGCCAATGCCGATGTCATCAATTTCTACGCCCGGTGTTTTGGCGTGAAACGGGTGGTTTTGCCGCGCGTGCTGTCGGTGCCGGAAATTGCAGCGATCAATGCTGAAACCGAAGTGGAAACCGAAGTTTTTGTCTTTGGCGGCCTATGCGTGATGGCTGAGGGCCGTTGTTCCCTGTCATCTTACGCAACCGGGCGGTCGCCCAACATGAACGGTGTCTGTTCGCCAGCCAGTCATGTGGTCTATCGGGAAGATGATGGTGTTCTGGATGCCCGCTTGGGAGGCTATACGATCCACCGTGTCGGTGCTGGCGAATCTGCGCCTTACCCGACCCTTTGCAAGGGGTGCTTTAACGCTGGTGACAAAGCCGGCCATCTGTTTGAGGACCCGGTCAGCCTGAACGCCGAGCAACTGATCCCTCAGCTGAAATCGGCAGGTGTGACCGCGCTTAAGATTGAAGGCCGTCAACGCTCGCGGTCCTATGTTGCCCAGGTCGTAAGAAATTTCCGCAAGGCGGTGGACGCATTGGCGGCCGATCAGCCAATCCCAAAAGGCATGTTGACCTATCTGTCTGAAGGCCAGGCAACGACCACCGGTGCCTACAAGAAAACCTGGAGATGACGAGATGGACCTGACCGTTGGCCCCAACCAGTTTTTCTGGGCTGCAGATCGCTGGGCAGCCCTTTACGCTGATCTGGCCAATGCACCGGTTGACCGCGTTATTGTAGGTGAACTGGTGTGCTCCAAACGCCTGCCGTTTTACCAGGATCGCTTGCTGGAGGCGATTTCAACGCTGCAGGCCGCGCACAAAAAGGTCCTTGTGACCAGCCTGGCACTGGTGACCCTGAAACGGGAGCGCAAACTGACGTCGGAACTGGCTGATCTGGGGGTTGAGGTCGAGGTGAATGATCTGACGGCCCTGACCTATTTACCTGACGGCATACGGTTTTCAGTTGGTCCCCTGGTCAATGTTTACAACGAGGGCACGCTGTCGTGGCTGGCATCAAAAGGCGCCACACGCGTTTGCCTGCCCCCTGAACTGCCTATGGCCTCGATCAAAATCCTCGCCACAGCCGGGGCGGAACTTGGTGTCACCATAGAGGTTTGGGGGCATGGGCGCGTGCCCCTTGCGATTTCTGGCCGGTGCTACCACGCGCGTCTGCATGGCCGTACAAAGGACAATTGTCAGTTTGCCTGTGAAGATGATGCAGACGGGCTGGAGGTCCGCACACTTGATGATCAGCCTTTTCTGGCTATGAATGGTGTTCAGACGTTGTCAGACAGTTATGCCAGCGCTGTGCATCATGTTGACGCGCTAAAAGATGCTGGTGTTGCTGCGCTGCGGCTGTCGCCACAATCAACGGGGTTTGTCGAAATATGTCACGTTTATCGGCAGCTTCTGGATGGGGAACAGGACGGGGATAATATTGCTGATGCGATTGGTCACATTGCTAAAAACACCCGGTTGTCTGATGGTTTCCTTTCCGGCGCGCGCGGCGTGGACTGGTCTGGCCAGTTGCCTGGGTCTGGTGAAGGCAGGTGAGTGAATGAAAATTGCATATGTCAGTTCGGAGGTGCGGGGAGAAACGGATCGCTTGCTTTCAGAGATTGCCGGATTGCTGCGGAGCAATGGCAGGTCCCTTTCTGGTATTGTCAAAGAAATGGATTACGCCAGCAGTTTCGAAAATGGCTGCGATATGAAGGTCAGGGTTCTGCCCGAAGGCCCGACCATTCAGATCACGCAGGATTTGGGACAAGGGTCCGACGCCTGCCGTCTTGATCCCGGTGCTATTGCAAACGCCGTTTCCTGTGTTGAAAGCCGCGGCATGAGTAAAGCTGAGTTGTTTATCCTTAACAAATTTGGCCCGGAAGAGGCCGCCGGCCGTGGGTTTGTGTCGGCCATCGGCACCGCGATCGAAAATGGGGTTCCCGTATTGGTCGGTTTGGGAGGCGCAAACACTGCGGCCTTCAAAGCATTCTCAGAAGGGCTTGCCGAAGAACTGCCCTCTGACGGGGATGCAATTCTGAATTGGTGCGAAGCAGCGATGCTGGCCGCTCCGAATGATTTTCCCGCTTAAGAGCCTGGGCAGGATGGCAAGGTCTGAACCTAACGATCAGAGCAATTCCTCAGGCCGCGCGCGTGCCTGGAATGGCCCTGGAGTGCTGACATACGGATACAGGCCCTTCTTCCTGATGGCCGGTGTCTGGGCGGCGCTGGCGATGACGGTCTGGATCGCTTTGCTAACCGGACAGGTGGAACTGCGGACGCGGTTTGATCCGGTTTCCTGGCATGCACACGAAATGCTGTTTGGCTATCTGGGTGCCGTCATGGCCGGTTTCTTGCTGACTGCGGTGCCAAACTGGACAGGGCGGTTGCCGATTGTAGGGCTTCCTCTGGCAGCGCTTTCCGGTTTGTGGGTGTGTGGGCGGGTCGCCATCGCGGTGTCCGAATATCTGCCGCCCGCTGTTGTAGCCGGCTGCGATCTTGTTTTTCCGGTTGCTTTGACCATTGCCATCGGACGAGAAATTCTGGCCTCAAATAACCGGCGAAACCTGGTTATTCTGGCTCTTCTGACCCTGTTTATCATTGCCAACGGTCTTTTCCATATGGAGGCAGTGCGGGGAGATTACGCAGCTGGCTCATATGGATTCCGCATGGGGCTGGGCGTTGCCGTTATGATGCTCAGCCTGATTGGCGGAAGGATCGTCCCGAGCTTTACCCGTAACTGGCTGGTGAAACAGGGGGTGGAGCCACGCCTGCCTTCGGTCGGGGGGAGGTTGGACAAGGTTGTTTTGCTTGTAACGCTGATCAGCCTGGCTGGATGGGCGATCAGACCCGAACATCCAGTGGTTGCGGCGCTGTGCCTGATCGCTGGACTTGCACACCTCATACGGCTTAGTCGATGGCGCGGCTGGCTGGCATGGTCCGAGCCTCTTTTGTGGATCCTTCATGTCGGGTACTCCTTTGTGCCTTTGGGCTTTCTGGCGGTTGCCCTGTCTGGCTGGGGAATCAGTGCAAGCCCGCAGATCGGTGCGCAACATGTCTGGATGGCAGGGGCGATTGGTGTGACCACGATGGCGGTGATGACGCGCGCAAGCCTTGGCCATGCCGGGCGGCCACTAACGGCAACCCCTGGCGTGACCTTGGTTTACCTGCTGATCATTTGCGCAGTTGTGCTGAGATTTGTCGCGGCGTTTGGCGCAAGTCCGGCCTGGGTTTTGAATGCCTCGTCGGGCGCCTGGATTGCCGGGTATCTTGGGTTTGTGGTTTTGTACTGGCCGATCCTAACCAAGCGGCGCGGTTGATTCTCAGTTTGTTCAGCCCGCCCCTTTGGGAGCAGGCAACAATCCGGTTTTGTAAGGCGTCCAGTCGTTGATTTCAGGATAGAACTGTTTTCTCCACGCCCGAACCTTGGGGTTGAACACCCGTCGCCACAGGGGCGGGACCATCGCCAGTGCCGTCATCGGCGGATACCCGGTGGGCAGCATCGGCACTTCGGTTTCGTCATAAACCTGCAGCAGCGGGAAACGGCGCTGTGGGTGAATGTGATGATCCGCATGGCGTTGAAGATTGATCAGCAACAACCCGGAGACCCGATGTGCTGAATCCCAGGAATGGTGGGGCTTGACCGGCTCATAGTTCCCGGACCCCAGGTGCTTTCGCGTCAGGCCGTAATGTTCGACGTAGTTTGTCAACTCCAGCTGCCAGATGGCGACAATGGCTTGAAATGCAAACAGCCCAACACCTCCCCAGCCGCCGATGCCAAAGGCCAGAGCAAGAAACAGAGCCTGCAAGGAGAGGTATTTCCAGATCGGGTTGGACAGGTGCCAGGCAGATTGGTTGCGACGGGCAAGCATTGCCTTTTCGGCGCGCCAGGCTGAGCGGAAACCCGTGAGCAAAGTCCTGCTGAACGCGCGGTGGAAGCCTTCGTTATAGCGTGCGGTAACCGTATCGCGCGGGGTGCCGACATAGGGGTGATGCACCAGCAGATGCTCGGTGCGGAAATGACCATAAAGCACCAGTGCCATCAGGAGATCGCCGAGATTTCGCTCCAGTTGGTTGGATTTGTGAAACAGCTCGTGGGCATAGACAATTCCAACCGTCCCGGTGGTGACGCCTATGCCAAACATGATGCCAAGGGTTTGCAGCATCGAGTGCTGAGAGAAGTGCGTCAGGTAATAAAGCGTGCCAAAGACCAGCATGAACTGGACAGGGAACCAGACCAGGGTGAGCAGGCGAAACCAGAACAGGTCCGCATCCGGGGTGTCCGGGTCAGGGTTGCGTAGGTTTTTGCCTAGCAGGGTATCCAGAAGGGGCATCAGAACCCAGCCGTAAAATGGGATCAGCAGGATCGTCCATCCGCCCTGCAGCACGGCCAGAACCACCAGCGGTACGAATGTCATCGTCACCCAGTAAGGCCATGCCGAGAGCCTTTCCTGAGCGGCAGTTGGCGGGGTGGTATCTGTCATCCTTGCATGTCCTTGCAATGTTTTGTGCTACGCGGTGTCAGGCGCAGGCGGATGCCGTTGTGGGAACGCACAGTCAGGTGGGCGACGGGCACTGGCTCATC
This sequence comes from Paracoccaceae bacterium, assembly GCA_024227475.1. Lineage (GTDB taxonomy): Bacteria > Pseudomonadota > Alphaproteobacteria > Rhodobacterales > Rhodobacteraceae > Amylibacter. Next base: position 4,637 of record JAAEUI010000240.1, on the reverse strand, counting down.
TCCCTTTACAAGATCAAACCGGAAAGCTCTGACCAGCATAGAAAGTAAAAGCGGCCCCTCTGCCATGGCAAAAGCCGATCCCGGACAGACCCGGGGGCCAGCCGAAAACGGGATATAGGCAGAACGCAGGCATTCCTTGCCGTTAGGTGTGTCGAACCGGCCGGGGTCAAATTCATCCGGTCGGTCCCACAATCGTTCATGCCGGTGCAGGTGCCAGGGGCTGAGGATCACCTGTGAGCCTGGTTTCACCTTTCTGTTGCGAAACAGCTCGGGGCAGGTTGTTTCGCGCACTAACATCGGCACCGGAGGGTATAGCCGCATGGCTTCGCGGAAAACCGAACGCGAATGGCGCAGTTTTGACAAGGCCGAGAAATAGATTTTTTCTGGTTCAAAGGCGATAAGGGCTTCTTCGGACAGTTTTTCCTGCCACTCCGGGTAGCGTGCCAGCAGATAGAGCGCCCAGGCCAGTGCTGCTGCCGAGGTTTCATGTCCGGCCAGAAAGAAGATAGCCACCTGATCAATCATTTCATCAGTCTCGAAAACTTCGCCGGTTTCGGGATCGGGGGTTGTCATGATCTTGGTGGCAAGATCATCCGGCGCGGTGCCCTTGGCTATGGCCTCTGCCCGAAGGTTGGTCAGTTGTCCGATCAGGTCACGGATGGTGCGGGCGGTTTCCCGGGTTTTGCGGGAATGAAACCGGGGGAACCATCGCGGCATGGGCAAAACAGCGGCGATATTGGCCACCGGCTGTGCCTGCTGATGCGCGCGGAACGTCTCGAAAGCCGCCTTTGCAATTTCATGCTCGACCGGTACAGAGAACAACGTGCGAAAGATCACATCCATGGCGACATGGCTGGTTTGCCCTTCGATCTCGACAGGGCGTCCGTCTGCCAGGGGTTTCAGCCGCTCGACCGAGGCAACGCCACTGTCCCACATCGCCGGAAAAACCGTTCGCAGGCGACCGCCCTCAAAGGCCGGGTCAATAATTCGACGCTGATGTGCCCACAATTCTCCGTTGGAAATAAAGATCGACTCGCCCAGAAGTGGTTTGAGCCCCACCCGGATACGTTCGGACTTTGGGAAGTCCATCGAGCGTTGTTTCAGCACCAGATCGACAAGGTTTGGATCGTTGCACAAATATGATCTGAAAAACGGCGTGCGCATCTCGGCCATCCAGGCACGATATAGATGCGCCGGCTGCGCAGACAAAATATCCTTCTTGAACAAGCGAAAATAGGCCAAGAGCGAGACTTTGCCTTGCCGGGCTTTGGGCTTGGGCGGCAAATCGGGAGCCAGGGCAGAATTAATATCTGACACGTGGACGCTCGGCTGACTGCGATTTGTTCGGCATTTGAGGAACTTGTGCGTGAAGACCTGCTCTCTAGTCATTGATGATCGTCAAATTGTCAAGTAAACAGCATTTTTCTGACCAAGCTGTTACTGTTACGATGCGCCGCACTCGACCTAAAGGGCTCCACACGGTAAACTAGGTTAGTGTATGCGGTTGCACAACCAATGAGTTCTAATGAAATGCTAGGCGCTCAGAATTCGAACCACCCATGCAGAAACTGCGCTTTCTATGAGGGAAGTGTTTGGCAACCTGTGGACACTCGTTCGGTCTTGGTTCTGACGCGTGGGTTTTCGCGTCAGGCACTGGATGAAGGGCAAACACTGTTCAATCAGGGAGACAAGAACCAAGGTCTTTTCTGCGTTTCCAAAGGCTTAATCGCTTTAAGAACGCTTCATCCAGACGGAACATCCACCTTGATGAGGCTGGCCTATCCAGGCGAAATTATCGGGTTTCGATCATTTCTGGGTGACCGTGAACACCGGACAGAGGCCCGCGCTTTGCTGCCCTCACGAATTTGCTCGGTGGAACAGCGCGACGCTGATCGGATCGTTCGTGGTAATCCTGCGGTTTTGGAGAAACTGGCATCCAGATGCGTTTTTGAGATTGACCGCAACCGTGAACGGATCATTGCCTCGTCAACCAAATCCAACAAACAGAGACTTGCAGATTTGCTGCTTCGCCTCATGGAAGAGCATGGTGATCGCGCCGGGGATCATGTTTCTATGCAGTTGCCCCTGTCCCGTATGGATCTGGCAGACTTGATCGGGGTTCAGCCCGAGACCATGTCGCGCTTGGTCAGACGGCTGGAAAGCGATGGTTTCTTTCACTTTTCAGGGCGCGAGGTTCAGATTCCCGCTACCGGTTTGCACAAAATGGCTGCGAACCAATAACCTGAGTACGTCACCCATTAACCAGCCAAACTGCTTGATCTTCGTCAATCAATAATCTGGCCACAACACATAGTGTTTCGCAATCTCAAATGAGTAACAGGTTTGGAGACTGCGACATGCAATTTGGCCTCTTCTTTTTCGCCAACTACGAGGGAAATGACGATCAGGGTAAGTATAACCTTATACTGGACAGCGCTGAATGGGCTGATCAGAACGGTTTTGTCCGGCTTTGGACCCCGGAAAGACACTTCCACAGCTTTGGTGGTCTTTCCCCTAACCCGTCCGTACTGGCCGCTGCGCTGGCGGCGAAGACCAAAAAAGTTCAAATCTGTGCCGGTAGCGTAGTTCTGCCGTTGCACGATCCCATACGGGTTGCCGAAGAATGGGCTGTTGTCGACAATCTCTCAAATGGTCGGGTTGGGCTTGGTGTGGCCTGTGGCTGGGTCCCCAATGACTTTGTTATCTCAGAAAAACAGGATGAATTTGACGACCGTAAAGACATTTTCGCTGAGCACACCTCGACCCTTAGAAAACTTTGGCGGGGCGAGCCCCATCGGGCCACAAACCCGATCGGAGATGAAATAGCTGTCCAGACACTGCCACGCCCGATCCAAAAGGAGCTGCCGATTTGGATAACAGCAGCCGCCAACCCTGAAACGTTTCGTCAGGCCGGTGAACTTGGCACCAACGTTCTGACCCATTTGCTTGGTCAAACGCTGAATGAACTTAAGGCAAAAATTAAGCTGTACCGACAAGCCTGGGATGATGCAGGCCATGCTGGCCGTGGCGAGGTGACCCTTATGCTTCATACCTTTGTGGGTGACAGTGACGACGAGGTTCATGAGACTGTTCGCGAACCAATGAAAAAATACCTGGCGGGGTCTTTGAACCTTGCTGCGGCAAATATCGCGTCAGTGCCTTTTCTGAAAAATGCTGACCAGATTGATGTCGGGGCACTTACCGACGATATTGTGGAGGAGACATTGGAGGCTTCATTCGAGAAGTATTTCCATATGGCTGGTCTGTTCGGCTCCTATGAAAAATGTCTGGACACTGTCGAGCAGGTGGAACAGATCGACGTTGACGAAATCGCCTGCCTGATTGATTTCGGCGTCGAGGAAGAGGCCGTCACTCGGAGCCTGGAAAAACTGAACGTGGTTCGTGTTCTGTTCAACTCATGATTTAGAGCACGTCGCGAAATCGCCCTGCCCACCTCAACCGGCTTTACCCTCACGGTTCCGCAAGGCCAGTTTCAACAGGGCAGATGTGCTCTCGATCAGGTTCTTGAGATAGGCAAGGGCTTCTTCCGGCTCGCCGTTGTTGTTACAGACGATAACGCTGCGATCAAACTCTTCAAACTGCCTCTGAAACGATTCCCGCATGGGTTGGGGATCGTCAAGCAGGTGCCCTTCGCGCTTGGTCGAGCGCAGGCGATCAGTTATCACTTTTTCGTCGGCGCGCACCCAGATGACAACGAAATCACCGAACATTTCTTCGGCGGCGGCATAGAGCTTGCGCCGCAGCCCTCGTCTGTGCAGCGTCTCATCGACCACGATGTATTCGTGTTCACCCCGCAACGCCCTGAGATCTTCAATGACCCGGTCAAAAACCTTCAGTCGTGTTTCGTCTGAGAACGGGATGCCTTCGCGAACGTTACGTTGGTAGTCAGGTTCCTCCGCGGCAACCGATTTCTTGATTTCATCGACGTCGTAATAGAGGCATCCAATTTCAGCAGCAAATTTCCTGGCAATTGTCGACTTGCCTGCACCAATCAATCCACCAAAGAAAATAATCACATCGGTCCCCCTGATCAGAGCGGTTGTTTTCGCCGGGTTCCGGGTGTGTTTTGATCTGTAACCCACCGGCGGGTTGTTTAGAGCTATTCACGAATTATTGGAATCACCAATGAATCGTGAAAAGTTGTGACACCAGATACTTAGACCAGCGTTTCACCTTCAATCCGGATCAGATTAAAGGCGAAAGGCTCTAGGTTTTGATAATGACATGAACTGCGCGGTTTTCAAAACCCGATTGTCGATGTCAGACGCCCCCCAGGGCATTTCTGGTTTTTTTCTGAGATCAGCACCTTCCGGCCTCTTCCTTCGAAAGCGGGATAATCTTGGCCATCAGCCCCACCAGCAACGGAACATTCCTTTCCGATGGTTTGTCCAACAGGGCAAGCCGTGGATCACCCATCAGTGTACCGGCACCAGCCGGTAATCGTTCAGTTATTAAACAAGTGCTTGGAAGTACAACTGGCAGTCCCTAGGGGAATCGAACCCCTCTTTCCAGGTTGAAAACCTGGCGTCCTAACCGATAGACGAAGGGACCGCACGATCTGTGAGGGGGCTTTTAGCCAACAGCCTTGCACGGTTCAAGAGAATTCGTTCGCTGTT
>JAAEUI010000239.1 GCA_024227475.1 Paracoccaceae bacterium | reverse complement strand
GCCTCCAGCAGCCTCGCGCTTTACCCATAGGTCACACCCAGACCCCGCGGCTTCCTCCCTGAGAGGTTTGTCAACGCGGGCCAAGGTCAGCCCCGTGCCGAAATCTTGCACAGTGGCCCACGTCGAAAAACCTTCATCAAAGCAGACCTCCAACAGTCCACAATACGCCGCCCCCTCACTTCTCCGTAAACTTCAGCTCAATCCGCCGGTTGGCCGCCAGCACCTCTGGCGAGTCACCAATCGCGATCGGTTGGAACTCGCCAAACCCGTTGGCCGCCAGCCGCTCGGCCGGCACGCCCAGATCGTCAATCAGGTATTTCACCACCGACAGCGCCCGCCCCTGACTCAGTTCCCAGTTGTCCCGATAGCGTCCGGTTCCAAACAGCGGAGTATTATCGGTGTGGCCATCGACCCGGAGTATCCAATTGATCTCAGGCGGAATCTGGTCCGCCACCCCTAATATAACCTCGGCAACCTTGCGGATTTCTTCCTTGCCGCGAACCCCCAGATCCGCCGACCCCCGGTCAAACAGGATTTCCGAGGAGAACACAAACCGGTCGCCGACGATCCGCACACCCTCCTGATTGCCCAGCACATCGCGCAGCCGCCCGAAAAACTCCGAGCGGAATTTCTTCAGCGTCTTGGCCTCTTCCTCCAGCCGCTGCTTCTCTTTTGCCTCAAGCACCGCCAGTTTGGTCTGTTCTTCAGCCAGCTTACCCTGCTCTGTGGCTACCTTCTTTTGTTCTGCTGCCAGCCGGGCCAGCGCCGTGTTCAGGTTCGACCCCAGGCTGGTAATCTGAACCTTGGCCTCCACGTCCGCGGCCTTCGCCTGATCCAGCAACCCCTGCAGGGAATCCAGCTGCTTGCGCAATTCCACGGTTTGCTGGTTCAGCAGGGCAACTTTGCGCTGACTGTCCGCTGACAGTGCCTTTTCTTTGCTCAGAAGCGCGTTGGCCTGGGCCAGCAACGCAGCGTTCTTCTGCTTGGCCGTTAGCTCACCCATCGCCAGCGTTTCCGCTTCTGTCTGTGCCGCCTGCGCCGCTGCCAGCAGGGTCAGCGTATCCTCTGCCTGTTTGCGCTGAGCCTCCAATGACAGGGTCATCGCCGTCAGTTCATCCTCGGCCCCGGCCAGCCGCTTTTTCAGCGCCGCCACGGCCGCCGCCTCGGCCAGCTTCGCTTTTTCTGCCTCGCTCAGACCCTGCGCCAGTTCTTCGAGGCGCTCTTTCAGCTCCGCCACGGTCGCCGCTTCAGCCAACTGCGCTTTTTCTGCCTCGCTCAGCCCCTGCGCCAGCTCTTCGAGGCGCTTTTGCAACGCGACCTCACTGACGGTTTTCGCGGCCAGTTCGGATTGGTTTACTTCAACCTCCGCCTCACTAGCCGTTAATGCGTCCTGGCTTGCCGCCAGACTCGCCAAAGCACTGGCCAGCGACCCCTCTTTGCCCGCAACATCGCTTTGCAAATCTGCGATCAAAGCTTCCAGTGCCTCGCGCTTGGCTGCGGCCAGCCGCGCTGTCTCGGTGCCAGCATCAATCTCATCGCGCGCCTGCGCCAGCGCCAGTTGCAACGCTTCTTTCTGGCTGATGACTTTCAGGTTTGCCGCTTCCAGCGCCTCCTTGTCTGCCAGCAGCAGCCGTCTTTCCTCGGCATTTGCCGCATTGCGGTTTTCTTCATCCGCGACCGTGGCTTCCAGCGCCGCCTTGTCCGCCAGCAGCGACCGTCTTTCTTCGGCAAGTGTCGCGTTGCGGTTTTCTTCATCCGCAAGTGTGGCTTCCAGCGCCTCGCGCTGGTTGGTCAGCAGCGTCACCCGCGACTGGCTGCTTTCCAGGGTCGCGCTCAAATCCGTGTTGCGCGCCAGCAACCCGGCAACCTGTTCTTCGAACCCCGAGAGCCGCGCCTGCTGCTCTTCGGCTTCAAAAGTCAGCGAACTGATCAGCGCGTCCTGTTCGCGCGCCGCCAGTTCTGCCGCTGACAGAGTGCCGGTCAGCGTTGCCACGCTGGTCTGCAATCCCGCGCTTCGGTCCCGCTCAAGCCCAAGCGCCGCCGCCAGCCCCTCGATTTCGCTCGACAGCAGGTTCAGCTCTTCATCCTGTCCGCTTATGGTTTCACGCAACACAAACTGCACGATCATGAAAATTGTCAGCACAAACATCAGCACCAGCAACAACGCTGTCATCGCATCCACAAACCCCGGCCAGATATTGGCTGAGAACCTGCTTCCTGAGCGACGCTGCAATGCCACGGCCTAGCCTTCCCCGCGACGGATCAGGGCCTTGCGCAGTGCCTTGGTCAGCCCCAGCAAATCGCCACGCAATTCGGCCACAGCATCCTGCCGTCCGGTGGTGATTTCCTCCAGTATCCGCAGCAGTTGGGTGTCGATATTGCGCAACCGCATGCGCACCTCTGCATCCCAGACCTCATCCTCACCCTTGGGCAGGTCATGCAGTGCATCCACCATCATTTTCTGACCATAGGCAATTTGTTCGGCAAATGTGTTTTCGCTGCTTCGTGTTTGAATCGCGACCTCAGCCAGCTTTTCGACGGACTGGGACAACCGCTCAACGCGGTCATCCGTCGCGTCCCGCTTCTCCTGGGATTGCGCCAGTAACCGGTTCAGGCTTTCGATCTGAAGCGTTGTATGCTCCAGCATGTCAGCAACTGCGTAATTCTCCGCGCTGGCTGATTCTGCATCTCCTGACGCGAGGCTGATCCGGGTGATCGACGACAGCCATTCCTCCATTTCCCTGAAAAACCGGTTCTGGCCGTGGCCGGCAAACAAGTCCAGCAATCCAACAACCAGCGACCCCGCCAACCCCAGCAGCGACGATCCAAACGCCGTTCCCATGCCGTCAAGTTGCTGTTCCAGACCCGACATCAGGTTGTCAAATACATCCAGAGGGCTGCCGCCCTCCTGAGGTGCCAGCGAGCGGATCGTGTCCACCACTGCCGGAACAGTGGTCGCTAACCCATAGAACGTCCCTAAAAGTCCAAGGAAAATCAACAAGTTGATGATGTAACGAGTTACTTCGCGCCCTTCGTCCAGTCGGCTGGCCACTGAATCCAGAATGGATTGAGTGGAGGAAGATGTCAGCGAACTGCGCGCACCCCGTTTGCGCAAAAGTGTTGCCAGCGGCGTCAGCAAACCGGGGGGGTGCACAAACTCATGGCCCGGCCGGTCTTTGGCAAAGCCTTCGATCCAGCTGACCGAGCTGATCAGAGTGAACACCTGCCAGAAACAGGCAAATACCCCGACAACGAAAACTCCGAAGATAAACCCGTTCAGATAAATATTCGCCCTAAAAATCGGCATGACCGCCGCATAGGAAAACCACGCCCCGATTGCCACCAGCATCACGCAGATCATCATCGTGGTGATCTGGTTGACGGGCTGGGTAAAATGAGGATCGGTCTTTGGTTCTGCTTCGAACATGCAACTTGCCTGAAATTCCTGCGCCGCCTGACCATACTGCGCTGATGCTCATAATCCAATCGGTAAGTTAACAGCGCATTACTGCAAGAAAACATTGTATTTTGGTGCTAAAAACCCCACATCTTGGGTAATTCGATAAAGAGGAGACCATAAATTGGACCAATTATTGCAGTTTGAATCAGTAGGACTTACCGCCGTTGCCGTGCTGGTTTTCGGCATTCTTCTGATCTTCATGATGGTCAAATCCATTCCCCAGGGCGAGGAATGGACTGTTGAGCGCTTTGGCCGCTACACACGGACGCTAAAACCCGGGCTGCGGTTTCTGATCCCGGTGATGGACAAGGTCGGCGCCAAAGTGAACATGATGGAAACCGTGCTCGATATCGACACGCAGGAGGTCATTACCAAAGACAACGCGATGGTGATGACAGACGGTGTCACGTTTTATCAGGTGGTGGATGCCGCGGCGTCCGCCTACGAAGTGCTTGATCTCACGCGCGCCCTGTCAAATCTTTCACAGACCAACATCCGTTCTGTAATCGGTTCGATGGATCTGGACGCCAGCTTGTCTAACCGGGACATGATCAACGCCAAGCTGCTGAGTGTAATCGACGAAGCCGCCAATCCTTGGGGCGTTAAAGTCACGCGAGTGGAAATCAAGGATCTGGCCCCGTCCCCGGATATATCCGAGGCCATGGCCCGCCAGATGAAGGCGGAGCGCGACAAACGAGCCGAGATCTTGACTGCAGAGGGTCTAAAACAATCCGCCATTCTGCGGGCAGAAGGCGAGCGCGAAGCACAGATCCGAGAAGCCGAAGGTCGCAAGGAAGCCGCGTTTCTGGACGCCGAGGCCCGCGAACGCGCAGCAGAAGCAGAAGCCAAAGCCACCGCCATGGTCTCCGAAGCAATTGCTGCCGGTGACATTCAGGCGGTGAATTACTTCGTGGCCCAGAAATACACCGAGGCCCTGCGCGACGTGGCCGCCAGCCCATCCGCAAAAACCGTGATGATCCCGCTGGAAGCCTCCAGCCTGATCGGATCAATCGGTGGCATTGCCGATATCGCCAAGGCGGTAACCGGCAAAGACAGCACATAAGGGAGGCCGTTGATGCTGTTTTTTGAAACCCTCGAAAGTCTGTCTCCCTGGTGGTGGGTGGCCGCCGCCTTTGCCATCGGCGCAGTGGAAATGGCCACCGGCACGGCGGTGCTGATCTGGGTGGCGCTTGCCTCTCTGGTGATGGCGGTTTTCCTCGCGCTGGCGCCCGGCTTGTCCGGCGAATGGCAAATCACGCTCTTCGCCGCGCTTTCCGTTGCGCTGACATTTCTTGGCCGCTGGCTGGTGTACAGATATGGCGACGGAGCCAAGCTCAACAAGACGCTCAACCAGCGCACCCAGCATTTTGTCGGGCGCTCCGCCAAGGTACTGGAGTTTGAGGGCGGCAACGGCGCGGTTGAGGTCGAAGGCATGCGCTGGCGGGCTCGCTGGGCTGCTGGGCAAGCAAGCGACATTGGCACCTCGGTGCGCATCACCGGCGCGGATGGCATGGTGCTGGAGGTCGAGGCTGGCTAAAGCGTTTCCCGAAAACCTGAGACATCAGGTTTTCGGGAAACGCTGCAACATCAATGTCTTGTCGGGACGTTTTTCGCCAAACCTGATTCAGGTTTAACGAAAACCGCTGTAGGCAAGGGGAAAATCGCCGCTGGCTTTCGAAAAAAAGGCCGCATAACATGTTGCAGGTGTCGCAACTAACGCGGGCAGCACCGTAAGGGGCATGTAATAGGTTAGGTCTAAATTTTTACCAAGAACTGAAGTTAACCTCGATTGTCATATTTTGGTTTGTTGGTTTTGCCGGGCTGTAAACCAGGGGGGGGGCATCATAATGCATGAAACAACAGGGTTTTCGATTTGGGAATATTCGGCAATAATTCTAGCCGTCGTCGTGATTTCCAAACTCATCAGCAAAAAGACACGCACCGTTGACGTGCTATGGTTCATTGTTGCGGGCGCACTCCTTACAAACATGGGCTTTCTACCCGAACACAATGAGTTTCTAGAAATCATTGGTGAATGGGGCATCCTTTTCATCATGTTCGCCCTTGGGCTTGAAGAGGATCTGGGCAGGTTCTCGCAAGGGCTCAAGCGAAGTATGGGAGTGGCGCTTATCGGTGCTGCCTTTCCGTTTATGGCCGGTTACGGCACGGCAGCGCTTTTTGGCTACGATCACAATTCGGCGATGCTGTGGGGTCTGACGATGACCGCCACCGCGGTCAGTTTGACGATGATGAGCCTGCGTGGCGATTTGATGCACAGATCGACGGCGGCAACCGGCATCATGACGGCGGCTGTCATTGATGACGTTCTGTCCCTTGTCGGCGTTGCGATTTTAATCCCGATTATCGTGGCCAGCTCCAGTGGTGGTCATGGTGAAGCGGCGAGCCTGGGTGGGATTATACTGATCATCGGCAAGGTCATCGTGTTCTTTGTCGTTACACTGTTTTTGGGTCTGGTGGCGTTTCCGGAAAACAGCCCGAAGAACCTTCCTGCCGATGCGTCGCTTTATCGAAAGCTCGACCACAAAGTCAGCTATTTTTTATCCAAGTTCGGCGCGCGGAAATTCTTGATGTTGCACTCCGGCGAATTCACTCCGCTGATCATGCTGTTCATGGCAATGTTCGCGGGCGTCGTTGCACACCTGCTCGGGTTTCATCCCGCGATAGGCGCCTACTTTGCCGGGCTATTTCTGCATGCCGACTACTTTATTCATAAGAAGGTTAAAAAGGTTAGCAATGCAGAAGGTGAAATTATTGAAGAAGAAGAGCACGATGACAAATTTCACGAAGCCACACACGTCATCGATCATATTGCCTTTACCATTGTCGGGCCGATCTTCTTTGTCAATCTTGGCGGCAAGCTTTTGTTTGATCCCGGGGTGATGCTAAAGGCGTTACCGGCGGCCGTGTTCCTGTTTGTCATGGTTCTGGTTTTCCAGGTGACCTCTGCCTGCCTGGCTGCGCGCTATACCGGGCGGTACAAATGGCATGAAGGGGTGATGATTGGC
>JAAEUI010000238.1 GCA_024227475.1 Paracoccaceae bacterium | reverse complement strand
GACCTGATCCTCGTATCTCCATACGGGCCCGCGGCGTGTCAAAGCCGCAATCAGAGGTCGGACACACGTCAGAACCCGATCACATTGCCAAAACCAAACCAAGAAATCGCTTGCATTACCCGGGGCGTCCACACACGTCCGGTGGACCGGGCATTTATCTGCTATTTCAAGCAATCTCTGGCGCTGTTCTGCGGTCAGATTCCCGCTTAGGTGAATGGTTCTGTTGAACTGATCAACCTTGCCCTCGGTCGTTTCGCAGGTGTCGCAGTCCTGAGCGTGAACCTTGTCATGGGTGACATCAACGAAAGTGTTTTCTAATGGCCAGTTTTTACGGCGTGCGTACATGCGAATGGTCATCGACGTACAGGAAGCAAGACCGGCAGACAGAAACTGATAAGGCGTCATACCCTTGTCCGTGCCACCATAGGTTATGGGTTCGTCTGCCAGGACGTGATGCAAGGGACCCGCGGTGACATCCTGTAAAAATCCTTTTGCATCCGCCTCGGTTGACCTCACGATCCCTTCAGGGGCGCCAATTGGGGCGGCAGGCTGTTTGATACTGAGATATCGGGCGGCCCAGGCGGCAATGACCTCAGCGGCGTATTCAGCGTCTTTCTTGTTGGTGATCAGATGGTCGGCATCGTCCAGGGTCACGAAACTCTTGGGGTGTTTCGCCGCGCTGAAAATATCTGCCGCGTTTTCGATTCCGACTGTCTGATCAACCGGTGAATGCATAACCAGAAGGGCGCGCTTCAGCCCACCGATGGCCGGTGCCAGATTTGTGGCTGAAATGTCCTCCACAAAACTTTGGCGAATTGTGAAAGGTCGCCCGGCAAGCGAGACCTGGGCCTCTCCCTGTGCCTTGATTTCGTCAAGTGAAGTGCCGAAATTACCCACAACATGGCTCGGGCCAAAGGGGGCGCCGAGTGTGACAACCGCTTTCACCGATGGGATTTCGCCCGCCGCTTTCAACACGGCCGCGCCACCAAGCGAATGCCCGATCAGCAGGCTTGGCTTGCTGCTTGATTTCGCAAGATATTCCGCCGCGTGAACCAGATCCTGAACATTTGAAGAGAAGTTTGTGTTGGGAAATTCCCCTTCTGAATGGCCCAGCCCGGTAAAATCGAACCGCAATACGGCAATGCCCATGGCCGCGAGACGCTGAGCGATGCGCCGGGCAGCGGGGATATCCTTGGAGCAGGTAAAGCAGTGGGCAAATATTGCCGTGGCCCGAAGCTGGCCGGAAGGCATGTCAAGCCGCGCTGCCAGTTGTGCGCCGGAATGACCCGTGAAGGTTATCTTGCCTTGGCTCATTGTCGATTTCCTTTTGCCGGTGCCTTTAAACATGCGGCGGCCTTTGGGAAGCGGCAAGGCACGCTACCGCGTCGTCACGCGGAATTGACAATCCAGAGGTCAGGTCAGGGCGGCACCCGACAGCAAAGGTTTCAGGTATTTCTGGCCGCGCTGCAAAACCTGGGCGTAGGATTGCGCGTCGATATTTGCCCCGCAAACAACAAAGCCGATTTTTTTGCCTGCCAGCCGATCTCGTAACGGGTCTAAAGCCGCTGCAAAGATGGCACCGGCAGCCGGTTCAACCGCCAGCTTTGCTTCTTCCTGAAACAAAGCCAAACCGGCACAGATCGCTTCATCGGTAACGGTCACGACGTCATCGACACACTTTTGGTTCACGCCAAACCCATAGGGCAGGGCCATGGGAGCCCCCAGGCTGTCTGCCAGCGTGTCCACCGTGTCCAGCGAAACAGGCTCGCCCCGGGCCAGACTTCTGGCCAGAGAATCCGCTCCAACCGGTTCAACCCCATAAACCTGGCACGTAGGGTTCACCGCTTTGATCGCGCTGCTTACGCCGCTGATCAGCCCGCCACCGCCGACAGACACCACGACCGCATCAAGGTCCGGAACATCGTCGATGAGCTCCAGCCCCACGCCTGCAGCACCAAGCGTCGTGTCGACCCCCTCAAACGGATGCACAAAGGTGCGCCCCTCGGTTTCTGCAAGTTTGGCTGCATGCGCAAAGGCCTCTGCCGGGGTCTTCTTGATAACAACCTCGGCCCCTTCCGCTTTGGTCAGCGCCAGACGATAAGCGTTCACCGAAGCCATCAGGACAACCTTTGCCGATATTCCCGCCCGCCGCGCCGCCCAGGCCGCCGCAATAGCGTGGTTGCCGGCGCTGACGGCGGTGATGCCTTTGTTCCGATCGGCTTGCGGGATTGCCGCCACCACCGACAGCGCCCCGCGTGCCTTGAACGAGCCGGTGTGCTGCAGCATTTCGAGTTTGAGGTGGATATCGGCGTCGCCAAGTGCTGTGCGCAATTTGTCTGAGGCACAACGCACGGTCGGCGTTCGGATTAAAGTGCCTGCCAATTCGCGGTGGCGCGCGCGCAGCTGGTGAAGGTTTGGCGGGGAAACGGTCATCTGCGGCTCCGGATAATCTCAGACCAGCACCCTATTCCCCCATCAGCGCCGGATCAAACGGATATGTCGTCAGGTTCTCGTGTCCATCCTCGGTGACCAGCACCTGATCCTCGAGCTTGATGGAAAACTCACCACCCACTTCACCCACAGCTGCCTCGACACACAGGACCATGTTAGGCTCGAGCGTATAATCGTAGGCGCCCTGAACCGCTTTGTCTGGATAAGACACAAGCGGCCATTCATCGCACAGGCCGACGCCATGCATCAGGCAGCCGTATTTCTGGGCCTGGAACTTCTCGTCCAGTTGGTGTGCATTGGCGACAAGTTCCGGGATGGTCACACCAGGGCGTAGCATTTCGATGTTGGTCATGATGTGCTCATGCGCGTGGCGCATGGCGTAGATCATTGAATTTGTTGGCTTCTGATCGCCGATCCACCAGGTCCGCGAAATGTCGATGCAGATGCCGTAGCAACCGATCAGATCGGTATCAAAGGCGATGATTTCGTTGTTTTGGGTGATGCGGGGCCCGCATTCCTGAAACCACGGGTTGGTGCGCTGGCCCGAGGTTAACAGGCGGGTCTCGATCCACTCTCCGCCGCGCTTGATGTTCTCGGCGTGCAGAACAGCCCAGATGTCATCCTCCGAGGTTTTGCCGAGAGGGACGTTTGTGCGGGCAAACTCTTCCATTGCCGCAACGGATTTTTCACAGGCATCATTGGCACAGCGCATGGCTAGGATTTCATCCGGGCCTTTGACCGAGCGGGATTTTTCGGTGACTTCCTCGCCTTCCATAATCTCGAACCCCTGCGTCTCAAGCGCGCGCAGCCCGTGCAGCATGATCTTATCGACCGCCAGCCGTTTGTTGGAACCGGCGTGCGCTTCCATGAGCACCCGCACCTCGTTGGCAAAAACATCTGCAGCCACGTCCACTTTGTCGCCGCGGTCAAAATAAAACAGGTCCGCACCGGAGCGTTGCTCGCGCACCAGAGGGTTGAATTTGCTTAGGAAAGGCGAATTTTTGTAATCCCAGATCAGCATATATCCATCAGCGCACAACAAAACCGCGCGAAACGGATTATGGGTGTTCCACAACTGCATGTTGGTTGAGTCAGTGGCGTAACGGATGTTCAGTGGGTCAAACATCAGCAGGCCGCCATAACCCCGGTCCACGATATGCTGGGTCAGCCGCCTCCAGCGAAATTCCCGCATCCGTTCCAGGTTGGGCAGGGTCAGCCCGGCTGCTTCCCATTCGCGAAACGCGAGTTGCGTCGGGCCGATCTCGATCCGGTCATTGTCGTTGGGGCTGCCGTCCGGCAAATGGCTGCCGCGGGTTGGGTCAATCTTGCGAATGTCAGAATAATGCTCGTCCATAGCTGCGGCCTCCTGTTGCCCGATCTAACGCCGGAGCCGCACCCTTCGACGCGCTTGTTTGCGTCTCGGAAACAAAAAAATGCGTCGTTTTCGGATCGGTAGCAGGGGTGGCCCGGTCTACACTTTTCGTGAGCAGTCAACTCACCATGCTGTAGCGCGATTCCTCGGACGTATAGTCGTCAAATTCCGAGGCGACCAGACGGGCAAGCGAGCGTTTGTAGCGTTCGATGCGAAACCCATTTGTGTTAGCCGAAATGGCTTCGGGAAATTTTTCGACTACCTGGTCAATCTGCTGCTTCAGCTCTTTTGTATCGGCGTTATAATTCTGGCGTAGCTCATCCAGTCTGAGTTCAAACTCACACATGATCATTTCGATGACGCGGGCCCGAACGCGGTCCCGTGGGCTGGTTTCGATACCTCGCTGTGTCGCAAAGGTGTGGTCTCCCAGAATGCGCATATAATGAGACGATTTAGCCGCATTTTGTGCATAACCACCCGGTAATTTTGAAATCGCACTGGCACCCAAACCAATGAGTGTGTCGCACCGATCCGTCGTATATCCCTGAAAATTTCGCCGCAATCCGCCTGTCTCAGCCGCCCGCGACAGAGTATCCTTGGCCTTGGCGAAGTGATCAATGCCAATAGCCCTCAACCCCTGCGACACCAGTTGGTCTGACATCAACTCAAACAGCGCCCGTCGTTGTGGCCCGTCAGGCAGCGCGTTTTCATCAATCATTTGCTGGCGCTTTGCCATCCAGGGCACATGCGCATAGCCGTAAAGTGCAATCCGGTCCGGGTCGAGTTTCCCAACGTGACCGATGGTTTTGGCAACACTTTCCAGCGTCTGAAACGGCAGACCGTAAAGAATATCCATATTGACCGAGCGCACACCGGCTTTGCGAAGCATCGCAACACAGGCTTCTGTCTCAGAAACGCTTTGCAGTCGGCCAATCGCCTGCTGAACAGGTTCAGCAAAATCCTGAATACCGATGCTGGCGCGTGTCATGCCAGAGTTTTTCAGAGCATCGACTTTGTCCTGGTCAATCAAAGTAGGGTCAATTTCGACCGAGAATTCAAAACTCTCGCTGGGCTTGATTGCCTGATAAATCGCGGCGCTCAGATCTTTGACCATATCAGGGGATAAGATCGTCGGTGAGCCGCCGCCCCAGTGCAACTTGGTCATGCGTATCCCGTCAGGCAGGGTATCTGCCATCAGCCTGATTTCCTTTTTCAGGCTTTCCAGATAGACCTTCACCGGGGCTGCGGTCCGTGTTCCCTGGGTACGGCAAGCACAGAACCAGCATAGACGCTCGCAAAACGGGATGTGGACATAAACCGATACCGGCTTGTCAGGTGGCAAAGCTGCCAGTTCTGAGCGCATGAAGTCGGCGCCGACCTCTGGTGTGAAATGTACGGCAGTGGGATAACTGGTGTACCTAGCCGCTCGGCTGGAGTAGACGCCCATGCGGGCGAGATCGAGATTCGTGTCCATCCGCACACAATTGGCGAGGATCGTCGTTTGTATCTTTGATCTGTATCAACAAAAGGGCATAATAAGGGATGAACGGCAATTTCGCGCGATTGGTTGAGTCCGGTATTACAGATTGTGGCAGTTGCCCAATTCAGCGGCGTGCCGTTTGTGCCTATTGTCAAAGCGCAGAACTGTTACTGCTCGAACAAATGAAATCCTACAAAACGTATCGGGCTGGGGAAGTCATTACCTGGGCCGGGGATGATCAGCTTTATGTTGCTACAGTCGTTACCGGCGTTGCCTCTTTGTCGCAAACACTGGAGGATGGCCGGCGTCAGATGGTCGGGCTTCTTCTGCCGAGCGATTTTGTCGGTCGCCCAGGGCGTGAAACCGCGCTCTTTGATGTTGAAGCCGCAACCGAAGTTGTACTGTGCCGATTCGAACGTAAGCCGTTTGAAAAACTTCTGGCTGAGGTGCCGCGTCTCGGTGAACGGATGCTGGAAATGGCTCTGGATGAGCTGGATGCGGCACGGGAATGGATGCTGCTGCTCGGGCGTAAAACCGCGCGAGAAAAAATCGCCAGTCTGCTGTCCATTTTGGCCAGCAGGGAATCTATTCTGCTGGAACAGGCTCCAAGCGATGGCGTGTCCTTTGACCTGCGCCTGACGCGGGAGGCCATGGCTGATTATCTTGGGCTGACCCTTGAAACCGTAAGCCGCCAGATCAACGCGCTTAAAAGAGATGGCGTTATCGAACTGACCGGAAAACGCCACGTTAAGGTCGCAGATTTTGCCCGTCTGCTGTCTGAAACCGGGGACGATTCAGATGGCGGCATGGTGATCTGACGCAGATCTTGGTTTTCTATCAAAGTCCCGGTCGCTGGCAAGGACTTGCCGCAAAGGTTTTCCGGCCTCCGGCTCCCGTCAGTGCGCCATCAGAATGGGAATATTCGAATCCTTCAACATATTCCTTGTTGCACCACCAAACAGGAATTCGCGTAAGGGTGAATGGCCGTAGCCCCCCATCACGACAAGGTTCGCGCCCATTTCCTCTGCGTGGGTTCGGATCACATCGGCCATTCGGTTCGCTGATTTCGGAATTACCTTGATAACCACATTGATCCGGTGGCGTGACAGAAACGTACCGATGTCGGCGGCAATCTTTTCCTGCTGGCGGCCATTTCCCTTGCTCTCAACGATAATAACATCCACCTCGTCTGCCTGCTCCAGCAGAGGCAAAGCTCCTTTGGCAGCACGCAGGGCCTGTTGGCCACCGTCCCAGGCAATGACGACTTTGTTCCTGGGAACATCAGCCTGATCATCCGGGACGATAAGAATGGGACATTGGTCGGAAAAAAGTGCACCTTCGGTAATGCGTTCGTCGGTTTCTGTCCGCTCCTCGCCAAAGGGTCGCGGCAGGACCGTCAGATCGCTGAACCGCGCGGCGTGCTCCATCAGCGATGGCAGTTCATCCCGGTTTAAAACTGCAGCCTCCACTGTATAAAGTATATCCTCTTTTGCCAGCTTCTGCCGTGCCTCCTTTTGGAGTTTTTCAGCTTTTTCAGTAACTTGCTCTCGCTCCACCCCATTCAACCCTTCTGGAAGCAGCGTGTATGGATACCCCATTCCGGATTTGATAGTCATGAAGGAAGGGCACAGAACATGCAGATGCCCCTGAGATTGCCGAACGATTTCTATGGCCTTCTGCAGGGCTTTCGTCGAGGTAGCTTTGCCGTCCCAAATAGTTAAAACTGACTTGTAGCTCATCACGGACTCCTCAATTTGCGATTGCATTGATACGGTTAGTTCAGAAAATGGAACTGCTCCTTGATTTGGATCAAGGAAACCGCTAGGGCCCAGTACAAGAGGACTGGTAAAAGGACGGTTTGGGGAAACATCATGAACATTATTAAACTGGCCGCACTGGGCATGATTGCCCTGTTTGCGGCCTTTGCTGCCAACTTTGGCAATGACCTTGCTTATACTGTGCACGGTATAATTATTACATTGGTTGCAGGATTTTTGTTTCTGCGCACAGTTACCCAAATCGGTGAACCGGCTTTGCCAGCGCCCACTGGCTATCAGGATGATGTTATCCGGGCCGGGGTTATCGCTACTGCCTTTTGGGGTGTGGTCGGGTTTCTGGCAGGAACCTATATCGCTTTCCAACTGGCCTTTCCGGCTCTGAACCTGGGTCTGGAGTATACCAGCTTTGGCCGCCTCAGGCCGCTCCACACATCGGCGGTGATTTTTGCATTTGGCGGCAACGCCCTGATCGCAACGTCCTTTTACATTGTTCAGCGCACCTCTGCCGCGAGGCTGTGGGGTGGAAACCTGGGGTGGTTCGTGTTTTGGGGGTACAACCTGTTCATCGTGCTGGCCGCAACCGGCTATGTATTGGGCGCAACCCAGTCCAAGGAATACGCTGAACCTGAATGGTACATTGATATTTGGCTGACTGTGGTCTGGGTGGCCTATCTGCTGGTCTTTCTTGGTACGATCATCAAACGCAAAGAGCCGCATATTTATGTGGCCAACTGGTTCTTCCTCGCCTTCATCGTAACAGTGGCGATGCTGCATCTGATCAACAACCTCAGCCTGCCGGTTTCGATCTTCGGTTCAAAGTCGGTTCAGCTATTCTCCGGTGTTCAGGATGCTCTGACGCAATGGTGGTATGGGCATAACGCAGTTGGGTTCTTCCTGACCGCCGGGTTCCTTGGCATGATGTATTACTTTGTACCAAAACAGGCAGAGCGCCCTGTTTATTCGTACAAGCTGTCGATCATCCATTTCTGGTCGCTGATCTTCCTCTATATCTGGGCTGGACCACACCACTTGCATTACACAGCGCTGCCTGACTGGGCACAGACGCTGGGCATGGTGTTCTCGATCATCCTGTGGATGCCGTCCTGGGGCGGCATGATCAACGGGCTGATGACGCTTTCGGGTGCCTGGGACAAGCTGCGCACAGACCCACTGTTGCGCATGATGGTGATTTCGCTCGCCTTTTACGGCATGTCGACCTTTGAGGGGCCGATGATGTCCATCAAAGTGGTGAACTCGTTGTCGCATTATACCGACTGGACCATCGGGCACGTACATTCCGGTGCGCTTGGCTGGAACGGCATGATCACATTCTCAGCCTTGTACTTTCTCGTACCCCGCCTGTGGAACCGCGAGCGGCTTTATTCGCTCACCTTGGTCAACTGGCACTTCTGGCTCGCTACGATCGGCATCGTGTTCTATGCCGCATCCATGTGGGTAACCGGTATCATGGAAGGTTTGATGTGGCGTGAAGTGGACGCACAGGGCTTCCTGGTGAACTCGTTTGCCGACACTGTGTCCGCGAAATTCCCGATGTATGTGGTCCGTGGCCTGGGTGGGGTTCTTTACTTAACCGGCGCCCTGATCATGGTTTGGAACCTCTGGCAAACAGCCAGAGGGGCCGGTGAAAACAAGCACGCGGCTGTTGCCGTTCCGGCAGAATAAGGGGAACAGGCATGTCAATCTTCAACAAACACAAAATCATCGAAACCAACGCGACGCTGTTGCTCGTCTGTAGCCTGTTAGTGGTGACTGTCGGGGGCATCGTGGAAATTGCACCTCTGTTCTACCTTGAAAACACGATCGAGAAAGTCAAGGGCATGCGCCCCTATACCCCGCTCGAGCTCAAGGGGCGCGACCTTTACATGCGCGAAGGCTGCTACACCTGTCACAGCCAGATGATCCGGCCGATGCGGGATGAAGTTGAACGCTATGGGCATTACTCACTTGCTGTGGAGTCAATCTATGATCACCCCTTCCAGTGGGGCTCCAAGCGTACTGGCCCGGATCTGGCTCGTGTCGGTGCCCGCTACTCTGACGAATGGCACGTCGATCACCTGGTAGACCCCCGCGCCGTTGTTCCCGAAAGCATCATGCCGAAATACGGCTTCATGCTGGATCGTAAAATCAATTCTGACGGGATCGAAGCCCTTGTGAAAACCCACCGCGCTGTTGGAGTTCCTTATTCCGACGAAATGATCGAAAACGCAGCGCTGGACTTTGATGCCCAGGCCGATCCTGACAGCGATTACGATGGCCTGCAGGAGCGCTATGGCAAGGCACAGGTTCGGAACTTTGACGGGCAAAAAGCCCTGACTGAGATGGACGCTTTGATTGCCTATCTGCAAATGCTCGGCACATTGGTGGATTTTTCCACCTTTGAACCAGACGCCAGCCGTTAGGGGAGGACGAAATGGAAATTTATTCTCTCTTACGCGGCATCGCTGACAGCTGGGGCCTCCTGGCAATGGTTCTGTTCTTCCTTGGGGCAGTTTTAATGCTGTTCCGCCCAGGAGCATCAGCCCTGCACAAAGATGCCGCCGACATCCCGTTTCGCGATCACAGCATTGAGCGTGAAACCAGCCCGGCCACTGCAAACCCGGTGGAGGAAGCAAAATGAAGAAACAAAAGCTGACAGACGAAGACTATCCAACAACCGGCCATGTTTGGGACGGGATCCGTGAATACGACAAACCTATGCCGCGCTGGTGGCTGATCACGCTGTATCTGACGATCATCTGGGGCATCGGTTATACCATCGCCTATCCGGCGTGGCCGCTGATATCTGGTGCAACGCCGGGATTGCTGGGGTATTCAACCCGCGGAGAAGTGGCTGAGGAAATCAGTGCGGTAAATGCCCTGAACGCCGATATCGAAGCAAAGCTGCTGGCAACTCCAATGGAGGATGTCGCCGCTGACCCCGATCTGGCGCGTTTTGCTTCGGCCGGTGGGTCTGCGGTATTCCGCACCTATTGCGCCCAGTGTCACGGATCAGGTGCCCAGGGGTTTAAGGGTTATCCCAACCTGCAGGACGATGACTGGCTGTGGGGCGGCGACTTGACCGCGCTTGAAACCACAATCCGCCACGGCATCCGCTTTGAAACTGACGACGATACCCGTTATTCTGAAATGCCAAAATTTGGCGAAATTTTGGAGCACGAGGAAATCGAACACCTGACCGACTATGTATTGTCTCTTGGAAGCAAAGATCACGATACCATATCCGCCGAACACGGCGCGGCGCTCTTTGCCGAGAACTGTACCGATTGCCACGGCGAAAATGGAGAAGGTGACCGCGAACAAGGGGCCCCGAAACTGGCTGACGCTCTGTGGCTGTTTAGTTCAGACCGCGAAGAGGTGACCAAAACCATCACCTTCAGCCGATTTGGTGTGATGCCTGCATGGCAGGGGCGCATTTCCGAAGCGCAGATCAAACAAGTCACTTTCTACGTTCACCAGCTTGGCGGCGGTGAATAAGGCTAGCCATTGTTCCGTAGTTGGCAAGCGTAAGCCTGCCCAGCGTTGCCTTCGGACTGTAGTTTCGACGCTTTAGTAAGATCGGTGCAGGGGAACAGTTTACGCTATACCGCCAAATGGGACTGGAACAGGACATCGGTGGATCACATGAGTTCATCTTCGACACCCCCGCCCAGGTTATTTGAGGCACGCGAACCGGTTTTTCCGCAACGGGTGTCGGGCTGGTTTCGACGGCTGAAATGGTGGTTGATGCTGTTTACCCTTGGCATCTATTACCTGACCCCGTGGATCCGCTGGGACCGAGGGGTCAGCCTGCCAGATCAGGCGGTTTTGGTTGATCTGGCCAACGCCCGGTTCTTCTTTTTCTGGATCGAAATCTGGCCGCATGAGTTTTATTTCATTGCCGGGCTTCTGATCATGGCTGGTCTTGGCCTGTTTCTGTTCACTGCTTTCCTTGGCCGGGTCTGGTGCGGATACGCCTGCCCGCAGACCGTCTGGACGGACCTTTTCATTCTGGTGGAACGCTGGGTCGAGGGGGATCGCAATGCCCGTATCCGCTTGTTGCGCAGCAAGTGGGGCTCGCGCAAATGGCGCTTGCGGGTCACCAAATGGATCATCTGGTTGTTGATCTCAGTTGCGACCGGCGGGGCGTGGGTATTCTATTTCTCTGACGCACCGACCCTTCTAGCTGATTTAGCAACCGGCAGGGCGGCATTTGTTGCTTATGGCACCATCGCGGTTATGACACTGACAACGTTGGTTTTTGGCGGCTTCATGCGCGAACAGATTTGTACTTACGCCTGTCCTTGGCCACGAATTCAGGCCGCGATGATGGATGAACATTCGCTGAATGTGGCCTATCGCAACTGGCGCGGAGAGCCGCGCGGTAAGCTTGGCAAGGCAGAGGGCGACTGCATCGATTGCCTGGCTTGTGTGAACGTTTGCCCGCAAGGCATAGATATCCGCGACGGCGAGCAGGTTGAATGTATCACCTGTGCGCTTTGTATCGATGCCTGCGACAACATGATGGAGAAAATCGGCAAACCTCGCGGGTTGATCGATTATTGCGCGCTCAGCGACGAAGAAAACGAACGCGCTGGCCAGCCCATTATTTCGGTCTGGAAGCATGTACTGCGGTTGAGAAATATCATCTATTTTACCCTCTGGGCACTGATCGGCGTGGTCCTCGTCGTCATGTTGTACATCCGCTCGGACTTCTCCGCATCGCTGACCCCGGATCGCAATCCGCGTTTTGTAACCCTTAGCGACGGCTCCATCCGCAACGCTTATGATTTACGGCTGAGCAATCAGACCGGCGCGTCAAGGTCGTTCCACGTTTCCATCAAATCCGAAGACCCCTTGAGGCTCGAACTGCAGGGGCAAAGCGTGCTTGATGTTGCGGTTCCCGCAGATGAAACGATCCACCAGCGGGTCTATCTGTATGCCAAGCCGGCTTATTTAGCGGCCGGTTCAGAAAGTTCGCCGGTGCGGTTCTGGATTGAGGAAACATCCACAAATGAACGTTCTTTTGTGGACACTATTTTTGCTGGAGACACCCGATGAAACCAGCAACCCGCGGTAAAGAGATCACCGGCCGCAAGGTGCTTTTGATGTTTCTCGGGGCCTTTGGCATCATCATCCTGGCCAATCTGGCATTGGTCTATTCCGCAATCGGTTCGTGGCCGGGATTGGAAACCCGCAACGCATATGTTGAGTCGCTGAGCTTTGAAGAACGGCGCAGCGCGCAGGATGAGCTGAACTGGGACGCTGCGGTGAAATACGACAACGGCGATGTTGTTCTGACGCTCAGTGACGGCGCCGGAAACCCCGTTTCCCTGAAACAATTGGTGGTTGTTGTCGGGCTGGCGACCAACGATCATTCTGACCGAACGGTCGAGATGAGCCGGTCTCTCAGCAACTATCACGGGTCAACCGATCTTAATCCGGGAAACTGGCAAGTGCGGGTCGCTGCATTTGGGTTTGACGGCGAAGAGTTCCGCCAGCGCCTGCCGCTGATTGTGAGATCGCAATGAGCGTCGCCACCTGTCCAGGCTGTGTTGCCCATCCAGAAGAGAAAGCCGCCCAGATCGCGAATGCAATCGGCCGCCGCCTGATCTTTTCTCTTCCTGGCGTGCATTGCGCCGGGTGCATTGGCAAGGTTGAGCGAGGAGTGAGCGAACTTTCCGGTGTTTTGGAGGCCCGCCTCAATCTCAGCCAGAAACGGCTTTATGTCGATGCCGACCCAAATCTGAGCGATCTAATAATCAACCGGCTGGCAAGTTTTGGTTACACCGCGCATGGTCTTGATCAGGATATTCTGCAAAAGGGCAGGGACCCGGCGGGCCGCGCTTTGTTGTTGCGTCTTGCGGTTGCTGGTTTTGCGATGATGAATGTCATGCTGCTGTCTGTGTCTGTCTGGGCCGGGGCTGAAGGTGAAACCCGCAATTTCCTGCATTGGGTGTCAGCTTTCATTGCGCTCCCAACTGTTGCTTTTACTGCAACGCCATTTTTCACGAGTGGTATGGCCGCGTTGCGCCATGCGCGCCTTAACATGGACGTGCCGATATCCCTGGCCATCGTTCTTGCCACTGTAATGTCGCTGTTTGAAACCTGGGCAGGGGGCGAAGATGCCTATTTCGACGCGGCTCTCAGCCTGACGTTTTTCCTGCTTCTGGGGCGATACCTGAACCACCGCACCCGCATGGCTGCGCGCTCTGCCGCGCTGGAACTCGCGGCACTGGAGACCAAAACCGCACTTCGCAAAGGCCGCACGCTTGAAACCGTGCCCATCGAAAACCTGGTGCCCGGCGATGTGGTCCTGGTTCAGCCCGGCATGGCTGTTCCGGTGGATGGAACAGTGCACAAAGGCAGCAGTGACCTCAATAAGTCGCTGTTGACCGGAGAAAGCCTGCCTGAAGCAGTTGAGCCCGGTGCGCAAGTATTCAGCGGAACACTGAATCTGACAGGACCGTTGGAAATCCGGGTAACCGGTGATGCTGGCGACAGCCTGCTGCGACAGATCACAGAACTGGTCAGTCTGGCCGAGGCAGCAAAGTCCCGCTACACCGGTCTGGCCGAGCGCGCGGCTGCAATCTATGCGCCGATGGTACATCTGGTTGCGTTTCTTACTTTTGTTGGTTGGATATGGGTAACTGGCGATCTGCGCTTGTCGCTGAATATCGCCGTTGCGGTTTTAATCATCACTTGTCCCTGCGCATTGGGTCTCGCCGTGCCAGCGGTTATGACGGCTGCTGTGAGCCGTCTGTTCCAGGCTGGTGCGCTGGTCAAAGACGGCGCGGCGATAGAGCGGCTGGCCGAGGTTGATGCGGTTGTGTTCGACAAGACCGGAACGCTGACCGTTGGCACCCCGCGTCTGGCACCGGACACGCCTGATCAAACCTTGATAACGGCGGCAGGCCTTGCCTCTGGCAGTGCCCACCCATTGTCCCGCGCCATCGCTGAGGCAGCCCAAGAACGCGGCCTCGGACCGTCGCAGATCGGCTCGGTTAAAGAACACGCGGGCAGGGGGGTGGAAGGCACGTTGGACGGGCGCCAGATCCGTCTGGGTCGTGCCCAGTGGTTGGGAATTAACAGCTCCGACACGGATTCTGTTCAATCCTGGCTTCAGGTTGGTGACGCTGATCCTGTTGCCCTGAACTTCGTCGATCCTCTGCGCTCCGACGCGGCTGATACTATTAAAACTCTGCAAAGCAGCAACCTGCCGGTGACAATGCTGACCGGAGACCGCATGGAAGTGGCGCGACCCTTGGCACAAAAACTTGGAATTGAACGGGTTGACGCCGGGGTGTTGCCCGAAGAAAAACTGAACGTTGTGAAGGATCATAGCCCCCGGGCTTTGATGGTTGGTGACGGTCTCAACGATGCTGCGGCCATGAGCGGTGCTTTCGTGTCAATCGCCCCGGCCAGCGCCATTGATGCAACCCGTGCAACCGCTGATATCATCCTGTTGGGCAATAGCCTGAACGAAATTCCCCGCGCTATTCGGCTGGCACGCCAGGCCCGCCGCCGCATTCTGGAGAATTTTTCGATTGCCGCTCTTTATAACCTGGTGGCGATCCCGCTGGCGATTGCCGGGTTTGCATCCCCGCTGGCAGCCGCTATCGCCATGTCGTCAAGCTCGATCATCGTGTCTCTCAATGCGCTTCGTCTGATGCGGAGCCAAGCATGACCGCCATGCTTTACCTCGTACCGATCTCGTTGATCCTCGGTGGAATCGGATTGGCCGCGTTTTTCTGGACCGTGCGCAATGATCAGTACGATGATGCAAAAGGCAATTCGATGCGCGTATTAGACGACGAATACGACGACCATCCCAAACAGTAGGGATCAGCGCCCCAGCATTGCCAGTGGGCGGTATTTTTTTCGGGTTTCGGTCGCAAGATGGTAGTTCAGTTTTTTACTGAAGAACCCAAAAAACGCTACGATCAACAGGGTAACGCAGATGAAATAGAACGCCACGATAGGGTAGGCAACAAACGGGTTAAAGGTCTTTTCCGCGAAGTAGTTGGCGTAGTACAGGGCGTCACCCTTCTGCTTCCACGCCGGAAATCCGGAAAAATACACCAGCGTTGTCGAATGGAACAGAAAGATCGCCTCGTTTGAATAGCTCGGCCAGGCCAGACGCAACATGGTGGGCCAGACAATTCGGCGGAATTTCTTGTAACCGCTCATGCCGTAAGCGTCTGCGGCTTCGATGTCGCCCGTGGGAACTGCGCGGAGTGCCCCGGTAAATATTTCAGCAGTATAGGCAGAGGTGTTCAGGAACAGAACTATTGTTGCCCCAAGCCAGGCTTTGGTCAGCCAGGCCGTTTCTGCGGTAATTGTTGCAAAGCCCAGAGGAATTTCCACGCCAACGCGGGGCAATTGCGAAAACAATTCGTAGACGAAGAAGAACTGAATGAACAACGGTGAACCCCGGAAGATGAATACAAAAACCTCCACCGGCGCGCGTAAAACGAGGTTGCCGTTCACCCTGATGAACGCCAGCAGGGTGGCAAAGACAAAACCGAAAATGACTGCCAGCAGCGCGAAATATACATTCCACATCAACCCGCTGCCGATCAGGACGAACTGATCACACAGGGTGATTTCCCCTTTGGGCAAAAGCCGCTCACCATATCCCAGCGAACGGAAAACATAACCGGTAAAGGTTTCCGCGCAACTCATGCCCGCACCCCCGTCGTTCGGGAGGTCATACCGCGCGCCAGTTTGATTTCAAGCCAGATGAAGGCTTTTTGGCTGGCCCAGGTCAGAAACACGTAGAAGAACAGCAGCGCCATGAAATACCACATTCGCCAATCCGGGTGCGGGTAGGTAAAGAACCCAGTCTTCGCGCCACCAAGCTCGCGCGCCCAGTAAACAATTTCCTCAATCCCAAGCAGGAACAACAGGGGTGTTGCCTTGATAAGGATTTGCCACAGGTTTGACAGGCCGGGCAGGGCATAGACCCACATTTGCGGCATATGGACCCGCCAGAAGGTCTGGCGATCATTCATGCCATAGGCGCGCGCTGTTTCAAGCTGACCTTTGGGAACCGCCATGAGCGCTCCGTGGATGGTATTGGCGGCAAAGGCACCAAACACGATGGCGAATGCAACCACTGCTAGTGTGAAACCCCAGGCCTCGTGGAAAAACTGAGGCGCAGAACCCAAGGGCATTTTTGCCGCAGCACAGACCACAAAATCATTGCCCTGATAGATCGGCTCGGTGGAGTCCGAACACTTTATCTTGTGTCGGGAAAATTCAACAAACTGATCCAGGGCAATGGGAACAAACAGAAAAAACGCAATATCAGGAACGCCGCGCACCATCGAGGTATAGCCAAGGCCAAACCAGCGAAATGGCGCAAACCCTGACCGTCGGGCCAGGGCGCCGAGAAAACCGAAAACCATGATGAAAGGGACAGTCACCACCAGCAGCAGCATGACAATGCCAAAACTGCCGTAAAACTGCATGTGCTTGGCTGTGGTCAGATAACACAGCAGCCACTGAAAACCTTCAAGAGAGGAGGGGTCAGAACACACGGAGATATTTCCCGCTCAAAAACGAAAGGCTGCCGGAGCAGCCTTTCATTCTGGTTGGTTTAATAAGGCCCGGTCATACCTTCGAACCATTTTTCGATCAGCTTGTTGACGGTGCCATCGGCTTTCAGCGCAGCAATCGCATCGTTGAGTTTGCCTTTGAGCTCGGAGTCGCTTTCGCGCACACCCATGCCAACGCCGCCGCCGATGATGATGCCATCGCCAACAAAGATCAGTTCGCCACCGCTTTCAGCGACAAATTTGTCAAGGTAGCCCCGGTCAGCAAGAACCGCATCAGCTTCGCCGTTCTTGACGGCTGCGATCGTTTCGTCAGGGGTTGCGAACTCAACCAGTGTAGCGCCGCTGGAGGCAACATGCGCCGCCTGAATGGTGTTGACCTGAGCTGCAATCACAGCGCTGCTAACATCCACTGAGCTTCCGGCCATAGCCATATAACCACTTGGGTCGGCAGGGAAGTATTCTGAAGTGAAATCAATCACTTCATCACGTTCATCCGTGATAGACATGCCCGCGATGATGGCGTCATAGTTGCCCGACACCAGGTTTGGAATGATGCTGTCCCAGTCGTTTTTAACCCAGGTGCATTCCAGTCCGGCTGAGGCACAGATTGCATCGCCGAGTTCACGTTCAAACCCGTCGATTTCACCAGCATCATTGACGAAGTTGTAGGGAGGGTAGGCACCCTCGGTCCCCAGACGCACAGTATCCGCAAATGCCGCCCCGGCGGCTAATGCAGAAACAGCTGCTGCGATTATCAGTTTTTTCATCTCGTTCTCCCTTTGGATGATTGCGCGTGTTGTATCAGTGTGTTGAGCTCAGAAACTGTTTCAATCGCTCAGATTTGGTATTTCCGAAAACCTCGCTTGGCGGGCCTTCCTCTTCGATTTTTCCCTGGTGCAGGAAAATGACATGACTGGCGACATCTCTTGCCATTTTCATATCATGGGTCACCAGAACCATTGTGCGGCCTTCCGCTGCCAACGTTTGGATAACCTGAACCACCTCGGCTTCAGTCTCGGGATCAAGTGCCGATGTCGGCTCGTCAAACAGCATCGCCTGAGGTTCCATACACAAGGCCCGGGCAATCGCAGCACGTTGCTGTTGGCCGCCAGATAATTGCGAAGGGTATTTATCCGCCTGATCCGCAATCCCAACTTTGCTCAGCAGGGCGCGGCCGCTTTCTTCAACCTCGTCCCGGTTTTTGCCAAGAACAGTCACCGGTGCTTCGATCACGTTTTCCAGAATGGTCAGATGCGCCCACAGATTGAACTGCTGGAATACCATCGACAGTTCAGTACGGAATCGGCGTACCTGATCAGGATCGGATGTCACCCGTCCGCCAGCTTTGTTTTTCCAGCTGACGTCCTCGCCATGAATGGTGATTTCGCCAGCCTGCGAGGTTTCCAGTAGGTTGATGCAACGGAGCAGGGTGCTTTTGCCTGAACCGGAAGAGCCGATCAGGACAACGACATCACCGCGATGGGCAGTGAGATCTACACCTTTGATAACTTCGATATCTCCGTAAGCTTTGTGGATATCGCGTAATTGGATAACAGGGTTTCCAGTATCCTTGTTTCCGTCAGGCAAACGTCCCCTCCCAAAAAGATTCGCTCAGGCGACAAAGATGCGCAGAAGATGTAAAGGAGTCAACGAATGCCGCTAAGTAATGAGTATTGCACGATACGGTTGTATTTGCCACCAGTGTGAGCGATACCTGAACCGCGACTCTTGTTGGGTGTCAGGGTAGGGGTCTCATGCCAGTTCCGCCATCATCTTTTCTCTGAAGACTTCTGCCGGCGTCTTCCAGCCGAGGCACTTGCGGGGCGTATTGTTGAGACGATCGCAGATCTCTTTCATGTCCTGATCTGAGAATGTTCGGATGTCGCGCTTGCGCGGGAGCCAGCGGCGGGCACGACGGTTGGTATTCTCGACTGTGCCTTTTTGCCAAGGCGAGGAGGGATCGCAGAACCAAGTCTGTGTACCGATCTCGGCCTGAAGATGCGGCCATGAGACGAACTCTGAGCCACGGTCGAACGTGATCGATCTTCGGGCGACCAGTGGCAGATCCTTGATCGCAGCGATGATCTTACCCATGACTGGCTTTGTGCGCTTGTTCGGGTTCTTCAGCAGAACGGTGAAGCGACTGACCCGTTCGACCAGCGATGTGACATTCACCTGGCCAAAACGTTGTTTGAACAACACCAAATCAGCTTCCCAATGGCCGAACTGGCGCCGGTGCGCGACATCATCAGGGCGGAACAGAATGCTCACATCTCTATGGAACTTGGGCTTCTGGCGCTTACGGGCGCGACGTGGATGGCGGGCTTTTCGATGCGTTGGCAGATACCACCAGAGCTCCTTGCTCATGCCATCTTTGGAATAGATGTAGCGGTAAATTGTCTCCTGGCAGACCCGCAGCGGCGCCTTCTCATAGATCATGCGATTGCCGATCTGTTCTGGTGTCCAGCCATTCTTGAGACGATCAATAACGCGGTTAAGCAAGCTGGGGTGTTTGATGAGTTTGCGTTGCCGGGCACGTCGATCCGCTGTCATCAACTGAGCCGCGGCGCCAAAGTAACCAACAACCTTTGGCATTTCGGGGTCTTCGAAGTGGTTGCGCTTGAGCTCCCGGAAAATCGTTGATCTGCAGCGCTTCAAAACACGCGCCATCTCATCGACAGGGACCTTTGCATGCCTCCAGCGTTCAATTCTGCGTCGTTCCGTGATACTCAGTTGGCTGTAAACAGCTCCCATGCCGATTCCTCTCGTCAGATAACATGTTGTTTTCTAACAAGAGTCGCACTTGAATGTAGCGCGCACCAGAGATTGTCTTTATGGCCGCTAATATATATTATGTTAATAATCTTATTTAACACCGTCTGCTAGCTCATTGTTATTGTGCCATGAAATATTTCTCCAAAAATGCCAAACGATGCTACATATGGCCGCCACCTAAAACCCTCCATTTAATCTCGCTAACAGTGATGATCGTCACTTTAAGTCGGTAAGTAATTTCATAGGAATGTCTTGTCTAACGACAAAGAACCATCCTCTTCCAAGATGTATGGTTCATCCCTTGGGCAAGCGTGAGGGAGTGTTCTTCCCGGTTCCAACTTCTTCACGCTTGCACTCCCCATCTCAATCATCTCTCGACAAAACAGTACCAGCTCGTGTTATCTGCATGAAAACCTTGCTAGGCAGAAAATGACTAAAATATTGATCCTTAACGGGCCAAACTTAAATCTTCTTGGTACCCGCCAGCCTGAAGTCTATGGCACGACCACATTGAAGGACATCGAAGTGATGTGCCGGTCCAGGGCTGACAAGCTGGGCGCTACTGTGGAAATGCGGCAGTCCAATCATGAAGGCGAGCTGATTGACTGGATACACGCCGCCAGGGACAGGTTTGATGGACTTGTCATTAACGCTGGGGCCTATACGCACACCTCAATCGCCCTTATGGACGCTATATCCAGTGTAGCGATCCCTACCCTTGAGCTGCATCTTTCAAACATCCATGAGCGTGAGGATTTTCGCCGCGTAAGCTATATCGGCAAAGTGGCTTTCGATCTTGTAATGGGGCACGGCGCCGATGGCTATCCGATGGCCATAGAACGGATGGTCAGCCACTTATCATCCTGAACAGCCCGGCACCGGACAAAGCTACCAGCAACAGCAAGCAGAATTGCTTGTAAAATACCGCCAGTGAAGGGCGAAAAAACACCGTTCCAAGTACCACCCCGGCAAGAACAACCGGTGTAAAGACCAAACCCCGTGTCAGCGCCTGTTTGTCCATGATCCCGTAAAGAAGGTAAAAAATCAGCGATGTGAACATGCTGATGAACAGAAACATCACCAGTGACCCGCGCATCGCGCGCGGTTCAGATTTGCTGGCCAGCACGTAGAGAGCCACAACCATACCCCCGACAGATGCCAGCCCGGTCACAACGCCCGCTACCAGACCCGTTCCGATTAGACCGCCTTTAGTGCCAATAAATCTTGGCGTTATGCTGAGAAGTTGAAGTAAAGTCAGCGTCAGGATAACGATTAGGGCAACAATTTTGGAAATCTCTGGCGAAACCGTGGTCGTGGCCAGCAACCCCACGGGAACGCCAACAGCGGAACCGATCGCCAACACCCATACTACCCTCATATCCGCATCACGAACGCCACCTCGAAACATCATGATGCTGGCGGCCCCTTCCAAAACGAAACAGACCGGGATCAGCTCCACCGGCGGCAGGATCACCACGACGCTGGCCATCACAACGGCTGAAAGCGCAAAACCAGCAAACCCGCGGACGAGACCTGCAAAAAAAATGGCTGCAGCGCAGATGAAAAGTTCTGAACTGGACAATCCTGTTAGGCTGGTAAGGTTCTGTAGCATCGAGTATTCCGCATTTTTGCCTGCCATAGGTCTATTTCTGCAAATTTGCTATTTCAATGCGCGATATTGCAGGATACATCTGCAATTATGCAGCAACCAAACTGGAATGACCTGCGCATTCTGCTGGCGATTGCTCAGCACAACTCGCTTGCCGGCGCCGCATCTGCGCTCAAGATTGATGCAACAACGGTTTCGCGCCGTCTTTCTGCGCTGCAGAGTGCTTTTGGCGCACAATTGATAGAACGCCTCGGGGATGGCTCCTACCAGCTAACTCCGGTCGGACAGTCTGCGGCCGCCCAAGCTGAGGTTATGGAGCGCGAACTAAGCGACCTGCAGTCCCGCGCAACGGGTCAGGACGTCAGCCTTACTGGGCAAGTGCGCCTCTCTGCCGTACCTATGCTGATCAACCGGCTTCTTATTCCCGCTGCACCGGATTTTCTGGACCTTCATCCGGGGCTGGAGCTGCATTTGAACGCAGACAACCGCAACCTGAGCCTGTCACGCCGCGAGGCGGATATGGCTATCCGTCTTGCCCGCCCAAGGGGTACGGAAATGCAGATCAAGACACGGCGGCTTGGGGTGCTGATGCATGCAATCTACGGCCCTAAAAACGCACAGAATGTCCCTTCCAGCCTGCCCTGGATCACCTATTCCGAGGAACTCGTCTTTCTCCCTCAGGCGCAATGGATGAAGCAGGAGGCTGGGCGAACAGGCGATCCTGTGTCTCCGCTTCGTGTCAGCGATGCGGAAGCGGCAATAGAAGCGGTGGCCAATCGAATTGGCCGCACGGTTCTGCCAAAAATTGTCGGTGACGCCGATGCCCGGCTTACGCAACAAAAAGATGCGCAACACCAGCCGGAGTTTGTTCGTGAAATCTGGCTGATGGTTCGGGCCGACCTTGCCAAACTTGCGCGGTACCGGGCAGTTGGGGATTGGTTGTCGGGTTTGTTTGAGCGAACTTAAAGTAATTCCATTTTAGTCGGTTTCAGATTGAATTGGAAACGCCGGGTTAAGTTTCTGATGTTGTTGCGTATCTCGAGTCCTGTGTGAATCCAATTACACGAGATACGATCTAAAGCCGGCGCGAAGGTACCCAAGCATAGCCGTCCGGATCCAGAATAACGCATTCGCGCAGGCCGTGTAGTTTGTCCGCAGGTGCCTGCAGAATATGGCATCCGGCAGCCTCAGCCTTTTGTGAAGCCTCATCCGGGTCGCTCTCGTAAAGCCGCAGCTCGATCCCTGCCCCGCGTGCGCCCGCTTCTGGCAGAAGTCCCAGCAAGGGATGCGCGCCGAATGCCCCGTCGACATGCAATTGAAACAACTGATCGCCATAGCGCATGATCGCAAAGTCCTGTGTTGGCTGATATGCCGTCATGCCAAACAGGGTTTTCAGGATGTCCACTGAACGCTGAACGTCTTTGACCAGCAGGTTCAGCCCCATACCGTGCAGGGATGCCCCGAATTCAGCGCCGCCCACTTTATCAAGGTCCATCTGTTTTTCTCCCGCTTGTCTGCTTCAGTATAAATCGCTCGCACCCAAAAGAAAAAGGCCCCGGCAACGCCGGAGCCTTTCTATTCCTCAAAAGCATGGGGCGTGT
>JAAEUI010000237.1 GCA_024227475.1 Paracoccaceae bacterium | reverse complement strand
CGTCTCGCTCAAGGCGCAAAAACGCGCGCTCCGTCAGGAAGAAGACCGATTACGCCTTGAACGCCGCGCCATCCGCCAACAACGGGCACAAGAAGATACTGCCTGGAAGACGTTAAAGGCACAACGTCGGCCAGAGCGAGCGGCCCCAAAGCACCGGACGGGGGCGGAACGCAAGGCCCAGGATGAGCGATGGCGCACGCTGCGTGACCAGCGTCACACCACCCTGCAACACCGTGAAGCAGAAGACGCGCATTGGCGAGCACAGCGCCGCAGTCTCCGCCAACGGTCGGACCGGTTACCGCTGGTGACCGCGTGGATCGCCATCCTGGTCATGACCGACAACTGTACCCGGCAATGTCTGGGCTTACCCTTGTTTGTAGCCGGGGCACACGTCACCGCTGAGATGATTGTGGAAGCCTTACAGGTCTTGCTGCCTGCGGAGTTGCAATTCCTGATCTCCGATCGGGGCACGCATTTTACTGCCGATGTCTTTGCGAAGTTGGCTGAAGATGAAGCCTTTGTCCATGTGGTGATTGCCCGCCATCGTCCCCAATCCAACGGGATTGCTGAACGCTTTGTGCGCACACTCAAAGAATGGCTGCGCGATAAGGACTGGCAGGATGAGCGGGTACTCGCCGACCTACTGGGCGTCTTCCTGCGGGAATACAATGATCGGCCTCATCAAGGCCTACCTATTCCAGGCCTATCGCCCAATGAATTGGCGAAGCGCATTTGGCTGATGTGACCAGCGTGATGGGGATGACAATTTGTCTATCATCATCCTGACCAATACAGAATTTCCTTTTGAATCGCATTTTGTTGAGGTGCATGGCTCGAAGATGCACTACGTAGATGAAGGGTCGGGCGATCCGATATTGTTTCTACACGGCAATCCCACGTCATCCTATCTGTGGCGGAACATCATTCCACATCTTACCGATTCGGGGCGGTGCATCGCAGTGGATCTCATCGGGATGGGCAAGTCGGACAAGCCAGACATCGGCTACCGGTTCTTCGATCACGTGAAGTACGTGG
>JAAEUI010000236.1 GCA_024227475.1 Paracoccaceae bacterium | reverse complement strand
GGAAAAATAATGGCTAACCTAGAAACGAATTTTATTGGTATGGCATCGCCAAATCCATTCTGGATCGCATCCGGCCCGCCGTCAGACAAGGATTACAACGTCAATCGTGCTTTCGAAGCGTGTTGGGGCGGGGTTGTCTGGAAAACACTGGGCGAGGATCCCCATATTGTCAATGTCAGCGGTCCCAGGTATGCCGTGCTGCACGGCAATGATCGCCAGGTGATCGGTTTTAACAATATTGAGCTGATTACAGACCGGCCGCTGCAGACCAACTTGAAAGAGATGAAGCAGATCAAGCGGGATTGGCCGGACCGGCCGCTGGTGGCTTCGGTGATGTTGCCGATGAACGAGGCGTCCTGGGCTAAATATGTCCCCATGATAGAAGACACCGGGGCGGATGCTTTCGAGCTCAATTTCGGCTGCCCGCACGGCATGTCCGAAAGAGGGATGGGGTCCGCTGTCGGGCAGGTGCCGGAGTATGTTCAGATGACCGCGGAATGGTGTAAAAAGCACGCCTCGATTCCGGTGATCGTCAAGTTAACCCCCAATATCACCAATATCCTTCATCCGGCCATGGCCGCCAAAGCGGGCGGCGCCGACGCCGTTTCCCTAATCAATACGATCAACTCGATCATGCGCGTTGACTACGATTCGCTGACGATGTATCCCACCACCGACGGCATGGGGACGCACGGCGGATATTGCGGCGAAGCGGTCAAGCCCATCGCGCTGAATATGGTTGCCGAGATTGCCCGCACAGCGGACACCCATGATATTCCTATTTCAGGTATCGGCGGCGTAACGAACTGGCGAGATGCGGTTGATTTTATAGCCTTGGGCGCAACTACCGTTCAGGTATGTACAGCAGCCATGGTATACGGTTTCAAGATTGTTGAAGGGCTAATTGACGGGTTGAACAATTTTCTGGATGAAAAAGGTATGGCATCTGTTCATGACTTGGTCGGCAAGGCCGTGCCGTCCGTGACGGATTGGAAATACCTGAATCTCAACTACATCGAAAAAGCCTACATCGACCAGGATCTGTGCATCAAATGCGGCAAGTGTCACATTGCCTGTGAAGACACCTCCCACCAGGCGATTACCCATACCGTCGACGGCGAGCGCAAGTTTGTCGTTAAGGACGAAGAATGCGTCGGTTGCAACCTGTGTGTCGAGGTCTGCCCCATCGAAGATTGCATTACCATGAAGCCCTTAACCGAAGGCATCGACCCCCGTACCGGACAGGAGATAAACCCCGAACACGCAGATTGGCGGACCCACCCCAATAATCCATTAAAGGAGCAGGACAGCTATAAGTTTAAGTGACAAAGACCAGGGTTAAGCGGTTCACGGTTCGAGGTTGAGCAATGCCAATTATAAATCAACAAATATACACATCTACCGGGCAAAGGTCATCCATATGAAAGCATTCCAGAATGGTCTATTCGTGAGTATACTTGTCTTC